>CBDUXI010000055.1:0-17922 GCA_965371175.1 uncultured bacterium
GTAACAGAGGAGGGCTGTTCGATGAAGGGTCACAAGGAAGACATGTTGATGATGCGCATTTTCATCAAGGAGTCGGACCGGCACGACGGTCGGCCACTCTATCTGGAACTGCTGCATGTGTTGCTGGACGCGGGCCTGAAAGGGGGGACGGCCCTGCGCGGCATGGCCGGGTTTGGCGCCCACGCCCAGTTGCACACCGACCGGGTGCTGCGCCTGTCGCAGGATCTGCCGGTGGTGGTGGAAGTGGTGGACACCGAAGAGGCGATCAATGCCGTCCTGCCCAAGGTGGATGCCATGCTGGGCAGCGGCATGGTCACGTTTGAGAAGATGCGGGTCATGACTTACACCCACCCCAATCAAGGGTAGGCTTATCTAGCTGCGGATTCCACGAGGGTTGTTGAGCGCCCAGTCGTAGTCAAAATAGCCGTCGATACGTATCGGTCGCGCGGCACCTTCCGGCAGGTGGTTGGAGATAAAGCGCAGCACACCGTCTTCGCCCCCGAAGTCCGCCGCAAACCAGTCGAATATTTTTGAAACCGTTACACGGCCCGTGCCGCGCATGCCCTTGGTGTGGTTGGTAAGGAACAGGCGGGCCTGTTCATACAGTTGGGCATCCAGCCGTTCCGGGGCATATGCCTCCATACGCAGGTCAGGGCAACTGACCGAAGCGCAGACGATGGCCATGTGGATGCGGGGGTCGCCCATGGGGCGCAGGATGTGGTGCTCGATGGTATCCAGCGACACCGGTTTTCCGCCCACGCGCCCCGCATCCATTTTCCACACGGAACGAAACAGGGAGCCGGCATCCTTGATGGAGCCCTGCACCTGATGGTCGATGACCACCTTGATGGCCAGCAGGTTGTAGGCGTTGATCCAGAACGCCAGCCGCTCGGCATCGCTCTCCAGCCGCGCCGGATCGAACCGGTTCAGCGCCGCCAGCGCCCGCGGGTATGCCGGATCGGCGGACCAGGCCCGGTAATCAATCTGGTGCAGGGCCACGCCGTGCCTTTCGCCGGAACTGACGTGGTGCTTGAGCAGCCAGTCCAGGGCTGACAGGTCGGGCATTTCCGCCGCCGCGGGGCGGGCTGCGCCGCAGATCAAGACGGCCACGGCCAGAAGTAAAAAAAATCGTTTCATGTCCGGGTTACCGTGTAAGCCGCAGCCAGCGGGTCATCCACTTTTTGACCGCGGGGGTGAGGCGGGTGCGGTTGTGGGCGTCGGCCACTTTTTTCCATATCTCGCCGTGGGTGGGGTAGGGGTGGATGGTGCTGCCCACCTGTTTCAGGCCGATGCCGTGGGTGACGGCCAGGGCCATTTCGCCGATCATGTCTCCGGCGTGGCCTGCCACCACGGTGGCCCCCAGAATCTGGTCGCTGCCTTTTTTCAGGTAGACCCGTGCGTACCCCTCGTCGTCGCCGTCCAGACGGCTGCGGTCGTTGCTGGCGGTTTCCACCTCCACCACGTCCACATCCAGGTTCTGGGTGGTAATTTCCGCTTCGGTAATGCCCACGTGGGCCACTTCCGGCTCGGTATAGGTGCTCCACGGCACCACCAGGCCGGTGGCCTTGCCGCGCCCGTGGAACAAGGCGTTGGCAATGACGATGCGGGCGCAGGCGTCGGCGGCGTGGGTGAACTTGAACGGGTAGCACACGTCGCCTGCGGCAAACACGTCGGGGTTGGTGGTGCGCAGGTTGGCGTTCACCTGCACGCCGTTTCTTGCGTCAAACGCCACGCCCGCTTCCTCCAGGTTCAGGGAACCCACGTTGGGGGCGCGGCCTGCGCCCACCAGCACGGCGTCTACCTTCACGGTTTCTTCCCCGTTTTCGCCTGAAATGGTCAGTTCGGTGGTCTTGCCGGTCTTTTTTGCCCGCAGCAACTGGATGCCGGTGCGGATTTCTACTCCGTCCCGCACCAGTGATTTGTGCACGATGGCGGCGGCTTTCGCCTCTTCGCGCATCATGATGCGCTCGCCCATTTCGAGTACGGTCACCTGGCTGCCGAAGCGGGCAAAGCTCTGGCCCAGCTCCAGGCCGATGGGGCCGGAGCCGATGACCGCCATGCGGGCGGGCAGATCTTCCAGATCGAACACGTTTTCGTTGGTGAGCGGGTGGCATTCGGCCAGCCCCGGCACGTCGGGCAGGATGGCCCGTGCGCCGGTGGCGATGAGCGCCTTTTTAAAATGCAGTATCTGATCGCCCACGGCGATGCGGTTTTTACCGACAAAGCGGCCCTCGCCCAGAAACACGTCGATCCCCAGTTCGGTAAACCGTTCGGCGCTATCGTGATGGGACAGTTCGGCACGAATCCGGTACATGCGCTCCATCACCCGGGCAAAATCCACTTCGGCGGCCTCGGTGCCGGTCACCCCGAATTCGGCACTCCGGCGCACCTCGGCCACAGAGCGGGCGGAGCGAATAAGCCCCTTGGACGGCACGCACCCCACGTTCAGGCAATCGCCCCCCAGCTGGTGCCGTTCGATCAGCGCCACTTTGGCCCCCAGCCCCGCGGCCCCGGCGGCAGCCACCAGCCCTGCGGGGCCTGCGCCAATCACCACCAGGTTGTAGCGGCCATCGGGCGTCGGGTTTTTCCAGCCGGTCGGCTGCACGTGATCGGTCCACGTCTTCCGGTGTTTTTTGCGCGTATCTTTTTCGGATGCACTACCTGCGGGGGACATGGAAGTCTCTCCTGTGGGCTTGGGGCTTTTTCCTATCAACATATCCGTTCTTGGCTCCCGAAAATACTGTTTGCCTGTCGACAGTAAATAACCATGCAGGCAGGCGAACGATTCCCCGGCTGTAAAAAAACCTCCGTCCCCTTTCTGTATCGGCTTTGGAGAGATGCCCGACACCCCGAAAACAGGGGCTAAAAATAAAACAGGACAAAAAATGAAGTTTTTGTCCGGTTTTCCTTGACAGCACGATTTTATGCTGCGAGTCTTGCCCCCGAAAGCGCTCTATGCCAGTGGGAGACTGTCATGGTAGAAGACGGGTTTACAAGTCGGCAGGTCATCGAGATTACCGGGGTTACCCAACGTCAGTTGGTGTACTGGCGTAAGACCGATCTCATTGCGCCCTCCGAACAAACCAGCGGCGGGCATGCCCGCTACAGCTTTACCGACCTGATCGCTCTCAAGACGGCCAAACAGTTAATTGACGCCGGTGTGTCGGTCCAGCGGATCAGAAAGAGCATTGCGTCGTTGATTGCGTTTCTTCCCACCATTGATCAGCCGCTGGCCGAACTGTCGCTGGTGGCCACCGGAGATGTGGTGCTTGCTTTTTACGGGGGTGCAGCTTTCGAGGCGTTAACGGGGCAGGAATGGGTGTTCCCTGTTGCCGAACTTGCGCGGGAGGTAGAGCGGGTCCGCCGGCTGATGCCGGACGACCCGGTTCAGGGCGAACTGTTTACGGCCTGGCTGGACGAGGAAGAGGAGTCTCCCCGTACCGGCACAGAGTCGTAAACGGTGCGTCGCGTTTAGGGGGTTTGGGAACCGGGAACATAGAAAACAGGCTTGCTTCGTCGGGGAATTCCCCGATGAAACGGGCTAACTGACTTACATCCGATCACATGTAGGGGGCTTTATGGAAATCATTGCGGTAGCGAACCAGAAAGGCGGGTGTGGCAAGACCACCACGGCAATCAACCTGTCCGCCTGTCTTGGAAAGCGCAAACAACAGGTCTTGCTGATCGACATGGATCCTCAGGGGCACGCGTCCCTGGGACTGGGGCTGCAGTGTGAAGACAGGGAGGGTCTGTACGAGGTGTTTCTGCGGGAGGTGACCTTGAGCGAGGTCATCATTCCCGACGTGGCCGAAAGGGTGGACCTGGTACCCGGCACCATTTCGCTTGCGGCGGTGGAGCACCTGCTGTCCGACACGCCGGAACGGGAATGGCGGCTGGCCTCCCATCTGGCGCAGCTGGAAGGCAAATACGATTACGTGATCATTGACTGCCCACCGTCTCTGGGGCTGCTGTCGTTTAACGCCTTGCGGGCCGCCGACCGGGTGTTGATACCGATGGAGATGAGCGCCTTTTCCCTGGACGGGGTGGAGCGCCTGACGGAAACCATCGACCTGCTGGCCGAAAAGTACCAGACCGAATTGCCGATCACCATGCTGCCCACCATGGTGGACATGCGACCGCGCTTCTCCAGGGAGATGATGCGCGAGGTGAACGAGTTGTTCTCCGAGGAGATGTCCCGCGCCACCATCCATTACACCGTGCGCCTGAAAGAGGCCGCCCGCAAAGGGGTGCCGGTGATCGAACTGGACCCGGAGTGCCTTGCCACAAGCGACTACGATCGTCTGGCCCGCGAGGTGATGGGTGAAAATGTGGGCCGGGTAACCGTCACCGCCTTCCAGGAAATGGTCATGCCCAAACAGGCAGAAAAAGCCATTGCCGCAGGCGCGGCCGATGTGTACCACGAGATTGCAGAGGCCGGGTCCGATGTACCTAAATCGATGGCGGCAGGGGCCACCGTCGGCGCTTTTGCCGTGCAGGAGCAGGTGGCCTCCGTGACCGATGAAGTCGAGGCGGAAACATCATCGTTCATGCCCATCTACCCGCTGGGCGCATCCACGGATGATGACGAGGACGATGAGGAAACCGTGTCCATGGCCGCCGACCCGGACGAGGACGGCATGGACGACGAGGACGAAGATCACGAGGAGATGATCGCCGCTTCCGCCGACGACGATACTGAAGGGGTCGAGGACGAGGACGAAGACGAGGAAACAATCTCCGCCTCAGGCTCCACCGGTTCCGGGGACGACGAGGACGAAAACGACGAGGAGACGGATGACACCGTGTATGCGTCGAGCGACGCAGGGGTCAAGTATGCTTCCATCCCCGCCGATGACAACCCCACGTTTTCCTCCGTTGGGGAGGGCGCGCTGGGGGACTGGCGCTCCGCAGCAGAAGGGGTGCTGGCCGAGATCGAAGAAGAAGAGGGGGAGGAGGAACGCCTGTCCGCCGCTGGTGACGATGAGGAAGAGGACGAAGAGCCTATGGTCGCCGCCGGTGACGACGACGATGAAGAAGACGAGGAAACCCTGTCCGCCACGGCTGACGACGAGGAAGAGGCAGACGAAACCGTTGTGGACGAGGCCGGTTTTCAGGCGGCGGTGGAAGCCGCGGCCAGCACGCCGGCACTGGTTCACCGCTCCGTACTGGAGGCCGATGCCAGTGGCCACCATGAGGTGACCCTGGACTTCGACGGCTATTCCGGCAAACGGGTGCAGGTGGCAGGCGACTTCAACGGCTGGATTCCGGATCGCGGCATCAGCACGCGCATGGAACACGGCAGACTGTTGAAGGTGCTCAACCTGAAACCGGGGGATTACCAGTACCGGGTGATCGTCGATGGCATCTGGCAGGAAGATCCCGGTAACCCGGTGCAGGTGCCGAACATCTACGGCGGCACCAACTCCCTGCTGCAAGTAGATGCCACGGAAACCCCGAAAAATATCTGAAGATGAGCAAAGTTGTTCAATCACCCGCCAGTTCCAAAGAGCGTCTGGCGAGTATTAGTCACCACTTTCTGAGCGGCTCTTCTCAAAGAGCCGCTCAGAATGGAGACGGCCCGCTGGTGATACCGATTCTGTCGGTTGCCGGTGGTCATCCGTTTCCGTCCACCCGCCTGAAACAGGCCCTCCTCGAACGGGGAAGGCTCTCTCATGTCCTGAACGTGACGAGGGACGGTCAGGACAAATCCCACCTCAAACCCTCCAAAAAATCCCACCTTGCTCAGACCGCCCCCTCGCCAAACGGCGCAGGGGGCGGCCCCGCCCGCCTGGATGCGGTGCTGGCAGAAGCCAGGGCGCTTGCCGGGCAGCCGGATGTGATTCTGCTGCCACTTACGTCACAGGACGTATCGCTTATATCCGCCTTCGGCAACGCGCTTCTGGGGGTGCCGTGCAATCCCGAAGGGCTGAAAAACGCCTTCCACCTGATCAAAAGGCTGCTCGCCGCAGGGGTGACCGGCACCCTGGGAGTGACCATGGTGGATGCCGCGAACCGGGAATCGGCGGAAATGCATTTTGAAAAACTGGCCGACGGTGCGTTCCGGTTTGCAGACGTAGACCTGGTCAGCTACGGATATATTCCCGTACCGCCAGCGGCTCACGCTCCGGTAGACCTGCTTGCCCCCCATGGCGAAGGGGCCGGGCAGACGGCGCTGGACGGCGTGGCCGCACTGGTTGCGGCAGACCTGCCTCCCAAAGGGCGGGCCGCAGAACCCAAGCGTCAAGGGCCGGTCAAGCGCCGGTCCGCATAAGGACCCGGCATGGCACTGCAAATCCATCCGGAACCCACTCCCGGGGCCGATGCCCTCAGGCGGCTGATTCTCGACTCCCTCGGCCCGGTACTGGGCGGCGGTACAGTGGTGGTGCCGGAGTTGCCCATTGATGGCGGCCCCATCCTCGCCCTGGGCACAGACGGCGTTCCGGTGGTCATCAGTTTCGATGCGGCGGACGCCACCCGCGCCGTGGTTGGCGGCCTGAAAGCCCTGGAAGAAGTCACCCGCCAGGGGGAATGGCTGCTCAAACTGTGCCCCGATATCCCCCCAGGCACCCCGTTCACCTCTCCGCGTCTGGTGGCGCTGGCCCCGGAAGTGCCGTCCGGCGCTACCCGGCTGACCGAAGGCTCCGGGGTGTTCCTCTACCTCTACCGCACCGTGCGGGCAAACGGCGAACTGGGGCTGCTGATCGAGCCGTGGCAACCCAAAGCCGCAAACAGCGGACCCAAACCCCACGCAGGCCGCCACAACCACTTCCGCACCGGCGAAATCACCCTAACCCCCGACGAACAAGCCTTTTTCAATACGAGCAGATAAGCGGGGACGGATGGGTGGAGGGCGTCCACTGCACGGTCCACGTACGGCTCCCACCCCAGCTGGCCATGTACCCCGTGGCGGATAGGGTAACGTGGGGTGAGAGTCGTCTACTACATCCATGACGTTTTCAAAACGGACAGGGAGGTGGGAGAGGCTGCGGATACCAAACGGCGTGTCTCTGTCGTTCCCCATCCCCCACCTCCGGGGCATTATGCCCGGCGTGGCACACGCCTTTCCCGTAGCGGGTAGGCAACGGATACCAGAGCGGTATTCCCCATCATTCTCCGTTAACCCCACACCGCTCCGGGGCAATATGCCCGGCGTGGCACACGCCTGATACAATTCTGAATATGTCCGGCTCACCCTCCAATCCCCCCCCGGCAGTGCAGGAAACCTTGCGCCACCTGCCGGACTCCCCCGGTGTGTACCTGATGAAGGGGGGGCGGGATGACATTCTCTATGTGGGCAAGGCCAAATCGCTCAAAAACCGGGTGCGCAGCTATTTCTCAGGCGCTCCGGGGCACGCCCGAACCCGCGTGCTGGTGCGCAAAATACAGTCGGTCGAAACCATCGTCACCGCCAGCGAAGTGGAAGCGCTGGTGCTGGAAAACAACCTGATCAAGCGCCACCGTCCCGTCTACAACATCATGCTCAAGGACGACAAGAACTATCCGTACATCCGCTTGAGCATAGGCGAGCGGTTTCCGCGCCTGTCCGTCGTGCGCCGGACAAAAAAAGACGGCGCCCGCTATTACGGCCCATACGTGGGGGCCGGGGCCATGCGCGGCACCCTGAAGGTCATTCACGACCATTTTCCACTGGCCGATTGCGACATCGTCATCGACGGCACCTCCGACCGGCCGTGCCTGCAATTTCAGATTGGCCGTTGCCGCGCCCCGTGCACCGGATACGAAACCGAGGCGGCATACGCCCGCACCGTAAACGAGGCCCGCCTGTTTCTGGAAGGGCACGACAGGGAATTGGTGAGCGTGCTGAAAGCCCGCATGGATGAAGCCGCAGAAAGCCTGGAATTCGAGCGCGCCGCCAAACTGCGCGACCAGATCCGGCAGATCGGGGCCACCCTCACCCGCCAGCGCATCACCACCCCCGGCGGCGGCGAGGAGGATGTATACGGCCTGGCCCGGGCCGGAGGGTGGGTGGCGTTGATGGTGCTGTTCGTGCGCGAAGGCGCAATGGTGGGCAACAAGGCGTTTGTGTGGGAAGACCTGGACGATGTGCCGGACGGGGAGATTTATGACAGCTTCATCCAGCAGTTTTATCAGGCCGTCCCGGTCCCTGCACGGTTGATCCTGCCCGTAGCAATGCAGGACAAAGAGGCGGTCACCGAATGGCTGGGCGGCCTGCGCGGCAAAGTATGCCGCATTGAACACCCGTCCCGGGGCCGGGGCATGGCGCTGTTGAAACTGGCGGCAGAAAACGCGAGCACGTCGCTGGAGGGCCGTCTGAATGCCGAACGAGCCGGGGAGCGGGGGTTGCTGGCATTGCAAAAAAACCTGCGCCTGCCCACGCCGCCCAGGCGCATTGAAGGGTTTGATATCTCCCATATTCAGGGCGATCTGACCGTGGCCTCCATGGTGGTGTGGGAAGGGGCGGGGGCCAAAAAGGCCGATTACCGCCATTTTCGCATCCGCCAGACCACCGGGCCGGACGATTTTCTGGCCATGCATGAAGTGGTCACCCGCAGGTACGAGCGGGTGCTAAAGGAAGGCGGCAAACTGCCCGACCTGATATTGATCGACGGCGGCCGCGGCCAGCTTTCCATGGCCATCAAGGCGCTGGATGCACTCAGGATTGAAGGGGAGGCCCGCCCCGCACTGGTGGCGCTGGCCAAGGAGAAAGGGACAAAATTTGAACGCGTGTTTTTGCCCGGTATGAAAAACGCCATTCCACTCACGCCCGGTGCCCCCGCCACCCGCATCCTGCAACAGATTCGGGACGAGGCCCACCGGTTTGCCATTACCTATCACCGCAAACTGCGTAGTCTGCGTATCAAGGATTCCCTGTTAGATACGGTGCCGGGGGTGGGCAAACTGCGTAAACGTGCGTTACTCTCCACCTTCGGCAGCATCGAGGGGTTAAAAAAAGCCACCCTGGAAGAGATTGCCGCCGCACCCAAAATGAACGAAACCCTGGCCCGCGCCGTGTGGGAGACCATTCACTCATGATATTGACCGTCGGCGCCCATGTGTCCATCTCCGGCGGCATGCACAGATCGCTGGAACGGGGCTATACCATCGGCGCGCACTGCATCCAGATTTTCACCCGCAACCAGATGACCTGGAAGGTGAAAATGCTGCAGGACATGGAGGTCAAAAAGTTTAAGGCGGAGCGTAAAAAATACGATTTGACCACGGTCATGAGTCACGATTCCTACCTCATCAATCTGGCCTCTCCCGACCCGGTCAAACGCAAAAAATCCATCGAGGCGTTTGAGGAAGAACTGGTGCGCTGCACGCTGCTGGGCATCGACATGCTCAACTTCCACCCCGGTGCCCACATGGGGGAGGGGGTAGAGAAAGGCATCCGCGTCCTCACCAAAGCCTTAAACGGCATCTGCGAGCGGCATCCGTACTCGGACGTGAAACTGGTGCTCGAAACCGTGGCGGGCCAGGGGTCCACCATCGGCCGCAGTTTTGAGGAACTGGCCGATATCATCTCCCGGCTGGACCAGCCCGAGCGGTTTGGCGTGTGCGTGGATACCGCCCACATTTTTGCCGCCGGATACGATATTGGCAGCGCGGACGGGTGGGCGAAAACCTGGGAATCGTTCGGCCGCACGCTGGGCATGAGCCGTCTGGCCGCCTTCCACGTGAACGACAGCAAGGTGCCCCTCGGCTCCAATGTGGACCGCCACGCCCTGATCGGCCGGGGAGAGATCGGCCCCGATGCGTTCCAGCGTCTGGTGCGTGACCCGCGCACCAAATGCATCCCCATGTTTCTGGAAACCCCGGCGGGGATGGACGGCTACGCCAAAGAGATTGCCTGGCTGTCCGCCGTCGCAAGGGGAGAGGAAGCGCCGTTGCCGGATATCGCCGAACAGAAGGGGAGCTACTAAGAAATATCTCCTGTTTTTTCAACCGGAAAGCGTATAATTCTGGACGGCTGCTCCGGAAATAGTATTATTGCCCCATGCGTATCCTTCACTTCACCGATACCCATCTATTCAAAGACCCGGACGAACCGCTCAAGGACGTGGTGACGGAGCGTTCCCTGCGGTCGGTGGTCAAGCACGCGCTGCGCTATTACCCCAATCCGGACGTGGTCATCCTTACCGGCGACCTGGTTCACGATGGCGCACCGGAAGCCTACCACCGCCTGTCGGAAATCTTTGCCGAGGCGGGCAGTTCGGTCTTTGCCCTGCCGGGTAATCACGACAGCCGCTACAACATGGCCTCTGCCTTCGGCATGCCGGGCAGCGCCATCCAGTCGGGTCCCGGTTTTTTTGTGGCGGGCTGGCAGGTGATCATGCTCGATACCACCATCCATGGCGCGGAAGAAGGCTGCCTGGCCGACTCCGAACTGGAGCGGCTGGACAAGGCGCTGGGAAGCCACCCGGCATTGCCTGCCATTGTGTGCATGCACCACCACCCGGTGCCCATGAAGAGTGCCTGGATCGACGAGATTCCGCTGGTGAACGGCGACGAGTTTTTTGAGGTGCTCGACCGGCATCACAACGTAAAAGCCGTCCTCTGGGGGCACGTGCATCAGGAGTACGACGAAGAGCGGGGTGGCGTGCGGCTGCTGTCGTCACCCTCCACCTGCTTCCAGTTTGCCCCGCGCAAAAAGAAGTTTGCACTGGAGGATGCCCCCGCGGGCTACCGCTGGCTGGACTGTTCCCGCGAGGGGGAGATCAAAACCGGCGTGCGCCGCATCCGCAAAAAACGCACGGAGAGCAGCCCGGTCAAGGCGTAACCGCCACGGGCCGCGCGGCCCTATTTCAATAATTTAGCAAGCAGCGTCCGGTAGATTTCGGCCAACCTGTGGATGTCGTCCACCGGCGTGCACTCGTCCACCTTGTGGATGCTGGTGTTCACCAGCCCCAGTTCCGCCACCGGTACCCCCAGCGGGGAAATAAAGCGGGCATCGGATGTGCCGCCGGTGGTGGAGAGTGCTGGCGCGTTGCCGGTGACGTCCTTTACCGCGGCCTGCATGGCTTCGGTAAGTGGCCCGCCCGCAGTGATAAACGGATGGCCGGAGACCAGCCACTCCAGATCGTAATTCAGCTTGTGCCGGTCCAGTTCCGCCCGCACCTGCGTATCGATGGATTCCGGGGTGGAGGCCGGGGAGAAGCGCAGGTTGAACAGCACCTCCATGTGGCCCGGCGTCACGTTGGTCGCGCCCTGCCCCGCGTGGATATTTGTGATTTGCAGGCGGGTGGGCTGAAACGGCCCGTCGCCATCGTCGAAATGCATTTCCGCAAGATGATCCAGTGCGGCAAGCGCCCCATGAATGGGGTTTTGCGCCCGTTCCGGAAACGCCACGTGGCCCTGCACCCCGTGAATGGTCAACGTGCCGGACACGGAGCCGCGCCGCCCGTTCTTGATGGTATCGCCCAAAACTTCCGTGGAGGATGGCTCGCCGACGATGCAGAAATCGGGCAGTTCATCACGTCCCTTCAACCATTCCACCATGTGCCGGGTGCCGTGGGCCGCGTCCCCCTCTTCGTCGCCGGTAATCAGAAAGGCGATGGAGCCGGAAAAATCCGGCGTCGCGGCGATAAACCGCTCCACCGCGCAGACCATGGCGGCAATACTGCCCTTCATGTCGGCCACGCCGCGCCCGTACAGCAGGCCGTCGGCTTCAGTGGGGGTAAACGGCCCGTGGGTCCAGTCTTCCACCGGGCCGGGGGCCACTACGTCCGTATGTCCGGCAAAGCAGACCACGGGTGCTGCCGTACCCCGACGGGCGTAGAAGTTGGCGATGCCTTCTTCGGCCAGATCGTGCACGGTGAAGCCCAGCGCTTCCAGCCGGTCGGTCAGAATCTTCTGACAGCCGTGGTCGTCCGGGGTGACGGATGGCGCGCGCACCAGTTCGCAGGTGAGGGCGACGGGGTCGGTTTGATGCGTGGGCGCGGCCATGGGATCATCCTTGGGGTACAGTCGCCCGGAAGGATAGATGCGCGGGCGCGACCGGTCAATGTTGTGTGTCCGGTGATCGGGCATCAAGACCGGCTGTGCGCGTGTCGATAAGGGAGAGTGATGTCGAAACAGGTTCCCATTATCCATGAAATATCCCGCAAGAAGTCGTGGCCGTTTTACGTCCTGATGGTTACGGTACTTCTGACCATGGCGTGGTTCCTGCCCGCCTTGTACATCCCGTACGCGGTGTTGGCGGCAATGGCGGTCATCATTGTCTATATGTCCCTGGCGCGCGCCATTCTTTCCCGCGCGCACCGGCGCGGCATGCGGCTGATCAAACAGCATCAATTTGGCGAGGCGCTCCCGCATTTTGAGGCCAGCCTGGCCTTCTTTACCCGAAACGGCTGGCTGGACCGGTGGCGCTCCCTGGTGCTGCTGTCCACCTCCGCCATGAGCTACCGGGAAATGGCCCTGTGCAACATGGCCTTTTGTTACAGCCAGACCGGACGCGGGCAGGAGGCCACGGAACTGTACGAGCGCATTCTGGATGAGTTCCCCGAAAACGGCATGGCGGAGGCCGCCCTGAACATGATTCGTTCGGTGGAGGGGAAAAACAGAAAATAACCAACTGGCGGTGCCGCAGGTCAATGAGCCATATGTGTTTGGTGCGACTGTGCCGCCTTCTATCTGGTAAACTAAGCCCTCACTTCTTATGAATATTCGCACGTTTCTAAAAGATAATGTTCTGGTGTTGGACGGCGGCATGGGCACCATGCTCATGGGCTATAACCTGGACCTGAAAAAAGATTTCCTGGACAAGGAAAACTGCTCCGAAGTGTTGTGCGAAACCCGCCCGGACGTCATCGAGGAAATCCACGCCACCTACCTGAAGGCCGGTGCCGACGCGGTGGAAACCAACAGTTTCGGCGCCACCCGCATCACCCTGGCGGAGTTCGATCTGGGCGAGCGGGCCATGGAGTTCAACCTGATGGCCGCCCGCATCGCCCGCAAGGCGTGTGACCGGTTTGCCACCCCGGAGCGCCCGCGCTTCGTCATCGGCTCCATGGGGCCGGGCACCAAGCTGCCCAGTCTGGGGCACATCGGCTACGACGAACTGGAAGACGCCTATTACGAACAGGCCACCGGCCTGATCCGCGGCGGGGTGGATGCCCTGCTGGTGGAAACCGCTCAGGATCTGTTGCAGATGAAGGCGGCCATCGGCGGCAGCAAGCGGGCCATGGACGACGAGTGCAAAGACGGCGAACGCCTGTTTTTGATGGCGCAGGTGACCATGGAAACCACCGGCACCATGCTGGTGGGCACCGAAATCGGTGCCGCCGTGGCGGCGCTGGAGGCGCTGGGCGTGGACTGCATCGGCCTGAACTGCGCCACCGGCCCGCGGGAAATGGCCACCCACGTGGCCTACCTGTCCGAGCACACCACCAAAATGATCTCGGTGCTGCCCAATGCCGGGCTGCCGGAACTGGTGGACGGGCAAACCCACTATCCGCTGGGGGCCGACGAGTTTGCCGACTGGCACCGGCGGTTTGTAAACGACGACGGCGTCAATATCATCGGCGGCTGCTGCGGCACCACCCCGGACCATATTCGCGCCACCGTGGAAAAAATCGGCCGCACCGCCCCCAAACCCCGCACTCCGAAACCCCAGAGCGGGGTATCGTCCATTTACCGCTACGTGCCGTACCGGCAGGAAAACGCCGTGTTCGCCGTGGGCGAGCGCACCAACGCCAACGGCTCCCGCGCCTTTAAACGGCTGCTGGCGGCAGAGGACTGGGACGGCATCAGCCGGGTGGGCATCGGCCAGGTGAAAGAAGGCTCCCACGCGGTGGACGTGTGCGTGGCCTACGTGGGCCGCCCGGAATCGTCCGACATGAACGAGGTCATCTACCGCTTCAATACCGGCGTGGATGCGCCGCTGGTGATCGATTCCACCGAGGTGGAGGTGATTGAAGAGGCGCTCAAACGGGTGGGCGGCAAGTGCATCATCAACTCCATCAACTTTGAAGACGGGGAGGAGAAGGCAGACAAAATCGTCACCCTGGCCCGCCGCTTCGGCGCCGCCGTGGTGGCTTTGACCATCGACGAGACCGGCATGGCCAAAACGGCGGACGAAAAGCTCGCCATCGCCCGCCGCCTGTACGACTTTGCCGTCACCAAACACGGGCTGCCCGAATCCGACCTGATTATCGACCCGCTCACCTTCACCATCTGCACCGGTATGGCAGACGACCGCAAACTGGGCGCGGAAACCGTGGACGGGATTCGCAAAATCCATGCGGCGTACCCGAACATCCAGATCATGCTGGGGCTGTCCAACATCTCCTTTGGCCTCAAACCCGGCCCCCGGCACCTGCTCAATTCGGTGTTTCTGCACGAGTGCCAGCAGGCCGGGATGAACATGGCGATTCTGCACATCTCCAAAATCGCCCCCCTGTTCAAGATTCCGGACGACCGGCAAAAGGTGGCCCTCGATCTCATCTTCGACAGAAGGGCCGACGGCTACGACCCGCTCACGGAACTGCTGGCCCTGTTCCCGGAAGGGGAGGAACAGGAAAAAAAGGAGGTGGATACCACCCCCAAAAGCGTGGAAGAGCGCCTGAAACTGCGGGTGATCGACGGCAACCGGGACGGTCTGGACGCCGACCTGGACGAGGCCCTGAAAAATCACCCGGCACTTTCCATCATCAACGACATTCTGCTGGGTGGCATGAAGGTGGTGGGCGAGTTGTTTGGCGATGGCCGCATGCAACTGCCGTTTGTGCTACAAAGCGCCGAAACCATGAAGGCTGCCGTGGCCCTGCTGGAGCCGCACATGGACAAGGCCGACAGCGCCTCCAAGGGCAAAATGGTGCTGGCCACAGTCAAAGGCGACGTGCACGACATCGGCAAGAATCTGGTGGACATCATCCTCACCAACAACGGCTACGAGGTCATCAACCTGGGCATCAAGCAACCGGTGGAAAACGTCATCGCCGCCGTGCGTGAACACGCACCCGATGCGGTGGGGCTGTCCGGCCTGTTGGTCAAATCCACCGTCATCATGCGTGAGGATCTACAAAAACTGGCGGCGGAAAATATCCACGTGCCGGTGCTGCTGGGGGGCGCTGCCCTCACCCGCAGCTATGTGGAAAAGGACTGCCGCGCCGCCTACCCGGATGGCACGGTGGACTATGCCCGCGACGCCTTCGACGGCCTGCACATCATGGCCCGCATCACCGGAGATGGAACGGAAGCGGACTCCCGGACCCAAACGGCAGCCACCGCCCCCCCGGTGGCCGCAGGCGACCGGGAATCCATCGAGCACACGATGGAAGATGAACTGACGGAGCGCTTTAAAGAGTCTCCGGCGGCCCCCAAAAAAACGGCAGTGGACTGGTCCGGTGTGGAGCCCGTCAAGCCGCCGTTTACCGGCCCGAAACAGCTGGACGAAATACCGCTCCAGAACATCGCGCCGTTCATCAACGAGACCATGCTGTTCCATTTTCAGTGGGGGTTTAAAAAGAAGTCTTTGCCTGCCGCATACGAGGGCCGCTACGACGACTTTATCCGGGAGCATGTGCGCCCCATCTACAACGGCTTGCTCACGCGCTGCGCCAAAGAAAAGATTTTGCAGCCCAAAGCGGTGTACGGCTACTGGCCCGCCAATGCCGACGGGGACGAACTGATCATCTGGAACGAAGACGGCAGCGAGCGGACGCGCTTTGCCTTTCCCCGGCAGCCGGAGGCAAAGGGCGGGCTGTGTCTGGCCGACTTCTACCGCCCGGCGGACTCCGGCGTAAAAGACGTGGTGGCGTTTCAACTGGTGACCATGGGGCAGTACGCGGCGGAACTGGCGCGGGAATGGTTTGCCGCCGACCGCTATCAGGATTACTTGTACCTGCACGGCCTGACCGTGGAAATGGCCGAGGCCCTGGCCGAGGTGGTGCACCAGCGCATTCGCGCCGAACTGGGGTTTGCGGCGGAAGATCACAGAGACACCCACAAACTGATCCATCAGGGGTACCGGGGCGCGCGCTATTCGTTTGGGTATCCCGCCTGTCCCAACCTGGCCGATCAGCATATTTTGCTGGAACTGCTCAAGGCGGACGGCATTGGCGTCGAAATGAGTGAAGGGGACCAATTGCACCCGGAGGCTTCCACCTCCGCCATTGTCACGTTGCACCCGCAGGCGCGGTATTTCGGGGTATGAGCCAGACTGATTGGACAGAACAGGTCGGTGGGTAGCCGTGTTGATCTCTCTGGTGACACTTGCGGCCATTTTTTTCGCGCTGGTTTATGTGGGCGTGCGCCTGAACACGGACCGGAAGCGCAAAAAGGAAGCCGAAAGCCTGTTGCGGGAATATGTGGGCCGTCGCGCCATTGTGGTTCAGTCTGTGGATCGTAAAACCGGTATGGTGCGTATCAACGGCGAAGGATATCCTGCCCGTGCCGAGGACGGCGACGCTCATCTGATTGGCCCCAGGGTGCTGGTGGAAGTCATCGGTGTGCTGGGCGGGCAACTGCTGGTAAGAAAAATTCAGGGACAGGCCCGGCTGGTGGACGTGGATGAAATCATTTCCATGCCGA
Organism: uncultured bacterium; assembly: GCA_965371175.1. GTDB lineage: Bacteria > Nitrospirota > JACRHL01 > JACRHL01 > JACRHL01 > CBDUXI01. Next base: position 16,516 of record CBDUXI010000055.1, read on the forward strand.
AAGCCGCCAGTGGTGGAACCTCCTGACCCGGTTTACAAATTTTGATTTGATGCTGGCGTAAGCGCCACCCTTCGATATAGATTGGAACCCATGGACCTGATCACCCCGCAGCCGGAAACGCTCCTGTTAGACAGAAACGACCTGACCCCCCGCAACCTGGAACAGGTGATCGGTCGGGTACTGGGCGGTGCCATCGACTATGCGGATGTGTACTTCGAATACACGGTCAGCGACTCGGTCAGCATGGAGGAGGGCATCGTCAAAAAGGCGTCCCGGCACGTCTCGCAGGGGGCGGGCGTACGCGGCGTGGCGGCAGAAAAAACCGGCTATGCCTATTCGGACGATATTTCCATCAAAGCGCTAAGCCAGGCGGCGGATACCGCCCGCGCCATCGCCGGAAGCGGTGCCGATCCGGGACCCGTGTCCGTCGCCACCACCCGCCCGTCCCACGATCTGTACCCGGTGGAAATCGATCCCACCCAGGTGCCCGTGGGCGACAAGGTGGCGCTGCTCAAACTGGTGGATGAAGTGGCCCGCGCCGCCGATCCGCGCATCATCAACGTGATGGCCTCCATCGCCTGCGAATACAAGGTGGTGCTGATCGCCACCTCCGACGGGCTGGTGGTGGGTGATATTCAGCCCCTGTCCCGCCTGAACGTCAGTTGCGTGGCCCAGGACGGCAGCAACCGCCAGGTCGGCAGCTTCGGCGGTGGTGGCCGCAACGATTTTGGCCAGTTTACCGACGCCAGGGCGTATGAAAAATACGCACAGGAAGCCGCTCGCCAGGCCGTTCTTAATCTGGATGCGGTGGCGGCTCCCGCAGGCACCATGGACGTGGTGCTGGCCCCCGGCTGGCCGGGAATTTTGCTGCACGAGGCGATCGGGCACGGCCTGGAGGCCGACTTTAACCGCAAGGGCGTGAGCGCCTTTTCCGGGATGATCGGCAAGCAGGTGGCCTCCGACCAGTGCACCGTGGTGGACGACGGCACCATCGCCGGACGGCGTGGCTCCATCAACATCGACGATGAGGGGGTGCCCACAAGCCGTACCGTGCTGATCGAAAACGGTATTTTGAAGGGCTACATCAACGACCGGCTGAACGCCCGGCTGACCGGGGCCGAACTGACCGGCAACGGCCGCCGGGAAAGCTACGCCCACGCCCCCATGCCGCGCATGACCAATACCTTTATGGAAGCCGGGGAGATTCCGCCGGAAGACATTTTAAAGGGGGTCAAAAACGGCCTGTATGCGGTTTCGTTTGGCGGCGGGCAGGTGGATATCACCAACGGCAAGTTTGTTTTTTCGGCAAGTGAAGCCTACCTGATCGAAGACGGCAAGGTGACAAAGCCCGTCAAAGGCGCCACCCTGATCGGCAACGGCCCGGACGTGCTGACCCGCGTGTCTGCC
>CBDUXI010000056.1:0-16177 GCA_965371175.1 uncultured bacterium
CACCCTGTCAGGCCAGATGAATTCAACATCCGGTGGTGCGGCGGTGAACGACCTGGCTCAGCGGGTTTCCGCACTGAACAGTGACCTGGCCGATATGATCAGTCAGCAAGGCGGGCGTATTGCCTCGCTGGAGAAGGATGCCGTAACGACCGTTCCCGACCGATCGGTGGCGCACCTGGACCGAAAGCTTGAGGCCATGGGAGACACCCTGACCAAGGGCACGGACGTGCTGGCGGACTCGCTTGCCGTGTTGTGGGAGCGGGTGGTCACGCTGGAGGCGATCCAGAAAGTGGAGTCGAATGAAATCCGCAAGCGCATGGGGGCGGTGTCTGAATCTTTCAGATAGCCTGATTTCACCAGCCGATAACCGTTAAAATGCTGTGAGCTTGGGGGCTGTGTGGTTAGCTGCGCCGGGGCACGAGTGGCCATTGCCTTACGCGCAATGGTCCGAACCGGTGTGTGCCCGCGTCTGTCAGGGTGCATGCGAAAGGGAATGCGGTTGGGACAAGTGAACATGAAAGAGACGGTTCTTGGTATCGAAACATCCACCTCGCTGGGTGGTGTGGCCCTTGTGGATGGCACGGGAGTGATCGGTGAGCACATGATGGATGTGCACGGATCCCACGGACCCAGACTGATGGAATCTGTGGAACGGCTGCTGTCGAGCGCTGGGCTTGCGTCGGGGGATCTTGCGGGCATTGGTGTGTCGGTGGGTCCCGGATCGTTTACCGGTTTGCGTGTGGGTGTGGCCACAGCGCAGGGACTTGCCCGCGCAACAGATGTGCCACTGTTTCCGGTGCCGACCATGGAAGCCGTTGCGTGGGGGGTTCCAAGGCCCGATGGGGCGACGGTTGCCGTGGTCATGGAGGCCAGAAAGGGAGAGCTTTACGGTGCACTCTACGAACGGCTGGCCGACGGCTGGAGGGCGTTGATCGAACCCCGCACGGCAACACCCGCCGAAATGGTGGCCGAAATTACCGCGCTGCAACGGCCCGTGGTACTCGCCGGAACCGCTGCAGAGGCGGTTTATGCCAGTGGCCTGCAAAAGAGCGATCAGGTCTCGCTGTCACCGCCTGTATTCTGGCGTCCCAGGCCGTCGGTGGTAGCATGGCTTGCCCGCCGTATGTATGCGTCCGGAAAACGATTTTCCCCCCACGAAATTGTCCCGTTTTACATTGCCGTAAGCCAGGCGGAAGAGGCATTGTTAAGGCGAAAAGAGGCGGAGTGAATTCCACACTGTCCAGCGTGGAAATTCGTCCCATGACAGCGGCGGATGTGGATGCCGTGGTCTGGCTGGAGGGGGTCGCCCTGGGTGCGGGACAGCCTCACGATACGTGGACGAAAAGGCTGGCGAAACCCACCTCGTTGGCGCGTGTTGCGGTGGACGCAAGTGGGCGGATTGTGGGATTTATCGCCTGCGTGCTGGTGCTCGATGAGCTTGGCATCAACCATCTCGCCGTATTGCCGGAAGTGCGCCGCCGGGGGGTGGGCTCCCGGCTGTTAACGCAAACCATTCTGGAAGCCCGCGAGAGTGGGGTGCAGGAGATCTGCCTTGAGGTTCGCAAACGGAACCGGGCGGCCCGGCAAATGTACCGGCGTTTCGGTTTTAAGGAGGCGGGACTCCGGAGCCGGTATTATCAGGCACCCGCTGATGATGCCCTCATTTTGTGCCTCGGCGTTTCACCGGCATAAGGGGAATCGGGGACACATTCCAGTATTCCGTGTTTTTTGTGGTAAATTAACAGGTTACGATGCGGGCGTCCTCGCCTTGACGCAAGTTGATCCGACTGGCTCTTCATCCACTCCGCCCCTGTCACGTATGCAAAACAAGGTAACCAGATGGAAAACGAGGGGTTTACAGTAAACGACCGGCGCATTCGGTATGAGGCCGAATCGTCCCCCGAAGGTACCAAGGCCGGACCACAAGGTCCGAATGACACCAAAGCGCAGGAGAGTACTACCATGGATGACTCACCCACAGAAGGCCCTGGATTTTCTTCTTCCGGAGAGTCGTCGGGTATTGATTTCAGCGCTTTTGTTTTTTCGCTGGCCCGTTCAGCGCTGATTCATTTGGGGCTGGAGAAGCATCCCGAAGGTACCCAGCAGGAGCCCAACCTGGATGTGGCCCGCGAAACGATTGATATTCTCGGAATGCTGGAAGAAAAGACCCGCGGCAACCTGTCGAAGGAGGAGGGGGAACTCATCGAGAAGTTGCTGTACACACTCCGTGTAAGCTTCGTGGAAATATCCAAAACCACGACAGACGGATAAGGGTGTAACGCGGTGAGACTCCGCCTTTTGATCGGCGGGCTCGTTCTGCTGGCGCTTGTCTTTGGGGCGGAGCTTTATCTGTCTCAGGGCGGGCTGTCCCAGCCTGCCCGGAAAATCATCACAGAGCAATCTGCCGCCATGCTGGGCGAAAGTGTGGTCGTTGAAAAGGTACGACTTTCCCTTTTTCCGCCTTCCGTTACAGCGTACAACGCCAGATTACCGAAGATGTCGGATGCCTTCCTGGGGGGGGACGTTCAGGAACTGCGTGTACGGGTTTCTCCGTGGTCGTTGGTTACCGGCGGATTAAGGGTGCTGGATATCGATGTGGTTGCGCCCCGCGTCGTGTTTGTCGCGCCCATCCCCGATGCGGAAGATCAGCCGGATGTGCAGGTCGGAAGCCTTTCTATTCCGGCTGTGGACTGGACTGCCTGGGGATCCCATCGTCTGACCGTAACAGATGGGGAAATCGAGGTTGTGTACGGAACCTCCCGGGTGCGGGCCGAAGGGGTGGAGTTGCACGCGGCACCCGATGTGACCTTACGGTATCTGGTGGCCTCGGCCAGTACCCGGCAAGTGTTGGTGAATGACAATGCGGTACTGACCGCAAGCCGCATCAATATTGAACTGCACCCCGGGAAAGTGAGGGTGTCTGCGGCCACATTCACGGGAGAGCCGGGTCAGTTGACCGTATCCGGGGAACTGCGTTCCGGTATGGACAGCCCGACCATCAGTGTGGGCCTGAAAACGGAATATTCCGGTACTGCGGCGGGCGCCGTGGCATTGGCAAGCCATTTTGGGGTCAGGTTGCCACCATTTTCCGGAGGGATTGAAGCCTCCGGGCGACTGTACGGCACTGCGGATAATTTGAACTGGGATGGAGAAGTGGAAGGCCAGAAACTGGCGCTCCCGAACGAACCGCGCCGTCTGGATCGGGCAAGTCTCAGGCTTCGGGCAAACCGTGAGGTGGTTGAACTGGTGCATTTCCAGCTTGTTTTGGGCACGGGGGAGGTGCGTGGTAGCGGTCATCTCCGGTTTGAGGAAGACCCGGAGTACGACCTGCGGATTCGTGCGGATGACATGCCGTTGGCATGGTTGCTCCAGGAACCTGTTTCGCTGGGCACGGTAGGGGGGGAGGCTCACTTGGCCGGCCGGATATGGGAGCGACCCAAAGGGGTGGTGGAATGGCGCTACCGAAATGACTCTCCCAAGGATGATGACCCGGAAGGGGCGAAAGCGCCCCCGTGGCGCCGTGTTGCCGCAAAGCTGTCCAGGGCGCAGGGCACCGCACAGATCGAGAGCGATGGCGCACAGGAACACGAACTGAGGCTGGAAACCCCTACCGCGCACGTCAAAGGGATCGGAGGGATAAGTAAAGAGGGAGAGCTTTACGGCCAACTGGATGCATATGCCGATGACTTTGCCGAGATTGGGCGTTTAATCGGATTGCCGTATGTGCATGGTCAGGCAGCGGTGACGTCGAGCGTTTCCGGAACCGTTGAAGACTTTCGTCTGGAGGCAACCGGAACGCTTGAGAAGGGACGAATCGGTGACATCAAGGTGAACCGCCTGTCCGGCGCGGCTGTTCTCACTCCCGGCCAACTGGTTTACCGGAACGTACAGATTGTCGGTGACGGCTCGATTCGGCTGGAAGGGGTATTAAGACTCCCGGTAAAAGGCCGTCCGGATACCCATAGAGTCGATTACGTTGCAGCGGACCTTCGCGGCGTTCCCCTGGCACCCCTGGTGGCGTTGTTCAGCGCGGCAGGAAGTGACCCGCTGGAGGTCGATTTCCCCGTGACGGGAAAAGTGCATGTGATTCGCTCGCCGGACACACTTTTTGTGTGGGGCGAGGCCCACGCCGGGGCGGGCACGCTGTACGGGCAAAAAATTATGGATGGGCGCGGGCGGCTGTGGATTGATGGGGAACACATTGCCCTGACAAACGCATCGTTCGGATTCCCCGCAGGGGATCAGCGGGCTTCTGTGGAAGGATATGGAAAATACTGGTGGCGCAGCGAACGGCACAAAATTGAAATGACCAGTGAGGGGTTGCCACTGGGATCGGTGGACTATCTGGTCGAAATGGTGCCGGAGTTTTCCGGGACGTTTATTGGCAAGGCATCCATGGTGGGTGATTTTGAGGATGCAGACCTGCGGTTTTCCGGGCGGGTGAGTGATTTTGGCTACTACGGGATGCCGGTCGGTATGATGCACTTCGAATCGGCCATGTCCGGGTGGCAACTGCGAATCCTGGGTGACCTGAAGGCACCCTCCATCGATGCCGAATACGAAACCGTTGCACGGATCGCATTTTATACTTACCTGGAAGACGATCTGCCGTTTGCGGCCTCGGTACGGATGCTCGGCAACGATGCGGTGCCGTGGGTGCGGGGTATGATGCCGGAAGCCGATGAAGTGAACCGTGAACAACTGGGTGAGGATTATGGCCTGCGGACATGGGGCCGGATGGCGATGACCGGTACGTTGGAAAACGATCCGGAACATATGCTGATGGTTCTGGATGACCTGTCCGTTGTGACCGGCGGGCATGAGGCCCGGCTGGACGGCTCTTCGCGTATCACACTAAAGGATGAACGGCTTTCCACGGAACAGTTCCGACTGGTTGCGGAAGGGCTGGACTATACGGTGTCTGGCGGGATGGTGCCGGACGAAAGCTACGATATGAACATCGCGGCATCCGCCAGTTGGCAATGGCTGGACCACCTCTGGCCCGAGTATGGATTCAAGGGCGGAGAGGCCTCTTTTGAAGGGCGTCTCACGGGCGGGTGGGATACCCCGGAAATTTCGGGGAACTACCAACTATCGGAACTGGTTATCGCACCTCCGGAACTGGTTCAGGCGGATGTCGCCATAACGCTAAACGGTCCCGGAAGTATAGTGGGCCCCTTGGATGAGCCCGTTCTCGGAGACGTACAGGCATCCCTTTCCCCCGTATACGTATCGGTTGCGGGATATGAACTGGAAGCCGTGGAAAAGGTGGTCGTGGGGAGCCGGAAGGGTGTCTATCATCTGCCTGCGGCGGAACTATCCGGAGAAGCGGGAACCGTGCAGATTTCCGGCGACTGGGAGTACCGGAAAAACATGAGCCTGCAGCTGGTGGGTTCTGTGCGGCTGTCCGAACTGGTTCGACAGGTGGACGGGCTCGGGCAGGGCGCGGGGTTCGCCCGTATAAATGTGGAGGTGGCCGGCCCGTGGGAATCTCCCCAGGTAACGGCTGGCGTGACCGTGGAAGGCGGACAGGCACGGATCGTTGCGCTGGATCAGGTGTTACAGATTGATGCGGCCAGTATTCTGCTATCGGAGGGGCGGCTGGTGCTGGATACCATGGAAGGGAAACTGGGCGGGGGGGTGATTTCCGCACAGGGTGCATACGAAATGAATGACCGGAAGGTCCGGTTCATTGCCTCCATCGACCGGTACACGGCGCGCCCGGTTTCGGGCCTGACGGGGGTGGTTTCCGGGGAAATGATGTTATCCGGAAATCTGCCGGCCCCCACTTTATCAGGCGATCTGCATATTGAAAGAGCCCTGTATGACAAGCATATCCAGTGGGAAGAATGGGTGATGGATGCCGTGGCGGAAAAGCAGGAGGAAATTGCCCAGATTGTGCCGTTTGCCGATACCAGACTGGCTGTGCGAGTGTATGGAGACGAAGGCTTGCTGGTCGACAACAACCTGGCCGAGCTTGGGCTGGACCTTGACCTCGTCCTTGGGGGAACCATTGCGGAACCGGCTATTTCCGGGCGTGTGGATGTGCGTTCAGGAGAAATATATTTCCGGGAACATACGTTTGAAGTCATCCACGCCAGCCTCGATTTTGTCCACCCTGACAGGACCGAACCGTATCTGGATATGATTGCCAGAACCACCGTGGAACAATCATTACCGGACGATCCGTTACGGACCGAGTCGATTGAAGTGGATATGGCCATCAGCGGCCCGATGGAACAACTGGATATTGTGTTGACTTCCAGGCCGGATATGTCGCACGTTGAACTGCTGTCCCTGTTGACGGTCGGGTTTACTCCTGAGCAACTGGAGGCTGCGGGGTCCGGGGTGGGCCGCACGGAGGCCACATATATTGCCACTGCAAAATTGCAGGGCCAGCTAGCCGAACAGGTGCACCGCTTTACCGGAATTGATCAGTTTCACGTGGACCCGGATTATGCAGACGATGCCTCGGCGGATAGCACTGCCCGCATCACGGTGGGAAAAAAACTGTTCGAAGGCAAGGGGCAGGTCGTTTACAGCGTGGTCATGGACGATAGTCAGGAGCCGCTGATTCAGTTTACCTACCGTCTGAGCTCCAGAATGTCGCTCCTCATGGAACAGGATGAGGAAGGCAGAAAAGGGGGCGAAGTGCGTTTCCGAATCAGGTTCCGGTAAAAATGCCGGGATTACGATACTGGTTGATCACCCTGATGCTGGCCGTGGGGATTTCCGGCCCGGGGTGGGCTGCGGAGTCGTTTCGTATTGAGCGCATCAACTGGGGTGAATCCCCGCTGCTTTCTCCCGAACGCCTGACGGAATACTCCGGGCTGCAGGAAGGCGCGATGCTGGACCGGGAAGCCCTGGCCGATGCCGTTCGTGCGCTCTCCCGGGTTCCCGGAGTCAGGAACGTATCGATCCGTACTGAAATCACGAAAACCGGTGGCGTGATTGTGCATGTGTCGCTTTCCCGGGTTGAACGCCTGGCACGTGTGGTTGTGGAAGGCGCCCGGAGCATGGGCAGCGAACGGGTGGCCCGGGCGATGAGACTGAACCCCGGTGACGAGGTGGACGGCGAATCCCTGTTGCGGGCAACTGCAAATATTGAAGAGGTTTATGCAAGCAAGGGGTTTTTTGATGCCACGGTAACCGTGGAAATTGCCCCCCCCACCGCCGGTATATTACCGGGTCGGGTGACGCTTGTGGTGCGTATAGACGAAGGCAAGCGCGGCAAAATTGGCAGTATTCACTTCCCGGGGTTTCCCGGAAAGGAAGGGGAGCCGGATGGCGTTGTGACCGGTGTGCGGGTTGCCAGCAGGGTGGGGCGTTCCTTCGATGTGGTGCGCCTTACCAAAGATATTGCGAGAATCAAAAAATACCTGCTGAAGCGGGGGTATCTGCACCCCCAGGTTGGCCCGTACCGGCTTTTTTCGGAAGGTGAACAGGTTACGGTGCTGGTCCCCGTTCGGGTTCGGGAGCGGGTGGTGGTGTCGGTCGATGGCAACCGTCGTGTCAGTACCGGACAGGTGCTGGATATCCTGAATTTTCAGGGCCAACGGACCCTTGATGGGGCGGTGGTGTTGGACGCCCGGTCGCGGTTATCTACCTACCTGCATGATTCCGGTTACCGGGACGCGATAGTTGATATTGAGATGAAGCGTGACGCCGACCCGGACAATCCGGTCTATTCCGTTCAGGTGCAGATTCGGGAAGGCAAGCGCCACCGCATTGCAGCGGTTCGTTTTGAGGGGAACCAGACGTATTCGGACGAAGAACTCTACAGGGTGATCAAGCCGGGGTGGCGTTTGCGCCAGGAACCGGTGCGGGAACAAATCATTCACGAACGAGCCAAAACCATTGAGGGGGTGTTGCGGGCCGTTGGGTTCCCGGAGGCGACGGTTACCGACACACTGAGTATCGTGCCGGGAAAAAAGGCAAGGGTGACCGTGACCTACTACGTCGATGAAGGCAGGCGGTGGTGGTTCGAAAGTACGGACGTGCAAGGGATTGAGGAACTGGACGCCGAGGTACGGGAAAAATTGTTCCGGATTGCCGGGAAACTGAACGGCACAATTTACAGACGGGATCGTATCCGTAGCACCAGAGCGGAGATGACCACCCTTTTAGGTGAGTTTGGCTACATTGACGCCACCCTGGAAACCGAATCGAGCAGGCAGGAGCGCTGGACCGGGCGTGTGGGCAAAGGGGGGCGCCCGCATCGGGAGGTATTTGAGAATGTGGTGTTTCGGGTGACGCCCGGGCCACAGGTACATATTGGCGAAGTGCGGGTGGAGGGTACATTCCGGACCCGGCCGTTTGTTATCCAGCGTGAAATCATTTTTTCTGAAGGGGACCTGTATACGCCAGCCGCCCTCTCCGAAACCCGTCGGCGAATTTATCAGGTTGCCGCGTTTGATCAGGTGCGGGTTCGTCCCAGGAACCCGGCGGAAACCGGGCCAAGGCGAGACGTAACCATCCAGATTGTCGAAGGAAAACCCGGTTCGGTGGATATGGGCATTGGTTTTGCCGAGGTGGATGGCATACGGGGACTGCTGGACGTGTCTTATCGAGACATGTTTCGCCGCGGGCACAGGGCTGGAATCAGGTTGCGTGCCGGTCAGTTGAGACGCTCGGGAACCATAAGTTACACCCTTCCGTGGGTGGGGCCGTACCGGGCCAATTTGCGTATGCGTCTGCTTATGGAGCGGGAAGATCTGGTCAGTTATGATCGGGAAACCACGGCGGCGGAAGTGGGTATTCGCCGGGCGCTCTCAAGAAACGTGGTATTGAATGTGACCTATCGACTGGAGCGTAACCGGTTCCCGCGATTGCCGCCGGATATCACCCCGATCGACGAGCGTCAGCGAATTAACGTCGGTAGTATTTTGACCTCGCTGATCCGTGATACCCGTGACAACCCGTTCGCTCCCCGTCGCGGGACCATCCTGGGGGCCAGTTACGAACAGGGTGCCCGTGCGTTGGCTTCGCAGGTACAGTTTGGCAAGGCCATTGCTCAAGTGGCGGGTTTCCATGCCGTGCGTCGGTCAGTTGTTGTGGCGGCAAAGGTACAGGGAGGCAGGGCGCAACGATTGTTCAAGAGCCCGGATGTGCCGATCAGTGAGCGGTTTTTTGTTGGAGGGCAGACGACAATTCGGGGATATTCACTGGACAGCGTGGGGGTTCCGGGGGAAACTCTGACCTCCACCGGAGCCCCGGATGGTGGCGATGTGATGCTCCTGGGAAACTTTGAGGTACGCATGGGTGGGCGTGAGGGACTCGGCCTCGTCCTGTTTGTTGATGCGGGCAATGTATGGAATCAGGTATCCACTATTGGCGTGTCCGACTTTCGTGTCGGTGCGGGACCGGGGCTGCATTACGGCACTCCGATCGGCCCGATTCGTCTGGATCTGGGGTATAAAGTGGACAGAAGAAAGAACGAAGAGCCTTACCGGGTGCACTTTACGATTGGTCACACGTTCTAGTGTCTGTTCCGTTTGCTGATCCTGAACTCGCCGCACGACTGCTTGGCGCCCTTGGCGACAAGTCGGGCTCCAGCACGCTTGCCGATGAACTGGCTGCCACGGGAGACCCGGATGGCGCGCTGATCGGACTGCATCGATTACACGAGCAAAACGCCGCACAACTTGCCACCGCGCTTGCCGATCCACCGGTGCGCCGCGCGGTCATATCACTGGCTGGCGCGGGACCGTTTCCGGTACGGATCATGACCGGCTTGCTGGAGGGGCTGCACAGCGTGGAGCAGGCGGTCTCCGGTGAAGCGTACCCGTGGCTGGACCCGGATGCCATGGCGGATGATGCCTCCGACTTTGCGGACTTTCAGCGCCGCCTCAGGCAGCTCAAGCAACGGGTGTTCCTTTATCTGGCCGCCCGGGACCTTGGCAGCGGGGGCAGCGACCTGTTTGCCGCCACGGAGGGGTTGTCGCACCTGGCGGAGGTCACCCTTCAGGCGGCGGTCCGCTTTTGCCGGAAAGAGCTGGTGGAAAAATACGGGGACTGCCTGACCGATGCGGGTGCTCCCTGTCCGTATATTGTGATTGGCATGGGAAAGCTGGGTGCCGGAGAACTCAACTATGCGTCCGATATCGATATTATCAATCTGTACGGCTATGGCGGATTGGAAACCGCCGGGCGGCGACAGCTGGCCCCACCGGATTTTTTTGCCCGGCTGACCAGACGTCTGGTTCAGGCGCTTGGCGAACAAACCGCCGACGGGCGGGTATTTCATGTGGATTTGCGGCTGCGCCCGGAGGGCGGGGGGAGTTCGGTAGCCTGGTCGCTTGCCGCGGCTACAGCTTACTACGAAACCCTTGGGGATACCTGGGAGCGGGCTGCATACATCAAGGCCCGCCCGGTGGCCGGAGATCTGGAAGCCGGACGGGGGTTTCTTTCCGAATTGACCCCGTTTGTTTTTCGTCGGTATCTGGATTTTGCTGCGCTGGACGGCATTCGTCAGGTCAAGGCCCGTGTGCGGGCGCGTCAGGTTGCGCGGGAAGCCGTTGGTACCGACGTAAAACTTGGTGCGGGTGGCATCCGCGAGATTGAATTTTTCGTTCAGGCGCAGCAGTTGATCCACGGGGGAAAACGCACCGAATTGCGATCCCCCCGAACTGTAGACGGATTAAAGAGTCTGGTGAAAGCCGGGTTTTTGCCCGTAAAGGACGCGCATCTTCTGGAAGATGCCTACATTTTTCTTCGGCACGTGGAACACCGTATCCAACTGGTGGCCGAGGAGCAGACGCAGTTGCTACCTACCCAGCCACTCGCACAAAGGCGTCTGGCCTGTCAGATGGGGTGCGCGGAGAGTGTCGACCCGTGGAAGACGTTTTTGGTGCGCTATCGGGAAATCACCACTGGCGTGGATCGTATTTGCGGGGGGCTGTTTCATGCGCCGGAAGAAGCCGAGGCGGGACCGTTTGAAACCCTGGCCGGGCAATTGTCCGAACTGTCTGAAAATATGGATATATCCTGTCTGGAGCTACTGAATGAGCTGGTCGGGAGAGAGCAGCTTCGGGCACTGGGGCGAGAAATTGACGGGCCGTGGCAGACGGAGAATGCGCGTTTTCGCTGGCACCGGCTCATTCCCCTGTTTTTTGGCGATATTGCCAAAGGGACCGACCCGGACATGGGTCTTGCCGGGCTCACCCGCTTTGTGGGCTCCCTGAAAGGGCGCAGTATCTATACGGCCATGCTGCACGAAAATCCGGATGCCCGGCGTCTGCTGTCACAGCTATTCTGCGCATCCCGGTACCTCACGGAACTGTTGGCCCGCCACCCGAACTTGCTGGACGAACTGCTCTCTCCCCAAATCCTGTTATCGGATCGCACCGAAAACGAGATGGATGAAGACCTCAAGCGCGCGCTTGTGTCGCTGGAGGAAGAGGCGTGGCTGGATGCCATCCGCCGGTTCAAGAGCCGGGAAATTTTGTACATTGGCCTGCGGGAAATCCTGACGGATATGGATGAACAGGAGAGAGGAGAAAGTCTTGCGCGGCTGGCCGAACAGCTGGTTGGCGCAGTGTTTACCCACGCCTGGGAAGAATTGACAGCGCGCCACGGCCACCCGCCCGGCAGGAATGGTGAGTCCGGTGAGGCGGCGGTGGTGGCGATGGGCCGGTTGGGAAGTGGTGAAATGGGGTACGCATCGGACCTGGACCTGATTTTCATCCACAATGGCGAACCGGGCGACGTGACCCCCGGCGCAAAGCCCATCTCTGTGGCCGACTTTTTTGCCCGGCTGGGTCGGCGGATTGTCTCCAGACTCACTCTCCCTACCGGGGAAGGGTTGCTTTATGAAGTGGATATGCGCTTGCGCCCTTCCGGCAGCAGTGGACAACTGGTGACGTCGCTTGCCGCATTTGAGCGGTATCAGACCGAGCAGGCATGGACCTGGGAAAAACAGGCACTCACCCGGTCCAGGGTCGTGGCTGCGACCGGTGCATTTGGCAAGCAGGTTAGCCAGGCCCTCAGGCGGGCTACATACGCGCAGCCACCCGATGACCTTGCCCTGCAAGTGGACGAAATGCGCCGGAAGATGGCCGACCACCTGTCCCGCAGCCGGGAAGACAGCATGGACCTGAAGCAGGATTCAGGCGGTCTGGTGGACATCGAGTTCATCGTGCAGTACCTGCTTCTGGCCCACGGCCACAACCACCCGGAAGTGATTGATCACAACCCCCGCAGGGCGTTGCGGAAACTGGCGGAAAGCGGCATGGTCAGCCAGTCCGACGCCGATGTATTGCTGACGGCTCTGTCCCTGTACCGAAAGGTGGAAGGGTATCTGCAACGGGCGCACGGCGAGTCGGCCCAGGTGTTTTCCGGTACCGGTCCGCCCATTACCGGGGGACGGGAGCGGCTGTTCGTACAGGTCAACCGGGCAAGAGCGGAAGTGACAGCGATTTATAAACGAATATTGGGTGACACAAAAGGCTAATGCTACAATCGTCTGCATTTGAGTCCGGCTCGTTGCCGGGTTTCACACTGTCTTTGTTACAGGTCTTTTCCGTGGATGGAACACTCTAGATGAATATTAGCGTAGTTGGAACAGGATACGTGGGGCTGGTGACCGGTACCTGTTTTTCCGAATTTGGCGTTAGCGTGACTTGTGTAGATCACGATGAGGCGAAAATAGCAGCCTTAAACGAGGGCAAGATACCCATTTACGAACCGGGGCTTGAGGAGATGGTGGCGCGCAACGTCGCCGAGGGGCGGTTGCGTTTTACCACCGACCTGGAAAGTGCGGTGCAGGGTACCCTGGTGATTTTTGTAGCGGTGGGCACTCCGCCCCGGGAGGACGGCTCCGCCGACCTTTCCTACGTGGATCAAGTGGCTCGGGATATCGCCACCCATATGGACGGCTACAAAGTGATTGTCACCAAGAGCACCGTTCCGGTCGGCACGGGCGAGCGGATACGAAAAATCATTGGCGAAACCCAGAAGGAGCGTATGGATTTCGACATGGTGAGCAATCCGGAGTTTCTCCGTGAGGGCTCGGCCATTGAAGACTGCATGCGCCCCAACCGGGTGGTGATCGGCACCGACTCCGATCAGGCTGTAGCGATTTTGAAAGATCTGTACCGTCCGCTTTACCTGCTGGAAACCCCGTTTGTGATTACCGATCTTGCCACGGCCGAACTGATCAAGTACGCCGCCAACGCGTTTCTTGCCACCAAGGTTTCTTTTATCAACGAAGTGGCGAATCTGGCCGAGTTGATTGGTGGGGACGTGCAAACCGTTGCATCGGCCATGGGATTAGATGGCCGCATTGGCAAGAAATTTCTGCATGCGGGTCCTGGCTTTGGCGGATCGTGTTTTCCCAAGGACGTGGCCGCGCTGCACAATATCGCAGCCGGAGTCGGCTACGATTTCAAGGTTCTGAACGCTGTTCAGGAAGTGAATGAAAAACAACGGACGCTGATGGTGGACAAGATCCGCCACGCAGTGGGCGGCGACCTGAACGGCAAGAGCATCGGTGTCCTGGGGTTATCGTTCAAGCCGAACACAGACGATATGCGGGAAGCGCCCAGCATCGATATCATCAACGGTTTGAAGGCTGAGGGGGCGAGCGTGCATGCTTGCGATCCAGTGGCCGAGGAGGAAGCCCGGAAACTACTGCCCGATATCACCTATCACCGAAGTGCTTACGATGCCGTGGAAGGCACCGATGCGGCGGTGATCATTACCGAGTGGAATCGCTTTCGCAACCTGGACCTGGAACGGATGAAAGGGGTCATGAATTCACCCGTGCTGGTGGACCTGCGCAATATTTACGACCCGGAACCGGTGGAAGCTGCCGGGTTTTCCTACCATGGTGTGGGCCGTGCCCGTTACCGTTGATACAGGTGGGCTTTCCCTGCCTCGTTTTCCATGTGGCTGCCAGAAATAGCCGGATATGGCAAAGCAAAACGCACGTAAACACACACGAACAGCGTTATGGGCTGAGGCCGTGTTGTCTTTTGCTGGCGGCATCAAACTGCACGGTCGGGCCGAAAATCTCAGCTTTGGCGGGGTGTTTCTAACAACCGATCCCGCAGACGTCACAGAAGGTCGGTCCGGGGCGCTTGAACTGGCGCTGGATGGAGACGCGCAGGACAAGCCGGTCCGGTTTGCCTGTCAGGTGGTTCGCGTGGAGCCCAGGGGGCTGGGTCTGCAACTGACCCATACTGATTTTGACGGCTACGAACGATTCCGATCCTACATACTTCGGGATGTGGATGATCCGGGCGCTCTGCTGGATGAATTGCGCGTATCGTCGGGCCTGCGGGTGGCGACCGGGGAAGGGTTGAAAAAGGCGCTGGAGTAGGGCCTGTTCCCAGGTACGGGCTCTTTGTATCCTGATATCGTGACAATCGGGTTCATGTTAGGTAGTATGTCGTGCGCTGGTGATCTGCCCGGAAGCATCGCCAGTCTAGGGGGAGACTGGTGGCCAACAAGCAGGCGCACTCCCACCTAAAAAAACTGACTGTGCCAGGGGAGGGGTGCCTTGGTTGAGATAATAGACAGTTACAAACGGGCATACGAAAAGCCTCACTTCCTGGATCGGTTCTACGAACGGTTTATAGGAAGTGACGAGGCGATTGCGCCTTTTTTTGTAGCGACTGACATGGTGCAGCAGAAGTTTCTGTTGAGTCGGTCACTCGCGATCATGTTCCAGCACGCCTGTGGGGTGGAGGGAACTCGGATATCCCTGGATAAATGGGCCAGGCAACACGGCCCTTCCGGGCTGAACATTCCCGAACGGCTTTATAGGTGTTGGCTGGATTCGTTGATCCAGACGGTTGCCGAGTTCGACTCCAAATTTACCCGGGAACTGGAAAATAGATGGCGCGAGGTACTGGGGAAAGAAGTGGATTGCTTCATCCAGCGCGCCAGGGAATCGGGCTGAAGCCTACACCCACTCCGCCCGCCAAATCCGGTTGAAAGCAGCCGCTTCTTCCTCCGTAAACCGTTTGACCACCCGGAAGGTTCCCCGGGTTTCCTCCAGATTGACGGTGAACTCATCGATCACCGCCTTTCCCAGCGTATTCCAGTCGTCCCCGATCAATTCTACCGGTACGCCCAGGGGATAGATGCGGGCGCCGGACTTGGTAAACCGATACGTCTCGCCCACGGTGGGCTCTTCCGGCAACCCCTGACCTGCGGAAAGTTTGAGGACCGTGTTCATTTCTACGGGCTGACCCATGTGTTTCTCCCTGCCAACGTGAACGACAGGTGAACATGGTACGCATTCCGGGCGGTGTCTGCTAAAAAACATGCCGCCGGATATCAGGTCTGTTCGGCTGCTCCGGATAAAAAAAGGGGCCCGAATGGGCCCCTTGATCATGAGGTGTGGCCTGTTTTTTTATGATCGCCTAGGGCTCAAGCGACACTTCACCAAACGAATCCGGGTCGGCATCGTCCGGGCTGGCGTCCGCCTCTGTGCTTGATGGGTCCAGGTCGTCCATGGAGAGTTCCGTGGGACCCGTCGATTCCGGAGCTGCCGGTTCCGGGGGCGCGGGTGCATTGGCCGGCTCTGGATTGTCCATTGATATTTCCATGGATCCATCGGAAGCGGAATCGTCCAGCGTCACCTCGGAAGGGGGGGGCTCCGGAGCGGGTTCCGGCTCCTCTTCCGCATCTTCCAGCCCCAGTCCGTCCAGGGATATCTGCATGGAGCCACTGTCGTCCCCATCGGGCTCGCTAATACTGACTTCTGCTGGTGCTTCGTCTTCTGCCGGACTTCCGGAGTCCGGCGTGGCGTCCTCAATGTCGTCCAGTCCATCCAGTGAAATTTTCATGGAGCCGCCGGAGTCGTCCGGGGCACTTTCCGCCAAATCAACAGAAGAGGTGGATTCTTGCTGTGCGGACCCGGTTTCTTCTGGAGCGTCGTCCTCCATGTCCAGTCCGTCCAGAGAAATTTTCATGGAAGCGTCTTCTGCGGAGGCGGGTTCCGTGTCTGTCATCTCCAGGTTCAATTCAGCGTCCGGGGGAGGTTCCTCAGCGGCTGTAGCCGGAGGCTCGCTGTCCAGAGATATTTCTCCCGGATCGGTTTCCGGGGGAGCAGGGGTGTCGGAAGTGCCACTTTCTTCGAGAGAAATTTCCATGGCCTCGGGCGGAGTGTTTTCCGCCTGGGTTTCCATAGTTGTGGTTTCCAGGTCCAGTTCCGATGATTCCGGAGAAG
>CBDUXI010000057.1:0-15930 GCA_965371175.1 uncultured bacterium
AGGGCGGACCCGGTCCATAGCAGCGCGGCCAGGGCCATCAGGGGACTGGACAGAAAACGTTTCATGTGGTGACTCTCCAGACAAAGAGGGGTGTAAACCGTTCAGGGCGGATATGATACTGGTCATGGCGCACGATTACACCCCTCCCGTTGTTCCCGGCCCGTGGCTGGGCACCTGGCCTCTTTCCGGCGAGGCCCCGTGGGGGTACGGTCCGTGCACACCAAAAATGGCCGCAGAAACGATTGAAGCCGCGCTGGAGATGGGCTGCCGCGGGTTCGATACCGCCTCTCTGTTTGGCGACGGGGCGGTGGAGAAGCTGTTGGGCACCATGCTGTCCGGAGTGCAGGATATTCACCTGACGACCCGGGTGGGCTGCCGGTTGGAAAACAACCACCCGGTTTCCCGCGTGATCCCGGAGCAGATTGCACAGGACGCGCAGGAAGCGTGCGAACGGTTGGGCCGCACGCCGGATCTGCTGCTGCTGTTTACCCCCTCCTCGGCGGTGCTCCGGGACGGTCAGGCGGTGCAGGCGCTGATCAAATTGAAGGCCGAAGGGGTTGCGAACGCCGTCGGCGTCAGCGTGTTTGAGCCGGATGAGGCGTTGATGGCCATGGATGGGGGCGTGGACTGGGTGTGCGTGCCGTACAACCCGGCCAACCGCAAGATGGAACGGCTTGTATTTGCCGAAGCGGTCGCACGTGGCGTGCGGGTTCATACGCGGGAGTTGTTGCACAACGGCCTGCTGACCGATTCGCCGCGCCATATGAACACTTTGCACCAACACGATGTACGCAGGGAATGGCCTGCCTCCCTGTGGGAGAAGTTGGGCGGGATACGGGAGCGGATGGCCGCCGCCGTGCCGGAGTTGGGTGTGACGGCAGCGGCGATCGGCTACGGGATGGGGCATCCGGTTGCCGCCGCCAGTGTGGGCTGCCGGGGGGCCGCACAGGTGCGGGCCGCGTTGGGTGGAGAGGGTGGACTTTCAGAAGATCAGCGGGAACGGATTAACACCGCGCTTTACGGTGTTTCGGACTCTCTGGGCGGGGGCGCGCCGCCTTCCCAGTGGCATTCGGCCTCGATGCGCTCCATCTCGGCGTCGGTCAGGCCGTAGTAATGGCCGATTTCGTGGATGACCGTGTCCACGATGCAGTCGGCCACCGGTTCGTTGGTTTCCCTGCACCAGTCCAGGATGGGCTCCCGGTACAGGTGCACGGTATCCGGCAGGGTCCCGGCATAGTCGTTGCCCCGGTCGGGCAGTGGCCAGCCCTTGTATAGCCCCAACAGGTCGTACTTTGTTTCCAGTTCCATGTCGTGCACGGTTTCATCGTCCGGCCACTCCTCCACCATAAAGACGATGTTGTCGAGCCGTTCCCGAAAGCCGTCGGGCAGATTGACGATGGCACTCTCGACCACCTTCTCAAATTCGGCGGTGGTCATTTTTTTAGCCATAGGTCCAGGCGCCGTGCGGCGTCGCCGGAAGACAGCGTTTCTTTCGCGGCGGCAAGCGCTACGGTCAGGTCCGCTGCCTCTCCCGCAGCCAGCAGGCCGCAGGCGGCGGTGAGGGTGGCGGTGTGGCGGGCGATGTCCGGCCCCTCCCCTGCCAGCACCTCGCGCACCATGCGCGCCCCGGATTCGGGACTGTCCACCGTCATCTGCGTGCGGCTGTCGCCGCCGGTTGCCAGTGTCTTCGGGTCGATGGGAAACCGGTGAATGGTACCGTCTGCGTCCAGCCGCATCCCTTCTGTGGGGGTGAGCGGGTTCGCCTCGGCCTCCCCTTCCAGCCCCCGGAACGACACGGCGGATGCAAACCCCAAAGCGTGGGCCGCCGCAGACAGCTTTTCAAACGTGCGCTCGTGGGAGACGCCCACCATCAGGTGGCGCGCGCCAAACGGGTTGATCAGCCGGGCCATGGTATGAAAGCAGGAACGCAGGCCCATTTTGCCGCGCAACTCCAGCATGTCGTGCATGACCGGAAAGAATTGTTCGATGCCCACATAGGCCACCCCGGCTCGCTCCAGGCTTTCTGCCGCGTCTTTGGATGAGCCGTTCGGTTTGCCGCCCAGTGCGGCGATGGTATTCGCCAGCGACATGCGCGCAGGCGGCGCCGCAAGCCCGTGCAGCCCCACCGAAACGCCCCTTGCGGCCAGGATGCACGCGGCGGGGATCAGGGCCGCATAGGTCTGGCGCTTGCCCGCGTAGGACGGCACGGTCAGCCGGGGGGCATCTCCCGGCACGGATGCAAGACGCTCCTGCCCTACCCGGCAGAAGGCGGTCAGCTCTTCTGCCGTTTCTTCCTTGATCCGCAGGGCGGCGAGCAGCGCGCCCAGTTCAAACGGGTCGGCCTTTCCGTCCAGCATGACGGTCATGGCGTCCGTCGCCTCTTCCTGCGTCAGGTGGCGGGCCTTGGAGCCGCCCTTTCCCGTTTGGGAGATGTAATGAGTTAATGCGCCCAACGGGTGTCCTTTTTACACGGCCGGTTTCTGTTTGCATATGTTACCCGGTGAGACCCGGCCGCAACAGGGGGAAAGGTGTCGGCGTTTCTGCGGGCGGTGTTCGGGGGCCTTATCACAAAAAATCAGGTGCAACGGCCGGGAATAAAGCAATGCGGCACACGGTTTGCTGTATATACCGGAACAGATGCCGATGTAGACACCGCGCGGGGGGTTTTACCTCCGGGCTGCCAGATAAACAGGTGATTTGAATGAACGACTTCCCCGGATTTTCAGGACATAAGCCCATGCCCATCCCGATTGAACCTGAACGCCGCAAACGCCCGCCGGAAGAGCCGGACGTGGGTCGGCTGGTGGTCGCGGGGCTGCTTGTGGCAACGTTTATTTCGTTTTATCTTGTGGCGATGGCTTGACGCCGGGGGCGGGGTTTTCCGAATGCTTCCGTAAAACCGAGGTGTTGCACAATGTGTATACCGTGCGACACCGACTGTCTTATTGAGACAGATTTTGGGCAGTTTTGGGCCGGTCTAGATCGGATTGGGGATGTCAATAAACCGGCATTCCACGTCGAATTCCTGACATAAACGTTCCCCCAGGGCCGTCACGCCGAACCGTTCGGTGTTGTGATGGCCCGCGCCGATGTAGTGAATGTTTTCTTCTTTTGCCAGGTGGTAGACGTATTCGCTGGCTTCGCCGGTCAGGTAGACATCGGCCTTTTTTTCCACCGCCTCCCGCACCAGTTCCGGTGCACCGCCGCTGCACAGGGCCACGCGCTGCACCATGCCCGGACCAAACGGCAGGTGGAAAGGTTCCCCTCCCCCGAACACGCCGCCCACGGCGGTCAGAAAGTCGTCGAATGGCGTAGGCTTCGGCAATGTCCCCATGTAGCCGATGGCCTGGCCTTTATAAACGCCGAACGGCTGCCGGTCGACCAGCCCCAGCAGATCGAAGATGCGGGCGTTGTTGCCCACCTCTGGATGGCGGTCGAGCGGCAGGTGATAACCCACTAAAGATAAGTCATTTGCGAGCAAAAACTTCAAGCGATCCTTTAATGATCCCTTGACCACCTTGCTGTCCCCGTCCCAGAACATGCCGTGGTGCACCAGCACCATTTGCGCGCGGATCTCCAGCGCCCGTTCAAACAGTTCCATGCAGGCCGATACGCCGGTGACGATGCGGGTGACTTTTTGCGCGCCCTCCACCTGCAACCCGTTGGGGCAGTAGTCGGCGATGGCGTCCACTTCCAGATAGCGGTCCATGAAGGCGGTCAGGTCGTACAGATCGGCCATGTTTCTACTTTATAAACTGGACCGAGACCGAAACCGGCCCCCTTGGGTCCAGCCCTTCGTAACGGGCGGTAAATGTGCGCCCCGCCACCGGCGGTACCAGCGGCGTCAGGGTGCCCAGAGACAGCAGGTCGCCCGGTTTCAGCCTGGCCCCCATACGGTTCAGTTCGTCCTTGATCCACAGCACGGCGTTCAACGGGTGTTCGAGGATGTCTGTGCCTGTCCCCTGCCCCAGCACCGCTCCCGTGTCGTCGGTCAGTTGTACCGAAAAGTGGGCCAGCCGGTCCATCCACTCCGGCGTGTCTTCCAGCCCGATGAGCGTACCGGTTACCCCGTGCCGCGCCCCCGCGTTGATGGCGGTAATGGCAGGGGCGTTAATGGTGCCCCCCTGCTTGTACACCAGATCCGGCAGCTCCATAAACGGAATGACCGCATCCAGTCCGGCCAGCGCCTCCCGCGCCGTGGTGGCCTGGTTGATGCTTGCATCTTTCACGCGTACCAGCAGGTCGCCTTCGACCATGGGGCGCGCCCCGAAGCGGGCGGGAATCGTGGTGCCGCTGGGCAGCAGCATGCCGGTTAACAGCACCCCCAGCACCGGCTGGTTCACGTCGAACTGCGCCTGGACTGTGCGGTTGGTGAGTCCCGCCTTGTAGCCAACGGGCGGGCCGAACTCCTGCATCTGATAGGACAGGAACATGGTGCGGATATTTTCTGCCTCTTCCCGGGTGGGCAGTTCAGGCAGATAGCTGACCGGGGTGTGGATCTCGACGTTTTCCAGTATGCGCGAGGCGTAGGCTGCGGGCGCCGCCGCATGAATCCCCTGTACGTCAAACAGTGGGTTGGGCGGCGAAAGTGCCGCGCAGCCGCTGAGGGAAAGCCCAAGAAAAAAGACCAGCCCATATCCCCCACAGCATCGCGCGTGGGTCACTGGCCGATCACCTCATCCAGCTCCCGTTCCCTCTGCTCCAGCTTGTCGCCTGCGGCATGCACCCGGTCGAGCATGGCTTTGGCGTCGCTGCCGGGGAGGATGTGCATGGGAGTGGTTTCGGTAACTTCCGGGGTGGCCGGTTCGGTGACTTCCTCGTCGGTGGCGGAAGAACAGGCGGAAGCGGCTGCAAAAAACAGGATTGCGACGATTCCGGCACCGCGGCGCCAGTGTTTTACGGGTAGTTTATTCTGCATCTTTTCCAATCATCTCCAATATTTCAATGCGCCTGTGAGATTGATCCACAACGTCATGAGCATCCTGGATCAGTTCGGGCACGCTCATGTACACGTCCAGCATCGAGTCGATCTCCAGTCTTTGGGCCGGCGTACCCTCCACGGTCTGCACCAGGGGGACGACCGGTTCCGGTATCTCAATGTTGGGCATGATATTGGGCGGTCCCAGGTCCACCACTTCCGCCTGTATTCCCTTGGGTGGCTTGCCGGACAGGTGCCAGCGGCCTCTGTCATCCTGCCATTTGTAGGCGGGAACGGGCTTGGCGGGAGCGGGTTTAGTCAAATCGGTCAGCATGGACAGGTCGGGAAGTTCAAGGTTCGGCAAGCCCAGCGAAGGCGGCTTTGGCGTACCCGGCGTCTTGATGTTCGGCTGTGTCATCAGAAACGGGGTCAGGATCGCCCCCACCAGAAGCGAGGTCATCAGCAGCAGAAACTTGCTGATGCGGCCCCGTTTACGCCTTTTTTCCGGCCATTCCAGCTCCATGCGGGCGTCCTCTTCTTTTAAAGGCCTTCCTTGAGGCGATGCAGGGCGTTTAACGCCTCGATGGGGGTCATGCCTTCCAGGTCCAGCGTTTTGAGTTTCGCAAGTGCCGGATGGGGCTGGGCGGCAAACAGGTCAAACTGGGCGGAACGGTTGGCGGTTGCCGCGCCCGCCGCCATTTCCTGTGCAAGTTTTGGCTGGCCTTCCCGGTCCCGCTCGGCCCCTTCCAGGTTGGCCAGCACCTCCCGTGCCCGTTCGATCACCGGCACCGGCAGCCCCGCAAGGCGGGCCACCTGAATACCGTAGCTGCGGTCTGCCGCACCGTCCACGATCTTGTGCAAAAAGACAATCTCGTCGTTCCATTCGCGCACCTGCACGTTGACGTTGGCGACCCCGTCACGGGTTTCGGCCAGCTCGGTCAGCTCGTGGTAGTGGGTGGCAAACAGGGTGCGTGCCCCCGGCCCGTCGTGCAGCCGTTCGGCCACGGCCCAGGCGATGGACAGACCATCGAAGGTACTGGTGCCGCGCCCGATTTCATCCAGAATCACCAGGCTGTTTTCGGTGACGTTATTCAAAATGGCGGCGGTTTCGGTCATCTCCACCATAAAGGTGGACAGCCCCTCGCTTAAGTTGTCGGACGCGCCGATGCGCGAAAAAATGCGGTCCACCACACCCACGGTAGCGGCTTCCGCCGGTACATAGCTGCCCATCTGGGCCAGCAGACAGATGAGCGCCACCTGCCGCAAGTAGGTGGACTTGCCCGCCATGTTGGGGCCGGTAACGATCCATACCGGGGTGTCTGCGGACAGATCGGTGTCGTTGGCCACAAAAGTGCCTGCGGCCAGGTTCGCCTCCACCACCGGGTGGCGGCCGTTTTTGATGGAAAGGGCTCTGCCCTGCTCCACCTGTGGCCGCACCCAGGCGTTTTTGTGGGCGATTTCGGCCAGGGCGCATACGGTATCGATGACGCCGCAGGCCGCCGCGGTCCACAACAGCCGCGCCACATGCATTGCCACTTGCTCGCGCAGGTGCTGAAACAGATCGGCTTCCAGCCTGCCGATGCGCTCGGAGGCGGACAGGATTTTTGACTCCAGCTCTTTTAAATCCGGGGTGATGAACCGTTCGGCGTTCACCAGGGTCTGCTTGCGTACGTAGTCCACGGGCAACTCGCGGCCCACCAGTTTGGCCTTGGTGATTTCGATGTAATAGCCAAACACGTTGTTGTGGCGGATTTTTAAGGTATCCACCCCTGCCCGCGCACGCTCTGCGGCCTCCATGCGGGCCAGCGCCCCGCGTACGTCGGATCCTACCTGCCGCAATTCGTCCAGTTCGGCGCTGACGCCTTCACGGATGACGCCGCCGTCTTTTAATGCGGCGGGCAGTTCATCGGCCAGTCCGGCGGCCACCAACGCCTGTACGTCGGCCAGGTCGTCCCAGTCGGTGCGGATGGCGGCAAACAGTTCGCCGCCGTCTTCCGGCAGCAGTTGGCCGAGTGCAGGCAGCGGGATGAGCGACGTCCCCAGCGCCGCCACGTCACGGGGGGTGGCGCGGCCCATGGCCACGCGGGCGGTCAGCCGGGAAAGGTCGGCGATGCCGGACAGGCTTTTACGCATGGCGTCCCTGGCGGGGGCATTGTCCACCGCCCAGGCCACCGCCGTTTGCCGTTTGATGATGGGGGGTACCCCTACCAGCGGGCAGGTGAGCCAGTCGGTCAGGGTGCGGCTGCCCATACTGGTGCGGGTTGTATCCAGGATGGAAAGCAGGCTGCCTTCGCGCTTGCCGTCCGATTCCCTGCGGGTCAGCTCCAGGTTGCGGCGCGTGTGCCGGTCAATGGCCATGTGCTCGGCGCTCGAAACCGGGCGCACGGTGGCGATGTGCGGCAGCAGCGCTTTCTGGGTTTCGGCCAGAAACGCCAGCACCGCTCCCGCGGCCCCCACGGCGGGAGTAACGGATATGCCAAAACCCGCCAGGGTGGTCATTTCAAAATGGGCCAGCAGGCGCCGCTCGCCCCGCCTGGCATCAAAGTCGTCCCAGATGCGTGCGGCCACGCCCGCAGGCGGGGTGAACGCCATACCGTGTGCGCCGGGGGCAAAGTTTTCGGGGGTGATCAACTCCCGGCATTCGATGCGGGCAAGCTCTGCCGACAGGCGCTCTGCCGCGTCCGGGCCGGTCAGGTCCATCAGGCGAAAATCGCCGGTGGACACGTCGACCCACGCAAGCCCGATGCGGCCCGCCTCACCACAGGCGGCGGCCAGATAGTTGGCCTGGCCTCCCATGAGTAAATGATCTTCCGTGACGGTTCCGGGGGTGACCACGCGGGTGACCTCCCGTTTGACGATGCCTTTGCCGGTGGGCTCTTCCACCTGATCGCACACGGCCACGTTGCGCCCTGCGCGGATCAGTTTGGCGATGTAGTTGTCCACGGCGCGAAGTGGCACGCCGCACAGGGGCACCGGATTCGGGCTGTTCTTGTCGCGGGAGGTGAGGGTGAGTTCCAGCAGTTCGGCGCCTTCTTTGGCGTCGTCGTAGAACATTTCGTAAAAATCCCCCACCTGAAACAGCAGGATGGCGTCCGGGTGAGCGGACTTCACCTGCCGGTACTGGTGCAGTAGCGGGGGCAGGACCGGGGTCATTTTTGCGGCGGTTTTGCGGCGCTGATGACGGCACTCATGTTCTTGCCCATCTTCTTGACCCGTCTGCGGTGCTTGTACAGGGTGCGCCAGGTGGCAAACTGCTCCGGCAGGGTAAACAGGGCATAGCTGATGCCCCCGGCGATGAACGAATAGAGCACCAGCCAGTGAACTGCAATCGGCAGGCTGGCCGAGTCCAGAAACGACACCACCACCATGTTTTCGGTATTGGTGCGGGCAAACAGGTAGAACATGACGCCCATAATCAACAGCAGTGCAAGTCGGATCATTTGGCTCCCTCCCGGTTTTTGCCCAGCCGGTCAAAGGCGGGCTTGAGTTTGTCGTAAGTGGCTAAAAGCGCTTCGGGTATCACGTTGGTGCCGGCCAGCGCCGGCATGAAGTTCACATCGCCCCCCCAGCGGGGCAACAGGTGCAGGTGCAGGTGCTCTTCGATTCCAGCTCCCGCAGCGGAGCCGACGTTCAGTCCCACGTTGAACCCTTCCGGCCGAACGGCCTTGCGGATGGCCATTTCGGACAGGCGGGTCAGTTCCATGATTTCGGTTAACGGTGCGGGTTCCATGTCTTCCAGACAGTCCACGTGTGCATAGGGTGAAATCATCACATGGGCGGGATTGTACGGGTATGCGTTCAACATCACAAAACTATGTTCGCCGCGCAGCAAAATGCCGTTTTCCCGATCGTTCGATTCGGCCACCTTGTCGCAGAAAATACAGCCGTTGCCCTTGTCGCCAAGGATGTAGTCGATCCGCCACGGAGCCCAGATGCGTTTCACCCGGCACCCTTTTTTGTGCCCATGCGCTCCATGACCGCCTGAATATCGGCCCATACCTCGCGCTTGGCCGACGGGTTCCGAAGCAGATAGGCCGGGTGGAAGGTGGGCATCACGTCAATGCCTTCATAGGTGTGCCAATTGCCCCGCAGCTTGCCGATGGGGGTTTCGCTCTTGCAGATGGACTGGGCGGCAAACTTGCCCAGCGCCACAATCACCCTGGGGCGGATGGTCAGCAGCTGGCGCACCAGAAACGGCTCGCAGGCGGCCAGCTCTTCCGGCAGCGGGTTGCGGTTTTCCGGCGGGCGGCATTTAACGGTATTGCAGATATAGACGGATGAACGGGGCAACCCCATGCCGCGCTCGATGATATCGGTGAGCAGCTTCCCTGCCCGGCCGATAAACGGCTCGCCTTGCAGGTCCTCGTCCCGGCCGGGGGCCTCGCCCACGAACACCACCCGGGCGTTGGGGTCGCCCACGCCGAACACCAGATTGGTGCGTCCCGCAGACAGGGTGCAGCGGGTGCAGCCTGCAAGTTCGGCGCAGATGACGGGCAGGCTGTCTGTTAGAGACTCTGTGTTCATTGGAGCCTTTGTGGGAGCCTCTGTCTGTATGTTGGGGGACGCTGCCGGGGCAGTCTGTTGGGGCGCGGCCTGTTGTGCGGATTGTTGTGCACCCTGTGCGGATGCGGCGGCGAACGCCAAGGATGGCACGCCCGCCTGCGCCCAGTAGCGCAGGTGATCGCGGGTGCTTGCGGCCAGCTCTTTGATATTTTGAGGCATCAGTCTCCGTCGGTGAATTCGCCCACAACCCTTTCCAGCCGCTTGATCAGCGGCCATATGTTACCCGGATCGTCCACGCCACAGGAAGCGGCAATGCGCAAAGGATCGTCCCACCCTTCTGCCCACAGATCACACAGCCACTTGCCCGCACCCTTTTCGGCAAACCACGCGGGGCCGAACCTGCCTTCCAGCAGGTTCAGCAAGTGCCCCGCAAAAAAATGCCCGGACAGGGTCAGGGCCTGATCCATAAACGGTCCGGTGCGGTGCAGGTAGTTGTCCCGCTCGTAGCGAACCCCTGTCGCCTTGTGCATATAGTGCTCGTACGGATCGGCTTTTTCGTCCACCTCTCCGGGGCCGTGCAGAAACGGCACAAACCGGGCATATCCGGCCAGCTCCCGCAGCCGGTACAGCCACCACAGGTGGAAGCGCCGCACCTGTTCGTCGGTTTTCACGTCGGGCGCGTGACGGGTGAGCCACTCGGCATTTCCGGCCAGCGACGCAAACACGGCGGAAAAAGCGCTGGTGAGCTGCGGATGCGGAAAGCTGCGCCGGACGGCAGGCAACGATGTGGGCGTGCGCGCCAGCGCGACTCCCAGACCGTATGCACCCAGCAGTTCGGGCCAGTCGTCCCAGCCGGTGGGTTTTTCGGCGATCAGGTGAATGGCCTCCGGCACCTTTTCGGCGATCAGATGGGTGCCCGGCTTTTTGCCTTCTCTGGAGCCTGAGTCCACGGCCAGGCCGGGGGTTTCATTCAGTCCCATGTCGGCCAGGGTGGTCTCGATCGCTTCCGCCCCGTCCGGAAAGCCTGCTGCCGGGCCAAAATGACCGGCAAACAGATAGATGATGTCGTGCAGCCGAGCATCGTCCGGAAACACCCCGGCCTCGCGCAGGTAGCCGGAAAACAGTTCGGAAAACCGGTGGCCGGTATCTTCCAGAAAGCCGTCGGCCTCTTCAATCAACCCGTCCATATCGATGCCGGAAAGCTCGGCGCACAGGGCGCTCCAGCCGGTAAACCCCCGGTCTACCATGAGGGTGTGGGCGGACCGGATACTTTCCTGAAAATCCCCCTCCTGCCGCGCCAGCACCCGGCGGCGGGACTGATCCAGCACCTTGCGCTGTTTGCGGTTGCACTCTTCCCGGATGCGTTTTTCGGCATCCAGAAAAAACCATTTTTCATTCAGGGTACGCACCACCGCCCGGTCCAGATTGTCGCGCAGACGGTCGACCGCCGGGGCGGTGCCGCCTTCAATCTGGGCGCGTACGGTGGCGGATAACAGCGGGCGGGCTTCCGGGTCGTTTTGTGTGGCCTCGCGCAGTGTAGCCACCAGCGCCCGGTCCATCAAATGGGCGTGGCTCCCGTATATGGGGGCCAGCCGCAACGCCTCGGCATAGCCGCCCAGATAGTCTGCGCGGGCTTTATTCAGGTCGGCGTATAAATTTTCCAGTTGTTCGGCGTGTGCGCTCAGGTCCACCCTTCTTCCCCTTCAAACCGCCAGTGTTCAAACGACAGGCCGGAGGGATGATCGCTTTCGGCGGCAAATACGGCGTCGGCAACGGTTTCGGGGGTGATCTTTTCCATGCCTTCCAGCAGATCGGTCAGTCTGCCGGACAGGTCATCATCTGTCAGCCCCAGCAGCGCCACCCGATCGGCCACGGACCCTTCCGGCTGGCACAGGAGGGTGACGGCCACAACGTTGCGGGCCAGCCGGTCGGAAAAGTTGCCGGTGATGTCCGGCGTGCGGTCTGGAATCAGATCCAGCTTGTGGAAGAACATGCCCATCTCTTCGTGATCCAGGCACAGGCTGACGATGTTAATCAGGTAGTCGATGCGCTTTAAGATGGGGATGCGCTCTGCCGCGTGGACGGACCAGATGGTGGCGATGCGTTTATACAGCGTCACCTTGTTGATGCGCCCGATGATCTTTTCTTCCACGTCTTCCAGCGAGCGGAAGGTGTCCACCAGGGTGAAAAAATCGGGCGATAGCCCGCTATCTGCCGCTTCCCGCGCCTCTTCGGGCACAAACACCACCATGTTGGCATTCGGAGCGGCGGCCGCCCGTGCGCTCAGGGAATCGGCGGTGATGTGCTGCTCGGAGCGGGGCGCGGTGGAAAGCACGAACGCCCCGTCAAAGTCGGCGCGGATACGCAGGTTGTTGCACGAGGCCTCCAGCAGCCCGGTGGGCAGGTTGGCCACGCCGTACACCTGCCCCGCCCCGTCCGCCTCCACAAGCTGTTCCAGCCGCTGGCCGAGGAAGTTGGCGAAGATGTTGGCGAAACCTTCGTTGGATAAGGCTTGTCGCATCGGTTCAGGGTAAGACAGGTTTTGCCGCTGGGCAAGGTGGGCGGAATGGGTCTGTGGGTGGCTACCGGACGCTCTACGACGAATACTTTGCCCGCTGGCCCAAAGCCTGTAGGCAGACCCTAGTAGGCCGCGTACACGTCGGCCTCGGCAAACAGGCCGGTCATCCGCTCCAGTGTCACGGACGTCACCGCTTGATCGATCTCATCCTCTCCAATCTTGTAGAGCAGCATCATCGTCCGGTTGGCGTAGAGTTCGACGCCCCTTGCCTTCAAAAAGTGG
This sequence comes from uncultured bacterium, assembly GCA_965371175.1. Taxonomy (GTDB): domain Bacteria; phylum Nitrospirota; class JACRHL01; order JACRHL01; family JACRHL01; genus CBDUXI01. Next base: position 12,222 of record CBDUXI010000057.1, read on the forward strand.
ATGTACTCCCCATAATTCCGGGGGATCTCGTTTAAGGGGATTTCCAACTGGGCCGCCAGCGTTTTCCTTTCCCGTTCCGGGAGGGCCGCCTTGTCCAGCGGGGTTTTGTCTCCACCGAACAGACCGCCCTTCTTGATGGCGGTCACGCCGCTGGCATCAAACAGAATGGCCACCCGGTAGCCCTTTTCAAGGGCGGTCAGCGCCACGTTGGGGACCGCGCAGAGTTGCGCGTCGTCGAGCTTCATGGACGTTTTGGCATGGACGAGAAACAGTTTTCCGGCGGGATCGTCCGCGCTGGCTGGCGTGGGGACGGACAGGAGGAAAAAAATAGCGAACACGCCAACAAGTTGCTTCAGCATGGGTTGGCCCTTCCTTCGTGAATGGTTCCGCTGCCGACGATTTCGATGCCGTCGGGGGCAAGACTACTTTGCCTGCCCCACCCCCAGACGCTTGAGCGTGGCCTCGTCCACTCCCCGTCCCTGACAGCAGTCCGCCAGCGTGTTATCCACGACAATGGCCGGGACGGAGCGCACCCCCAATTCCTTTGCTCTGGCGGCTACGGTGGGGGTGCTCATGTCGAGTACCTGCACCTCGCACGAGGGGCAGGCGATGCGGTTGACGAGCTGGACGGCATCGTCGCAGACGGGGCAGCCGGCGCTGAATATCTCTACTTTTCGTTTGCTCATGGGGTTGCCTCCTTTTACTTAATTACCGTTTTCCGTAACGCACGCGGGACAGGGGGCGGCGGATTTCATTGGCCGGGCGTTCCATACCGAGACACCGACAAGCGTTGCAAGGCCCAGGAATGTGAGCGGGTCGGAAACCAGCACGAAGCGGGCGAACACGATCAATGCTGCGGCCAATGCGCCGATTATCAGCGGGACGTAACCCCGGCGGTCCGTGGCCTTAAAGCCCAGGGCAAACAGGGCCACGGCAAGCAACCCCAAGGTAGCGGGCAGCAGAAACGCCGTGTCCAGAATGAATCCGACGCCTAAGGAGCCGAACAGACCGGCGTAGGCGGTCCAGCAGACCGGGCAGAGCCCGGCCAGAACGAACGCCGACCCCACGCCCGACAGGGAGGCGCGGCGGCCCGCCCCGGAAGAGGGACCCGGTGAACGCTGGAGCGCGGCCACGATCTGTGCGGTGGACGGCGTCCCCGTCAAACCGCCATCGCTTTCGTACACCCGGCAACTGGACGGCATGTCTCCGGCGGCGGCACCGGCCACGTCCCGGCCATTCACGAGGATGGTCGGAGAGCCGAACCCCTGTACATACTCCGGGCTGGCGGCATCCTGCCGGTTCCACTCCGACCATACGGGAGACAGGCCCAGTTCGGCACATGCGCCCCGCAGCACCGTGCGGGCCGGCTCCACGTTGGGGCAGTCGGGGTCGTAGATGAGTTCAATGGCGTGTGTCACTGCGTATTTTCCATTGCATCTTCCGTGTCGAGGGCGGCGAGGATCGGGCAGGCGTCCGCAGGTCCGGTTCCCCCGCACTCGGCGATCAGGTTGGTCAGGGCGGACTGCATCAAATGGAGCGCCTTGAGCTTTGCGTCAATGTCCCCGACCTTGGCCTCCGCCCGTTTTTTGACCTCGGCGCATTCGCTGTCCGGGGTGGCGCGCAGGGACAGCAGTTCATCGATTTCGGACAGGGAAAAGCCAAGCGCCTGTGCGCGTTTGATAAAACGCACCCGCCGCACCGTGTCGAAGGGATACATCCGGTAGTTGGCGCGCGTCCGCAGCGGCTTCTGCACCAGCCCCCGCCGCTCGTAATAGCGCAGCGTCTCGATGTTCACCCCCGCCTGTTTCGCAACCTTGCCGATGGTCATGCCGTCCATTTTTGACACCTCCTGACATCAAGGATAAACCCCGGACGCGGGTCCGGTGTCAAGGCGGCATCCATGAAACATTCGGGACGGCTAAAGCGGCTTTCCCCGCAAAATAAAAAGGCCCGCCGGGGCACGTTGGCTCCGGCGGGCCTTTTTTGTTGCGGCTGTTGCGGGGGCGTCAGTCTTTGCGCAGACTCTCCAGCGTCCCCGCATCCTCCAGCGTGTATGAAGTGCGTTTGCGGCGCCACCAGGCCATGATGAACAGGCCTGCCATCCCCAGCAGTGGCAGAACCGGGAACCCGGCATTCGGCTGAACCGCGCAACCGCCTCCTCCACGTGCCACAGGTGCAGGTGCGAAGTTCTCAAAGAACTTCACCGCGCCCGAACTAGCACCGACAAAGGCATCGAGATCGCCATCGTTATCGATATCGGCAAAGGTTGGGGCTGAACGAGTTCCCACACCAAAGCCCGCCAGTGGATTGCCTGCCGCATCGGCTGCAAATACGGGGGCTGCCGCCGTGCCGGTGTTGCGGTAAAACTTCACCGTGCCTAAATCCTCACCGACAAAGGCATCGAGATCGCCATCGTCATCGATATCGGCAAAGGTTGGGGCTGCCGCACTTCCCACATCAAAGCCATCGAGTGGATTGCCTGTTCCTGCAACGGCTGCAAATACGGGGGCTGCCACCGTGCCGGTGTTGCGATAAAACGCCACCGTGCCGCCAAGCACACCGACAAAGGCATCGAGATCGCCATCGTTATCGATATCGGCAAAGGTTGGGGCGGAATTATATCCCGCATCAAAGCCATCGAGTGGATTGTATGCCGCACCGTCTATAAATGCGGGGACTGTCGCCGTGCCATCGTTGCGATAAAACTTCACCGTGCCGAATTTCTCACCGACAAAGGCATCGAGATCGCCATCGTTATCGATATCGGCAAAGGTGGGGGTTGCAGCCCATGCCACATCAACACCATCGAGTGGGTTGAATGCCGCACCGTCTACAAATACGGGGGCTGCCGCCGTGCCGGTGTTGCGATAAAAATACACCATGCCGCCATCCTTACCGACAAAGGCATCAAGATCGCCATCGTTATCGATATCGGCAAAGGTGGGGGTTGCACGACCTGGCACATCAAAGCCATCGAGTGGATTGTTCAACGCATCGGGTGCAAATACGGGGGCTGCCACCGTGCCGGTGTTGCGATAAAAATACACCGCGCCGCCATCCTCACCGACAAAGGCGTCGAGATCGCCATCGTTATCGATATCGGCAAAGGTGGGGGTTGCATACCCTCCCACACCAAAGCCCGCCAGTGGATTGCCTGCCGCATCGGCTGTAAATACGGGGGCTGCCACTGTGCCGGTGTTGCGGTAAAACTTCATCGCGCCGCTGCCCCCACCGACAAAGGCGTCGAGATCGCCATCGTCATCGATATCGACAAAGGTTGGGGTTGCATAATATCCCACATCAAAGCCATCGAGTGGATTGTTCAATGCATCGGCTGCAAATACGGGGGCATACTTCGTGCCGGTGTTGCGATAAAACGTCGTCGTGCCGCCATACTCACCAACAAAGGCATCGAGATCGCCATCGTTATCGATATCGACAAAGGTGGGGGCGGAATTATCTCCCACATCAAAGCCCGTCAGTGGGTTGCCTGCTGCATCGGCTGCAAATACGGGGGCGTCCGCCGTGCCGGTGTTGCGGTAAAACTTCACCGCGCCGTAATACTCACCGATAAAGGCATCCAGGTCGCCATCGTTATCGATATCGGCAAAGGTGGGGGTTGCATAATTTCCCACATCAAAGCCATCGAGTGGATTGCCTGCTGCATCGGCTGCAAATACGGGGGCGTCCGCCGTGCCGGTGTTGCGGT
>CBDUXI010000058.1:0-15740 GCA_965371175.1 uncultured bacterium
CGGGGCCAACCTGGCCCGCATCAACACCCTGTCTGACGTGGCCAGCCCCCAGGTACTGGGGGCATTTGCCCTGCTGGGGCTGTTTGCCCTGATTCCCACCGGTTACCAGAAGTACAAGACGCGTAAGGCCCCGAACGACCCGGCGGAGCAGGCCGGACAATAAAAAAAGGGCGGCCCCGAAAGGCCACCCTTTTTGCCCGCCTGTTACAGGCTATTCAAACAGGTAGGAGAGCGAAACGCCCACCGAGGTTTCTTCCAGGTCGATCACGAAGCCGGAGTCGGGTCCGAATGCGCCGGCGAACATCCCTGTATCTCCCACACCGGTAACGGAGTTGTTGAACGCCTTCATGAAGGCGCCACCCACGCCCCAGTGCTCACCCAGACGGTAATCCACCCCAATGGTGAAGTGCTTCTCGGTGACGGCCGGGAAGATCATGTTGGACATCACGTCCTCGCTGTCGATGGGCGATTTGCTGTAGTTGAAGCCGGTACGCAGTTTCAGGTTTTCGGTCGCAGCCCACTGCACGCCCAGGGCATAGACGATCTGATCGTCCCAGCCGAAGGTGAGCGGCAGGGTGCCGCCGGGGCCGGAAAGGTTGAGGGTGCCGTGGGTGGACGACCAGTCGATCCACTTGACGTCAAACGCCACCAGCAGGCCCTCGTTCGGAGTCACCGAGATGCCCAGCGCCGCTTGCTGCGGGTAATCCACGCCCATCTTGTACTTGCCGCCCGCCCACGGGCCGCCACCCAATATAAAGTCGTCGATATCGCCATCCGCCAGCCGGTAGGTGGCATCCCCAAACGTCTGCTTGGTGATGTAGCTGAATCCCAGGGTGACTGCGGGGCTCACATCGTACAGCGTACCAAAGGAGGCGCCGTAGCCCATCTGGCTGGTGGGCCGTCCCAGGTCCATTTGAAACAGCATGTTACCGCCGCCGTCGTGAATCTTCTGGTCAAACGTGAGTGACTGATAGTCCAGGTTAAGCCCCACGCCAAAGCTTAAGCGATCGCTCTGGTTCCAGGCCACGGTGGGGGCCATCTTCCAGAACTGAATCTGGCTGTAGCCGTTGAACTGGTTTCCACCACCGTCCAGCGTGGTCTGGTTGTAGTCCACCCCCATGCCGGAGGTGGCGAACATGCCGCCGCCAAAGTAAAAGTTGTCCCGGTCAAACGCCTTGGCTACCCAGCCGACGCTGGGAATGCCGTACAGTTCGGAACCGCCGCTGTCGGCGCCACCGCCAAAGGAGGCAAAGTTCACCGACCGCTTGGGCATGAACGCCTCCATGGAAAAGTCGGCCCGCCCGCCCACCCGGGCCATGCCGGCCGGGTTGGTAATGGCGGTCATGGTGTCCATGGGTGCCGCGGTCACGGCACCGCCCATGCCCTTCTGGCCCTGGCCCACGCCAATCAGCTGATAGCCGTTGGTGGCAAGGGCGGGCGCAGCAAGCCCCAACATCAGCACCAGTGCGCCGCCGAATACAGATACACGTTTCATTGGATTGATCTCCATTGTTGCTCCCTCAACGGGAGCGGTTACACACAAACAGTTCTGTGGGCGTCAGCCCACGTTTTCAATGGCGCGGGTCAGCTTGGCCTTTACCTCGGCGGCCATCGGTTTCAGGTCGTCCCGGCCGGTCACCGAAAGCATGACCTCCGGATCGATGGCGGACACGATACTGCCGCCGCCTTCGGCTTCCTGAACCACCACGTTGCACGGCAACAGCAGGCCCACGTCGGGTTCCGCGGTCAGAGCCTGATACGCCAGATTGGGGTTACACGCCCCTAAAATAATGTACTTTTTAAAATCCTTGTCGATCTTGGCCTTGAGCGTGGCCTTCACGTCGATACTGGTCAGCACCCCGAACCCCTCTTCTTTCAGGGTTTCGGTGACTTTGGCCACGGCGGCATCGTAGTCCAGTGCCACCTTCTTTTCGATTCCGTACACGCTCATACAATGATCCTCGCTATATCCGATCAATATTAAGGTAATTGCGGAATTGTGACAAGCACCGGGGGTCCGGTGAGGGCCTTCATGAATTCCACCAGGTCGGCCATTTCCGCATCGGTCAGGTTCAGTGCGGCCAGTTCGTTCGGTTTTCTGTCGCCCCCCCGGTCATAAAACTTGACCAGATCAAGCAGGGTGGCCTCCTGGCCGTTGTGCAGATACGGGGCGGTACGGGCGGCATCGCGCACGGTGGGGGTTTTAAAGCGGAACTTGTCGCGCTTCTTTTGGGTCACCGCAAAACGGCCCTCGTCGCCGTCGTCCACGCCGATGTCGTGAAACTTGCCGTCGGAAAGGTTCGGCCCGGAGTGGCATTTCAGGCACTGGCCTTTGCCCCGATACAGGTTCCAGCCCCGCTCGGCGGAAGCGCTGATGGCATTTTTATCGCCGTGCATGTAGCGGTCGAAGCCGGAAGAGGAGCTGACCACCTCGCGCTCGAAGGTGGCGATGGCCTTGACCACGGTGTCCAGGCTGATCCCTTCTTTCGGGAACAGGCGTTCAAACTCCCGTTTATAGTCGGGAATGGAGGCCAGTTCGGCCATCAATTCGGCCTCGTCCTGATTCATTTCGCCTGCGGCCAGAATCGGTCCCTTGGCCTGCTCTTCCAGCGTGGCGGCACGCCCGTCCCAGAACTGGGAGGCGGCGTGGGCGGAATTGATGATGGTGGGGGTATGCCGCCCCAGTTGCATCATGTTGTGGCCCTTGGCCAGCGCCATGCCGTCGGCCCAGCCCAGCCCCGGATTGTGGCAGGTGGCGCAGCTCATGATGTTGGAGCCGGACAGGCGCGGATCGAAAAACAGCTTTTTGCCCAGTTCCACCTTGCCCGGCGAATACGGGTTGTCTTTGGGATAGGTGACCTGCGGCAGATCAAAGCCTGCGGCCTGTGCGGTGGCTGCGAACGGCAAGGCGATTGCCACAACGGCAACGGCCAGAAAAAGCACACGCTTCATGGAAAACCCCTCTTTATTGACACGTGTACGGCACCCTCTTTAAAGAGCGGGGGGCCGCCGGACTGTTTTTGGAAACTCCCGAACGAGGGTAAGTCTGAAGTAAAACCGCTGTCAAGAACGGGTTTCCGCCCCTCCCCGCCTGCGCCATGCCGCCATGCCGCCATCCAGATTGGAAAGCTGTTTAAACCCGCCCAGCTTGAGCAGAAGCCCCGCCAGACGGGACCTATGGCCGGACAGGCAGACCAGCACCAGTTGCGACTCCCGGTGGGGGCTAAGCGTCCCCATTTTAAACGGCAGGGCAAACAGCGACACCGAAATCGCGCCGTCGATGTGGCCGCCGGAATACTCCATGCCGGTGCGTACGTCCACCACCACCACATCGACCCCCACGCCGCTCACACCGCCCACGCCGCCTGCCAGCCGGGTAGACAGTTCGGCAGCAGAGATACGGTCCATACCCACCCACGAGGGTGGAAAATTCATGATGGTGGCGGCGGTCAGCAGCAGCACCGAAAGCGCGATCAGGACGATTTGCACGCCCCCGCGCCCGCCATCTTCGGCTGCGTCCCGCCCCCAGCGACGCATACCGCCCGACAGGTTATAGACCTGCGCAAACCCCGCTTTTTTGAGTTTGATGGCCGCCAACGCCGACCGCATGCCCGAGGCGCACACGCAGACCACCTGGTGCTTTTTAAAGCCGGACAGCATGTCCAGCCCTCCGCTCAACTGCCCCAGCGGCAGGTGCCAAGCATCCTTGATGTGCCCCCCGGAAAACTCCCCCTCGGAGCGCACGTCCAGCACCACAATCTCCTTGCGGTGTTTTTTCAGGGCGTCCTTGAGTTCGGCAGGAGTCATACGCTTTACCCCCAGCAGGCGGGCGATGATGTAGGGCGCAAAAAACAGCGCAATCACCCCGGCAGGTAATAGCAGGTCTACTGGATCAATCATGCGAACTCCCGGCGGGTGAACTGTTCTAGAGGCTATCGAATGACTATCGAATGACTATCTAATATCAAGGGCCAGCACGATGTACGGCCTGCCCAGCTTGCCTTTGTGGTGAGGTTCCACATCGTTACCGTTGTAGTAATACCACTGGCGCGGCGTCATCTTGCCCAGTTCGGTGGGCATGGGCGGCATTTTTGCGGGGTCCAGCCCGGCTCCGGTGAGGGAGTCGGCGGCGATAAAATAGATCACGTCTTCCGGGGTGGTTTCGGGTTTTTCCGAAAAATGCACCATGAACCGCCCCCCTTGCGGGTCGCGCAGACAGTACTCGCCGGATTTGGCCGAGAGGTCGATGGCCAGCCCCCGCATGGACGGCGACAAAATACCGGCCACGGCTTTCAGTTCCGCCAGCGGCACCCCGTCCATATGGGCAATGAGCCCCACTTTGGCTTTTAAGGCGGAAAGCTCCGCCTCCAGCCGCTCCATTTTTTGCGTATCGCTTTCCGCTGTCGCAATTCCCGCGAACAACAGCAGCCCCGCAGCCAGCGCGGCGATGCCCCATCCGGTTCTACCCGATTTTATTCCGCCCGATTTTATTTCGTTTGATCTGATCATTTAGATGTCTCCTCCGTCGTTTCCGTGGAGCAGGTGGATATTCCCAGCATGGCGTACGGCGGGCACCAGCCAATGGCCGCCGTCACCAGCGGCACCAGCCCCACCGCCCCCCACCAGCTCTGGTAAAACCAGCCCACGCCGATAATCGCCAGCCCCACCACCGTCCGTATCACCCGTTCCGTCGCACCGATGTTTTTCTTCATAATGGATAGATTCTCTCTTCCTTTGTACCCGGTTTAGCCGCGCTGTTCACCTTCTTTTGCCTGAAACGCCATAAAATAGAGTAGTGGGATCACCACCAGGGTCAGCAGAGTGGCCGCCGCCATGCCAAACAGCAGGCTGACCGCCATGCCCTGAAAAATCGGGTCCATCAGGATCACCAGCGCCCCCACCATGGCGGCAAGCGCCGTCAGCACGATGGGCCGGGTACGGACCGCACCCGCCTGAATCACCGCCTCCGCCAGCGGGGTCCCTTCGGCTTCACGCTGGCGGATAAAGTCTACCAGCAGGATGGAATTGCGCACGATAATACCTCCCAAAGCAATCATGCCGATCATCGAGGTGGCGGTAAAGTGCGCACCGATCAGGGCATGGCCGGGAAAGACGCCCACCACGGTCAGCGGGATCGGCGCCATGATAATGAGCGGCAGGCCGAACGACTGGAACTGCCCGACCACCAGCAGGTAAATAACGATCAGCCCCACCGCATAGGCCAGCCCCATATCCCGGAACGTCTCGTAGGTAATCTGCGACTCCCCGTCCCACTTGATGCCGTAATGGGCCCGGTCGTCCGGGGGCGTGGTCAGGTGCATGCGCAGCGGCTCGCCCCCCGGCGCGGCAACCTGCCCGGTAATGTTTTTCCAGGCGCGGGCCAGCCCGTACAGGGGCGAATCTTCCGCTCCCACACCGTCGGCCACCACGTAAGAAACCGGCCGGCCGTCCTTGTGAAAAAGGGTGGGTTCGGTGGGCCGGCCGATCACCCGCACCAGTTCGGAAAGCGGCACCAGGGTACCGTCGGCGGCGGCCACCCGAATGCGCAGCAGGTCGTCCATGTGACTCCGCAGTTCACGGGGAAGACGCACGGTCACCGGCATGGCGTAGCGCTTTCCGGCCCGGTGCATGGCGGTGGGGGCCACCCCTTTCAGAGCCATGTGGATACTCTGCACAATGTCGGCCTCGGCCACGCCGTGGCGGGCGGCCTTTTCCCGATCCGGCACGATCACCTGTTCGGTGCGCGGGGTTTCCACGAATGTATCCACGTCCACCACACCGTCCGTTTGGGCCATCACCTGTGCCACCTCCAGTGCCAGACGGTTGCGCACACCGGCTTCCGGGCCGTAGATTTCGGCCACGATGGGGCTCATGACCGGCGGCCCCGGCGGCACCTCCACCACCTTCAGGTTAGCGCCGTACGGGGCGGCAATCGCCTGTAATTCTGGGCGCATGTCCAGGGCAATGGCATGGCTGCCCCGATCCCTGTGGTGCTTGTCTTTGAGGTTCACCACCACGTCAGCCACGCCTGCTCCGTCGCGCATGTAGTAGTGGCGTACCAGCCCGTTAAAATTCATCGGCGAGGCGGTGCCCACATAGGCGGTATAGGCGGCCACATCGTCTTTGGTGGCCAGATAATCGGTGACGGCCTGCACCGCCCGGGCGGTCGTCTCCAGCGGCGTGCCTTCCGGCATGTCGATCACCAGTTGCAGTTCGCTCTTGTTGTCGAACGGCAGCATCTTCAGGGTAACGGCCTTGAAATACGCCAGGGAAACCGACAGCAGCATCAGCAGCGCCACGCCGCCCAGAAACATCCAGCGCTTCTTTTTATCTTCAAACAGCGGTGTGAGGAGGCGCCGGTACAGCCGGGTCATGCGGTTCTCCGCGCCGTCTTCCGCATCCCCCACGGAGTGGCCCGTGTGGCCCCCGCCCATCAGGCGCATGGCCATCCACGGGGTGACCACAAACGCCACCAGCAGCGAAAACACCATGGCCACCGAGGCGTTGATGGGGATGGGTGCCATGTACGGCCCCATCAACCCGGACACGAACGCCATGGGCAACAGCGCCGCCACCACGGTAAAGGTGGCCAGAATGGTAGGCCGCCCCACCTCGTCCACCGCCTGGACGATGGCGGCTTTCATATCTTCTGGGTTGTCCTTTAAGCGCCGGTGGATGTTTTCGACCACCACAATGGCGTCGTCCACCAGAATGCCGATGGAAAAGATCAGGGCAAACAAGGTCACCCGGTTGATGGTGTAACCGATCATCCAGCTGACAAACAGGGTCAGCAAGATGGTCACCGGGATCGCCACCAGCACCACAACCCCTTCGCGCCGACCGAGGGTGGCGGTTAAAAACAGCACCACGGCCACGGTGGCAAGCAGCAGGTGCTTTAACAGTTCGTTGGCCTTTTCATCGGCGGTATGGCCGTAGTTACGGGTCACGGTCACCTGCACGCCGTCGGGCACGATGATGCCTTTGAGTGACGCCACCGTATCCACTAATTCTTCGGCGATGCGCACCGCGTTTTCCCCGGCCTTTTTGGCGATCGCCACGGTCACGGCGGGATAGCTTGCTCTTTCCCCGCCCGCCCCGTGCCATATATATGAATCCGGCTCCGCCGGAAGTTCGCGAATAGTGGCCACCTGCGAAAGGTGCACCGGACGGCCGTCCCACACCCCCACCACCAGCCGGGAGACGTCATCTTCATCCTGCAAAAACACGCCGGTGCGCACCGGTATCTCGCGCCCTCCCGCCACCAGTTCCCCCGCAGGCAGTGACCGGTTGGCCAGGGACAGGGCGTTTGCCACCTTGAGTGGCGCAATGCCGTATCCGGCCATGCGCGCCGGGTCCAGCTCCACCCGCAATTCACGGGGGGCGCCGCCCACGGTGAAGATTCGTCCGGTGCCGGGCACCTTGGCCAGTTCCGTCTCCAGCGCATGGGCCACCCGCAAGATTTCGGAGGCGGGCAGGGTTTCGCTCCACAAGGTCAGGGTGACGATGGGCACATCGTCAATGCCGACGGGCTTGACGATGGGTTCCCCCACCCCCACCCCCTGGGGCATCCAGTCACGGTTGCTCATGACCTTGTCGTACAGGCGCGCCACCGCCAGGGTGTGGTCCTCCCCCACTTTAAAGCGCACGGTCACGATGCCCATGCCGGGCATGGCGGCGGAGTAGACGTATTTCACGCCGGAAATTTCGCCCAGCACGCGCTCCGCCGGGGTGGTGACCAGCGACTCCACCTCGGTGGCCGAGGCCCCCGGATACGGAATCAGCACGTCCACCACCGGCACGGAAATCTGCGGTTCCTCCTCCCGGGGCGTGGCGATAATCGCCACCAGCCCGGCAAGCACGGCGGCCACCACAAAAAGCGGCGTCAGGCGGGAGGTTAAAAACGCCCCGGCGATGCGCCCGGAAATGCCAATACGGACCATCAGTTGGCCCCCGACGCCCGCAATCTTGCGGCCTTGGCGGCATCCACCCAGACCATCTCGCCCCGGGACAGGCCGCTTTCAATCACCTGAAAATCCCCGATCCGCCGACCGGGGCGGACCAGCCGGAACTCCGGGGTATCCCCGTCGGGACGGGCCACATACACCCCGGTCACTTCCGCCCGGTGGGCAATGGCACTGACGGGGACCACCAGCGCGGGCACGTTTGCGTACGGAATCTCCACCCGCCCGAACATACCCGCGTACACCCGCCCGGTGTTTTGTGCGGCGTCAATGACCACCTTGACCGTAAAAGTGTGGCTGCGGGGATCGGCAGCGGGGACAATGCGCGTGACCCGGCCCGAAAAAGCATCGTCGGCCCCGTCCACAAAAATGCTGGCGACCTGCCCTGGCTTAAGCCGGCCCACCTGGCTCTGGGGCACATCGGCCCATAGTTCCGGCGCGCCTGCGGAAGCGACCCGCACCAGCGGCATGCCGGGAGTGGCCATCTCGCCCACTTCCACCAGCCGCTCCACGAAATATCCGGAAAACGGCGCAGTAATGCGCGCGTGACCCCGCCGCGCCGTGGCCAGTTGCTTCTGCGCCAACGCCTCAGCGCGGGCGCCACGGGCCTGGCTCAGGCCGTTGGTGGCGCGCTCCATATCCCGGTTGGTGGCCGACCCTTGCGCCCGCAAACTCTTAATTCGCCCGTACTCAGATTCCGCCTCCTTGAGCGCGGCATCGGCGCGGGTAAGGGCCGCCTCCGCGGCAGCCAACTGGGCATCCAGGTCAGCGTGATCGAGCAGGGCCACCAGATCCCCCCGTGCCACCGGATCTCCCGCCCTGAGCGGCAACGCCACCACCCGGGCCAGCACCTTGGCGGACTGCACCGCTTCGGCCGGTGCATGCACCACGCCGTACGCGGTGACCGAGCGCGGAACGGCCCGGACCGCCACCACCGTCACCTGTGCCGCCGCAGGCACGGACGCTTCCACCTGCGGCGTATCCATCGTCCGTTCCCCCAGCGCCACCAGCGGCGCCAGTAAAAGCAGCAGCGGAATGCCCACCTGAGTTGTCAGCCGTTTTCTTAATGCGCCCACCACACCTCCACTCGTTTTCCGTCAGGGTGACGGCTCACAGAACAGTTCCCGCACCAGTTCCAGCAGCGCAAACAGCCTGGGATTTTTGACCCGGTAAAAAACCTGATTGGCCTCTTTGCGGGTGGACAGCACCCCCTTGTCGCGCAGGCGCGCCAGGTGCTGGGCCACGTTGGACTGACTGGTGCCGATGGCACTCAGGATCTCCCCCTGGGTGGCTTCATCTTCGCCCAGCACCGCCAGAATTTTCAGCCGTAACGGGTGCCCCAGGGTCTTGATGCACAGGGCACCTTTCTCCAGTTTTTCGTCGTCTACATCCGTCATGCACGATGGATTCATGCGTCTTCCTCTAGCAACTGCCGCCGCCACCCTTGAACCCGGTCCGTTTGAGTATCACCATCATCGGGCACCAGCGGGTAAAGGCCGACTGCAGCAGGTTGACGCCGATAAAGGCGGTAAACCACAGCCAGTTGGGGTTTACGAAATGCGCCAGCAGCAGGCTGATCAGCAAAAATGTACCGGCAATCAGCCGGAGTCCTTCATCGACAGTCATGGTGTTTTCTCCTTGTGTGTCCATATCGGACAATACCTATTGATATGAATATAATTATATTATTATATTATGTCAACTCTTTTTTACCGTCTGTTTTTTACAAGGCTGAACGTGGTGCACCCGGCGCGTTTAAGGGACGGGGTCTACAGCGCCATGCGGCGCATGACGATTTCGGGCACGGCGGCGTGGCTGGACAGGTTCATGAGATACAGGCAGGTGGCGGCAATGTCGTCCGGGTGGATCATCTCTTCCGGTGGCACCTCCACCCCCGCCACCATGGGGGTGTCCACATAGCCGGGGCACAGGACCGATACCTTGATGCCGCACGGAATCCCCTCTTCCCGCAGGCTTTCGGAAAAACCCACCAGGGCAAACTTAGAGGCAGAATACGCCGACGCCCCGCCAAACCCCTCTTTGCCCGCCACCGAAGCGATGTTGAACACGTGCCCGCCGCCCGTTAGCAGGTGCGGCCAGGCCGCTTTGGCGCACAAAAACGCGCCGCGCACGTTCACATTAAAGCACCGGTCCCACTTGTCTACAGCCAGTTCGGCCACATTGCCAAAAACGCCGATACCGGCGTTGTTCACCAGCACATCCAGCCCGCCGAAGCGGCTCACCGTGGCGTCCACCAGCGCCGTTACCTGATCCGCATCGGCCACGTCACACTGGCGCGCCAGCACCCCTTTTCCCAACTCTCCGGCGGCGCGGCCCAGCTTTTCCGGGTCTTGCCCGCAGATGGCCACGTGCATGCCGGCCTGCACAAAGGCGCGGGCAATGGCTAGGCCAATGCCGCTGCTGCCGCCGGTCACCAGTGCCGTCTTTCCCGCCAGCTTTTCCAAGCCTACGACTCGTCTTTGGACTTGAGCGCGCTGCGGGCATCCAGAATCGGCTTGATCAGGTCGATGGGCAACGGCACGATGATGGTGGAGCTTTTTTCGCTGGTCATCTCGGTCAGGGTTTGCAGGTAGCGCAGTTGCAGCGCCATCGGCTGTGCGGCCATCACTTGGGCCGCATCGGCCAGTTTTTGGGAGGCTTGATACTCACCCTGGGCGTGAATCACCTTGGCGCGCCGTTCCCGCTCGGCCTCGGCCTGTTTGGCCATGGAACGCTGCATCTCCTGGGGCAGGTCCACGTGCTTCACCTCCACCAGCGACACCTTCACCCCCCAGACGTCGGTCTGCCGGTCCAGAATTTCCTGCAGCTTCTGGTTGATGGCTTCCCGCTCGGCAAGCAGTTCGTCCAGTTCAGCTCCGCCCAGCACCGAGCGCAGGGTGGTCTGGGCCACTTGGCTGGTGGCAAACAGAAAGTCCTCCACGTTGATGATCGCCTTCTGCGGGTCGAGCACCCGGAAGTAGACCACCGCATTCACCTTGATCGACACGTTGTCGCGGGTAATGACGTCCTGGGTGGGCACGTCCATGGTAATGGTGCGTAGCGATACCTTCACCATTTTCTGGATGCCGGGGATCAGGATGATGATGCCCGGCCCCTTGACCTTCCAGAAGCGCCCCAGCTGGAATACCACGGCCCGGTCGTACTCCCGCAGAATTTTGATCGCCGACCATAAAAACAGGGCGATGAGCGCAATCCACACCACCGGCTTGCCCAGCAAAAACAGAAAATCAGTCATCGTCTACCTCCTTGTGAGTTGGGCCGGACTCCGGCTCCACCAATACCGTCAGACCTTCAAACCCGGTGACCCGCACGCGGGTACCGACAGGGACTGGAGATGCGGCGCGGGCGGTCCACATTTCGCCCTCCAGATGCACATGCCCTTCCGGGTCCAGCGCCTCTTCCAGCTTGAACACCCGACCGATCATGCCCCGCTTGCCCGATACCGGCTTTTTTCTGTAAGCCGCCACAGCCATGTAGCCCGCCAGCACCGCAAAGGCGATGGACAACACCGTGACCGGAATCATGACCGCCCAGCTGATCTCGGCAAACGGCACCCCGGTGTTGTTGAGCATAATGGAGCCCAGTATCAACGACAACACCCCGCCCGCGGCCAGCAAGCCAAAGCCCGACACCATGATCTCGGCCACGAACAGCACCATGGCCAGCAGAATCAGGGCAATCCCGGCATAGGAAACCGGCAGCACGGAAAAGGCATAAAAGGCCAGAATCAGGCAGATGGCGCCCACAATGCCGGGCAAAATCAGCCCCGGATTGGCCAGTTCGTAAATCAGCCCGTAGGTGCCCAGCATCATCAGGATATAGGCCACGTTGGGGTCGGTCAGGATGGCCAGCAGTTTCAGGGTCCACGACACTTCCACCTGCGTGACCGTGGCCGGTTCCGTATTTAACGTATGGTCGCCCGCTACGGTTTTGACCGTGCGACCGTGGACGGCGGCAAGCAGGGACGGCACGTCGCCCGCCAGATAATCGATCACGCCAAGCTCTTTGGCTTCTTCTGCGGTGACGGACACGCTCTCCCGCACGGCCTGTTCGGCCCATTCGGCGTTGCGGCCACGCAGGGTGGCCAGGGAATGGATATAGGCCACCAGATCGTTGGTGATCTTTTCCGCCATGGTTTCGTCCATCTCGCCGCCCATCTCCACCGGGTGGGCCGCCCCCATATTGGTGCCGGGGGCCATGGCCGAAACGTGGGCGGCATAGGCCAGAAACACCCCGGCGGATGCCGCCCGGGAGCCTTCCGGCGCCACATAGACGATGACCGGCACTTCGCTAGCCAGCACGGCCTTGTTGATGCGGCGCGTGGAGGTCACCATGCCGCCGGGGGTATCGAGCCGCACCAGCAGCGCATCGGCGTGCGCGGTTTCGGCGTCTTTGATCGCGGCCACCCAGATATCGGCAATGGCGGGGCCGATCACTCCGATGATGTCCACCACCATGACCTCGGCAACGGCGGCGGGCGCGGTATCTTCGGCAGGGGACGCGCTATCTGTGGGCGCATCGGCGGCATCGGGTGCGGCGTGTGCTACGGCAGCAAGGGTCAGCCCCGCGAGGGCCAGCCCCGCAAAGCCCACCCGGAAGGCCGTCATCCATGCCAGAAATCCCCGACGCATGCCCCTACCCTACACCACCTGAGCGGGTGGATGCACCGCCGCAAGGAAGCTGTGTGATTTACGCGTAAAACCCTGATTCCCGATTGACAGCCCGAGGGACTCACCCTACAATAGCGAGCTCACCGTCGCGGGGTAGAGCAGTTTGGTAGCTCGTCGGGCTCATAACCCGGAGGTCGGGGGTTCGAATCCCTCCCCCGCAACCATTCCATATTAAAAAGCCTTGTAACCTCAATGGGTTACGGGGCTTTTTATTTGGCTAAAAATACCGCCCCCAATAAAATCAAAGAGTTACGGCGGTGGGTTCAAATCACTCCCCGCAACCAACTTTAGTTACGAAACGCCGTGCCGTTGCGGAGGCGGCGTTTTTGTTTGTCCGGGAAAGGCACGGGAAGCCTGCTTTGTTCAAGGGGTTCGGCCATACATGGGCCTGACCCCCCGTTGTGTTTTGCAGCCAATCGGCGTAGAAATTAAGCATCATGGTGGCTGTGAAGATGGAGAGATCGAATGGCGCGCGTGGCAAGGGTTGTGGTTCCGGACGTTCCACATCACGTCACCCAGCGGCGCAACCGGCGCCAAGATGTCTTTTTCTCCGATGCAGACCGCATTGAGTATCTCCGCCTGATGGCGGAATGGTGCAGCGTTTCCGGGGTCGGGATATGGGCCTGTTACCTGATGCCGAACCATGTGCACCTCGTCGCCGTCCCGGAACGGGAAGACAGCCTGGCGAGGGGAATTGGGGAGGCGCACGGGCGGTACACGCGCATGGTCAATTTTTACAAGGGGTGGAAAGGATATCTGTGGCAGGGGCGTTTCGCCTCCTTTCCCATGGACGAGCCCTATCTGCTCGCGGCAGCGCGCTACGTGGAACTGAGCCCGGTGCGGGCAAGGTTGGTCCGCCGGGCGGAGGACTACGCGTGGAGCAGCGCCCAGGCGCACCTTGCGGGTAAGGATGACAGCTTGGTGAAGGTACAGCCGATGCTGGAGCGCGTGACTGAACTGGGGCGGACTATTGATAAGCCGGGACGAAGAGGTGCCCTACAATTGATTTTACATGGCCCCATGCGGAAACTAGGCAGTATCTACACGGGTGAAATCCACCTTCAACCAATTTGAGCCTAACACGTGACACTTCGAAGCCAACTAGAGGGCCAGATCATCACAGCCCTCGAACGCCTATCGCAGTCGGACATGCAGCGCGTTGCCGAGGACTACGCCCGCATCCAATACCCAGAACGGTTCCCGCGAATCGATGGTCGTGCCATAAGCCGAGAGGGCAAAACCCGTGGCGGATGGCCCGATGCGTGGATCAACGTCGGTGATCGCATCGATGCTGTTGAAGCAACAGGAAATAAGGAAAAAACGAGGGTCAAGGAACATCTGGAGGATGATTTAGATAAAGCTAAGAAGCGCAGGCCGCCTCTTGCCGGATTTATTTTCGTCTCAGGCTGCCCGACCGTGGACTTAAACAGTGATGAGATCACCACTTGGCGCCAGCGCTTCTCCAGAGAGGCGGGTATTGATCCGGATCGCATTAATCTGGTCTTCGGTGGCGGCTTGGTCGCCGAGTTGGCGAACCCCGAGTTTGCCCGCACCCGTATTGAGATTCTTGGACTCAACGATTCTCCGGCCCACTTCACGCTGTTCCGTGCCGGACACGGCCCTGACGAAGGTCGCCTCAACAGCGACCTCATCCCATCAGGAGAAGACTATGCGGCCGGGCGCGTGCATCGCCCCCAGGCGGCCGATCAGGTGCTCGCCCACCTGAAGCACCAGGGCGCAGCCCTGGTCCGCGGGATAGGGGCCTCCGGCAAGACAGTGCTTGCCTGGCTGCTTGGCCTGGAGGCAGCCAAGCAGCACCGTCCCGCTTACTATCTGGATCTTGCGAGCTACGATAACATCGGTCCCGACATTGCCAACTCCCTGATCTCCGACCTGCATCGCTTCGCCCACTCCGATACCTTGTTCGTGCTGGACAACTGCCATCTGGATGAGTGCCTTGCCAAGGACGTTGTGCTGGGTCGGGAGGAAATTCCTGAAATCCACCGCCCGAAACTATTGCTGCTGGGTCGTGAACTGAAGACCGTGTGCGGCAGCAGCATTGATGACATCCCCGAGCTCCCAGTCGTGGCCCTTCGAGCACGCCAGGACGAGGTGCGTGGGGTATACCACCGACTCGCAGAAAAGCACTCTGGTGATACACTGCCACGCGAACCAGGGCCGAAGGTTTTGGACGACTGGGTGAATGTCTTTGGGGGCGATCCCAATTCGCCAGATACAACCGTTGATTTGATCGCGTTCAGCGCAGCAGTGCTTAGACGCATGCAGTCGCTTCTTCGCGGCAACTGGACCCTGGCCGAGAAAGACGCAATTGACGAGATTCGCGATGTCTATCTGGACGAGCTTCCAGACGGCGAGTACCGGAACCTGATGCGTCTGTGTTCGCTTCAGGAAATCGAGTTCTCATTGGCTGAGGAAGCCCTCACAAACAAACGTGAAGGATTCAAAATATCTACCCGCCGTCTTGGTTTAGTCTTTCGCTTCAAGACTGGGAGGTCAGATAGTTGGACCCGCTTTCAGTTGGCCCATTCTGCGCTAGGTAGACTGGTCCTTGCCGCTGCATTCGAACCAATAGATTGTGTAGCAGAGCGTCGAGCGTCGAGCTTGGAAAACCCACACTTTGGAGCGGCATTGATAGGGCGCCTTTCGGCCATCGGTATTGAGGGTGAAGCGCATGACTTGGCGAGGCAACTGTTGGCTCGGCCTGAAGTCATTCCTCAGATTGGTGCTCTGCAATTCATTTATCTGTTTTTTCGTCGCGTCCGCGCACTTGGCATTCCGTTTCCCCAAGAGCTAGGCATCACCCTGGCACAGAAAAGCAATGTTGATCAACTGTCCGAGCGTGCGTTGCAAACGCCGTTGCACTTTCTCAAGAACTTCCTCGAATACGTGGCGGGGCCCGAGGAATTGAAGCCCATCTTCACCGCCCTCGCCAAAGATCTGGCCAAAAAGGGGAATCGCACGCAGCTGGTCGAACGTGCGTTGGCGTCGGAAACGCCGCTGGACCAGTTGACCAACTTCCTCGAATACGTGGCGGGGCCCGAGGAATTGAAGCCCATCTTCACCGCCC
>CBDUXI010000059.1:0-15726 GCA_965371175.1 uncultured bacterium
AGGGGGGCGGCTGCTGTTTGCCGGGCGGCTTGGGGCCTACGCCAACCGGCAGGCGGTGCAGTACATCGTGCATGACCTGTGGCCGCTGCTGAAAAACCGCATACCGGGGGTGAAGTTCGATCTGGTCGGCTCCGACCCGCCGCCGGAAGCCGTGGAGCTGTCCGAGCGGGATCAGGCGTTTACCGTGCACGGCTTTGTGGATGACGTGCGCCCGTACCTGAACCGGGCGGCGGTGTACCTGTGTCCGATCACCGATGGCGGCGGCACCCGGCTGAAAATCCTGGATGCCCTGGCCATGCAAAAGCCCATCGTGGCCGACCCGATCTCCTGCGAAGGCATCGACGTGGTGGACGGCAAGACGGTGCTGTTTGCAAAGACCCCCGAAGCGTATGCGGCCCAGGTGGAAAACCTGCTTGCCGATACCGCCCTGCGGCAGTCCATCGGCCACGCGGCACGCAAGCTGGTGGAAGAAAAATATGCCTATACGGCCATCGGAAAACAGCTTTCCGACCTGTACGAAAGGCTCGTCTGATCCCCATGGGTACACTGACCCGAAGAGGCGCGGCGGGGCTGGGGATTGTCCTGCTGCTGCTGGCCGTGGGCGGCCTGTATCTGCTGGACCGGTACAACATCCCCAGTTGGATGATTACGAAATATCACAAATATTCCAAACAGTTACGCCTGACCCTGAAGCCGATTGTGGTGACCGACCAGATGGTGTTGGAGCCGCTGGCAGCCTCCGGTCTGATGCCCCGGAGCGTGGCCGACGCCGTGGGGGAAGGGCGCTTTGACGAGGCCTGGGCGCACTATCGGGTGTGGCGTTCCAAATCCGCTGTGGGGGATATTTTGCCGCCTGAATCCACACTGGAATTTGCCGTCCAGCATGCCTCCGAACTGGCCGATGATCTGTTTTATGTGTTCGGCAAAGGCCCGTACCGCCTGGGGCAGGATTTCACCTGGACCGAATTTCCGCCGGGCAAAGGCGATGTGGTCTACGTGTGGGATCTCAACACCCTGCGGCACTTTGCCCCTCTGGCCCAGGCGTATGTATCCACCGGAGATGCGCGCTTTGCGGATGCCATCTCCCGGCAGCTTGCGTCATGGCAGGCGCAGAACCCCATCGACAACAGCGTCAGCTGGCGGGCGCCCATGGAGGCGTCACTCCGGCTGTCCACCTTCTGCTGGGTGACCCGTGCCATGGCGCCGCATCTGGACGGTCCGCTGTATGCCGAACTGGTCAAGGCCATGTACGGTCACGCCCGCTTTATCGCCCGCTACATTGATGCCCCCCGAAAGATCAACAATCACGCCATTTTTGCCGCCATCGGCCTGTACCTGTTTGCCGCCCAGTACCCGGAGTTCCCAGAAGCGGCCGGGTGGAAGGTGTTGAGCGAAAAACGTCTGCTGGACGAACTGGACAGCCAGTACACGAAAGCCGGGGTGCACAAGGAGAACGCCAGCCATTACCACAAGGCGTTGACGGACGTATATCTGCATTACCTGATCGCCAAAATGCGGCTGGGGGAACCGGCCCAGCCGGAGGTGACGGCGCGCATCGCCGGGCAACTGCGCTTTTTACAGGGAGTGACCGGAGCGGATGGCGAACTGTTTCGCATCGGCGACTCCAGCGATGCGCTGTTTCTGGAGTTGGGCGGCGCCGTCTTCGATACCGGCCCCACCCTGCATCTGGGGGCGTTGCTCCTGTCCCGGCCGGAGCATGCCGTGCCCACGCCGGAGGCGCGCCGGGCGGCCAAATGGGCGCTGGGAGAGCCGCTGTATACCACCCTGGCCCAACAGCTGGAACAGGCCGGGCCACGGCCGTTGCGGGCCGATCTTTCCACCTGGCCGGAGTCGGGGTTTTTCCGCATTGATTCTGCGGGAACCACCCTGTTCGGCGATCTGGGGCCGATTGGCGGGGCACCGCATCTGGCCGGGCACGACCATGCCGATACCACGTCGTTTGTGCTGTGGCAGGACGACCGGCAGGTGGTGCTGGACCCCGGCACCTACACCTACCGCAGCCAGGTGGTGGCGCACAATCTGGTGTGGCGGGACTATTTCCGCTCCACCGCCGCCCACAACGCGGTGAGCGTAGACGGGCTATCTCAGGCGCTGCCCGCTGCGGGCGGCTTTGGCTACCGGAGTCGCCCTGCGGCGCGGATGTTGTTTGCCGGGAATGAGGGCGATTTGTTTGCGGTGGGCGGCGAGCATTTCGCCTACCGGGATCAGGTGGGGGCGGTGCGCCGCATTTTTGTGATGGTGGCGGGTGAGTTGCTGGTGGTGGACTGGTTCCCGGAAAGCCGGGGGCGGCACGAGTACGCGACCACCCTGAACCTGCCCGACAGGCAGGACACCCCGTCAAAAAAAGTGTTGTGGACGATGACGAAAGCAGGGGTGAACGGGGCGCAAACGGTTGCCGGATGGGCTTCCCGGGCCTACGGTTCCCTGGAACCGTCGCCGCTGGTGCGTCGGGTGACGGCGCATACCGGCCCCGCCGTGCAGGCGTTTGCCATCGTCCGGCAGCCCGATGCCGCCGCTGCGCCAACCGTGACATCGCTTGCCGACGGCTTTGCCGTCACCGCCCGGCTGGCGGGGAGGCCGATCACCGTGCTGCTGGCCGGGCAGGCGGGGGCGACCCGGTTTGAAAACTGGTCCACCGATGCACAGGTGGCTGTATTTGAAGCGCAATCCGGCGGGCGGGCGCTACTTTTTGGCGGCACCCGCCTGTCTGCTCCGGGGGTGTACGCAGCGCCCCTGACGCGGATGCTGCCGGTGCTGAACCCGGACGGGGTTTCAACCGATAAGTAAGACCGGCCTTGCCTGCGCCGGGGGCGGTTCCCTATTCTTGCCACCGGTACGGTCTGACCCTATGTTCTGGATGTGCCCATGCGCCTGGCGGAATTAACACAGCTGATCCGCTCCGATCTGTACCGCTACGACGGGGCGACCGGGTTGGCCGCCGGGTTTCGTCACTGGCGGCGCACGCCGGGGTTTCGCTACTCGTTCGGCTTGCGCGTCTGCGCTTATTTACAGCGCCACGGCTTGCTACGTCTGGGCGTGTATCACTTGGCCAGCTGGCGGCTGGAGCGGCTGACCATCCGCTACGGCATTTCCATTCCGGTGTCCACCCGCATCGGGCACGGGCTGTATATCGGTCATTTTGGCGGCATCTTTATCCACGGGGATGTGGTGATCGGGCGCAACTGCAACCTGTCGCAGGGGGTCACCATCGGCCAGACCAACCGGGGACCGAAACAGGGTACGCCGGTGATTGGCGATCATGTCTATATTGGCCCCGGAGCCAAGGTGATCGGCGGCATCCGGGTCGGCAGCCATGCGGCCATCGGCGCCAACTGCGTGGTGACCCGCGACGTGCCGGAAAAAGGCGTGGTGGTGGGCGTGCCCGGTCGGGTGGTCTCCAAAGACGGGTCGGCCGGTTACGTGGAATTTACGGACTACTGACCATGGCCACGGACCGCCAGATGTCGCACAACCCCCACGGGTGTCCGTGAGCCGATTACTGTTCGTCACCACCGGAATGTTTTTTGTACCCACCTCGAAGCCGGTGACGGAAAAGTTCCACTGGCTGTCCGGGGAGCACGAGGGCGACGTGCTGTCCGTCGCCCATAAAAAGGAATACCGGCGCGCAACCCTGAGCCGCTTTACCGCGCACAGCATCTATCTGCCGTACCGGGTGCGTGCGTTCGGGCCGCTGCGAACCCTGTGCTACGGGCTGTATATGCTGGGCCGGACGTTGTGGGTGTCGTGGGTGCGAGGGGAACGGTACGACGCGATCATTGTCAGCGACCCGGTCAAACTGGGGCTGCTTGCGTGGATAGCGGCGCGCCTGACCGGGGCCAGGCTGGTGATTGATCTGGTGGGCAACCTGCACCGGAGCTTCCGGTTTGAAACCGCCGACCCCAGCCGGATGGATCGGATCAAGCATATGGTCAGCAACCGGGTGGCGCCGTTTATCCTGGCGCGGGCCGATGCCGTAAAGCTGCTGTATGACGAGCAGATCGAAGTGGCCGGTCATCCATCCAACCGGGACAAGTATTTCCGCTTTCACGATTTTGTCCCGCTGGACGGATTTTCCCCGCAAAAAAAAGACGGGCACTACCTGCTGTTCATCGGCTACCCGTGGTATCTGAAAGGGGTGGATACCCTGATTCTGGCATTTATCCGCATTGCCGACGAATTTCCCGATTACCACCTGAAAATCGTCGGCTATTGCCCCGACCGCGCGCCGTTTGAAAAGCTGGCGGCGGGCCATGCGCGCATCCACCTGGAAAACCCGGTGCAGTATGAGGAAATACCGGGGTTGATGGCCGGATGCACGGCGTTTGTGCTGCCGTCCCGCACCGAGGCCATGGGGCGCGTGCTGCTGGAGGCCATGGCGTCACAAAAGGCGCTGGTGGCCTCGCGGGTGGACGGCATCCCCACCTATGTCACGGATGGAGAATACGGCCTGTTGTTTACGCCGGGCGATGTGGACGAACTGGCCGACGCCCTGCGCCGGGTGCTGGGGGATGCCGGACTGCGCGCCCGGCTGGCAAAAAACGGCCGCCGCCGGGTAACGGAGTCGTTGTCCGGACAGCGCTTTGCCGAAGGCATGACCCGTCTGCTGGCCCATGCCACGGGCACTGCGGGGCAAAAGCAGGCATCGCCGTGATCGTCTGGCACCTGAAACAGCTGATCAGCAAGGTGGCGGGCCGGGTGATCAATCTGGACGGCATCGTCCGCCGCCGCCGGGGCCGGTACGTTCTTTCCTACCATCGGGTGCTGCCGCCGGACTATGTCCGGAAAAAGTACGTGCAGGACGTCATGTGGATCACGCCGGAAACCCTGGATGCCCAGATCGGCTGGATGCAGTCGGTGGGCCGGGTGGTGGACCTGCCGGAACTGCTGGACTTTGGCCAGCCCAACGATACGCCCCTGTTTGCCCTCACCTTTGATGACGGCTGGCGGGATAATTACGACCACGCCTTTCCCGTTCTGACGCGCCGTCAGGTACCGGCCACGGTGTTTCTGGTGACGTCCGCCGTGGACAGCGGCGAACTGTTCTGGGTGGAGACGTTGCTGGAAAAATCGGATGCTGCGGCACAAGATGGTAAGGCGGCCGCCGTGCGCGCCGCCGTGGCCACCCGGCTGGGCGGGCATCCCGGCACGGGTGATCTGCACCGGATGCTGGACCGGTATGTGGAGCAATTGAAGGAGGTGCCACGGGAGATGCGGGAACAACGGATCGGTGACTATTACCGGGAACTGGGGCTGGACCCGGAGCCGATTCAGGGGCAACTGCTGGACTGGGAGCAGGTGGCCGAAATGGCCGCAGGCGGCGTACGCTTCGGCTCCCACACCCACACCCATGAAATTCTGAAATATCTGGATAACAAAACCGTCACGGAAGAGCTTGCCACCTCCCGCGACATCCTGTCGGAGCGGCTGGGCCACCCGGTGGAGATGTTCTGTTATCCGAACGCCCGGTATCTGGCCCGGCACCGGTCGCTGCTTAAGGAGGCCGGGTACCGGTACGGCTTTCGCATCGACAACCTGCCGGTGACCAAAAATTTCGACCCGTATTTTGTGCCGCGCAAACTGGTGAATGAACAGATCAGCGCCAATGCCGCTTTTCTGAAATTCCGCTTGCTGGGCGTGCCCGGATATTAGGATGGGAAGATCCCCACTCAAGATACTGGGTGTGATCGACGAGGAGCCGTTTGATTTCCGCACCTGGTCCGGGACCAGCCGCTATTTCTTTGATGCCATCAAGCAGTCCGGATACCTGTATCAGGCGGTATCGGCCATGCCGTCGCCGTGGGTCACGCGGCTGTATCAGGCGGCCAGTTTTCAGCCGGACATGGCCTCCTGGCGGTTTCGGTATCACCTGCATACCGGCACCCACCGCCAACGCACCCGGGTGGTGCAAAAAAAAATGCGGAAGATGGACCCGGACGGCTACAACGCCATTTTGCAGGTGGGTGCCTGGTACGACTTTACCGGCACCAAAGACAAGGTGACGGCCTCCTATCACGACGGCAACCTGGCAACCCGTCTGGCCAGCCCGTACGGCCATCCGCAGCTGGCGCGCCGCCACCTGGATCGGGCGCTGGCGTATGAGCGCTGCCTGTACGACCGGATGGACGCTATTTTCCCCATGAGCCGCTGGCTGGCCGACTCGTTTATCCGGGATTTTGGCGTGGACGCAAGCAAGCTGCACCCGGTCGGGGCGGGCATCAATTTGCCGCAGGTGGCGGACGTGGGCGCTCGCACATACGAGCGGCCGGAAATTCTGTTCGTGGGCAGGGATTTCAAACGCAAAGGGGGCGACACGCTGCTTGAGGCCTTCCGCACGGTGCGGCGCGAACTGCCGGATGCACAACTCACCCTGATTGGACCTGCGCTGTCCGGGCTTCCGGACGGGGTTCGGTGTGAGGGGTTTGTCTCCAAGGACACGCCGGACGGGTTGAACCGGTTGCTTGCGGCGTACACCCGTGCATCCATTTTTGTGCTGCCGTCACTGTACGAGCCGTTTGGCATTGCACTGGCCGAGGCCATGGCCCACAAGCTGCCGTGCATTGCCGCAGACAACTGCGCCATGCCGGAGATTGTGGACGACGGGGCCACCGGCTATGTGGTGCCGATGGCCGACAGTGCGGCCCTGGCCCGCCGCATGCTGGCGTTGCTTAAGGATGCCGGCCAGTGCCGACAGATGGGGGAAGCGGGCCACGCCAGGTACCTGGCGCAGTTCACCTGGGACCGGGTGACGGGCCGGATTACCGACGTGCTGGCGTCGATCGCCCGCTAGTCGGAAACCGGCCCGTACCCGGTGGGCTAGTTTACCGTCAGGGTGTCGGGGGTGTCGGGGGGGTTGGGCGGAGGTGGCGGAGGGACGATGGGACCACCGATGGGGCCGACATAGGTGTCCGATACCACCAGATCGTCAATGTAGCGCACGGCGGGCACCACCGGATCCGGGCACGGATTGCTGCCACCCCAGCTGTTGGAATACCAGCCGCCAATGCGGATCCGGTTGATGTTGTTGGTGAGGTTGCCGCGTATGTTCAGGCCGGTGCGCTCGCCGATCATTGTACCGTCCACCCACATGCGCACTTCGCCGTCACTTGCGCCCGGTGTGTTCAGGCGAATTTCCACCTCGATGCCGTACCAGCGGTTGCGTATCAGGGAATACGGGATACTCAACTTGCCCCAGTTCGTGGGTCCCCCCTGGCCGAACAGGTCAAAGCGGCTCATGTCGTTGATGCCGCAGTAGTCCGAGCCGCCGTTGGATCTTCCGGGGACGCCCAGGGGAATATCGAACTTGGTGCTGCCACCACTGGTGCTCCAGATCCGGAAGGCCTTTTCGCCGCCAAAGTCGTAATCGGTGTCCCGGTACTCATACCAGCGCACGAACAGGTGGTCGGTATTTACATGCAGGATCGCCGCATTGCCTTCTTCCAACCGGGAATACGTGGCCCTGATCGCAGTATTGCCACTATGAGATACCTCGTTTGTGACCAGCACCATGTCGCCGTAGATCTCCTTCCAGTCCACGCAGCCCGTGTTAGTGGCCCAGCAGTCGGGGTTTTCACTTTCAAAGTCGGTCGCAAAAATGGTGGCCCCGAAGCTGGTGGCGGGCAGCAGGCAAAGAGCAAGCAGGACCAGCATGGCTCTCAGCACGGTGCCGGAACCGGACGGTATGTGTGTTTTTATTCTCATATTCGTTTTCCCTTAAAGGGACCTTTATTTTCCTCTCCCGTCAAGTTTCCTGTTGCTTACGGAATGGTAAGTCCGCTGGGCGGGGACGGCGGCGGTCCGCTGTCCAGGCAGCCCACCGGTTTGGTGGAGATGACCAGCGCGTCCAGGTAGCGTTCCTGTTCCCTGGGTGAGGTGGCGCCCCAGTAGTGGGAAAAGAACACCGCGTTGATGCCGTAATCGGTCCAGCTGCCCACCCAGTTCAGGTCGGAGCGTCCGGCCTGCCGCTGGTCATCCATCCAGAATTCCAGCACCCCGTCCGACTGCCCCGGCGTGTTCAGCCGCACGTGGGCTTCCACGCAGTGCCACTGGCCCGGCGTCAGGGCGGTGTTGCCCCGGGATGTGCCCAGCCAGGTGAGGTTGGCAAAATCGTTCCAGCCGGTGGTGGCAAGCTGGTTCCGGTCGTTGATGCCGCTGGCCGGGTCCACCTCCATGTACTGGCCGCCCGGCGCCCACAGGTGGGCGATCATGGCCTGCGCCCAGTTGCTGCTGGCAAACACTGTGGCCCGGGTGGTCTTGTCCGGTTGCCCTTCAAAGCCGTCCTGCAGCTTGACGTAAAACCGCCAGTATATTTCGCGGAAGTCCTGCCCATCGTGGCTCTGGCTGCCCAGCGGATTGCGCCCGAAGGTGCGAAAGAAATGGCCGGCATTGATTTCGCCTGCCTGCCAGCGAGCCCGCAGGGCGTAACTGCCGTCCTTGTGCTGGGTAGCGGTCCGGGCGTGCTCGCCATTATCGGTATCGAACTCGAAATAGTTTTCGGCGATGGTGCCGTTCGGCCCCAGGTCGCTGTCCTCGAAGCTGTCACACCAGATGACGGCGGGATCGGGACGGCTGCCACCGGGGCAGATGCCTTCGGCGGCAACCGCCGGGTGAGCGCACAGCATAACCAGCATAATGGCCAGGGCCGGAAGCGGTTTCCACATTGTGATTTTCAGGTGCCGGTACATGGGCTGCCTGCTGTTTTAACGGCGTTACGCCGTTAGCCGATGACCTTGCTGGCCATGTTCGAGAAGCCGCTTTCCAGCCCGTCGATATCGTAGGCCGTGGTCACAAAATAGTAGGTGCCGGGGAGCAGCCCTTCCACCATATAGCCGGACTGAGCGGGGTCGGCTATGTCGATCACCTCGGTATAGTTGTCCGGCTCGGTGCCGTACAGCACCCGGAATCCGGCCAGTTCCCAGTCCAGCAGGGAACTGCCGTCTGCGCGGGTGGTCGGGGCATTCCAGCTGAGGGTGGCGGTTCCGTTCCCGACGACCTCGGCAAAGCCCGACCCGCCGGTGCCCGGCTCGACCGCGGCGCCACAGCCGGTGACAGCCAGCAGGCACAGGCCGATAACTGCCCCGTTGAAAGCGCTTGAAACGAACCGGTTGCGAATTATATTGACCAGGTAATGAAGCATTTATGTTCCACCAAAGTAGCGGCTGGTGATTACGAGTGAATATCCGTGCGAATCTTACGAGTCTCTATCTCAAGCAATCGGTGTGCCATTTGTAACTCATTGAATTACAAGAGGGCACAAAATTCCCGCTATGTAAAAATGTACGTTGTTCGACGATCTGTTCGTAAATGCGCAGCCTGATGGGCAGTGCATGGACCCGTTATTTCTCCTTTCGTCTTTTTTGTGGGGATTCCTGACCGGTTTTTTTGGGGTTGGAAGGGGGGGGGAGCGTAACGGTATGTAAATAAGGAAAAGGTGGGTAAAAAAGAAATAGTCGAACCCGGTAAAAAAGGACGGCCGGGGTCGGATGGGGAGGTCAGTGACCCAGCAGACCGGTGTACAGGCGGGTGTATGCGGTGATCATCCGTTCCATGCCGAACCGTTCCCGCACCACACGCTGTCCGGCACCGGCCATGTGCCGGGTGCGCTCCGGGTCTGCGGCCATGCAACCGATGGCGTGGGCCAGCGCGTCGGCCGCGCCTGCGGGTACCAGGGTGCCGCTGAGGCCGTCTTCCACAACCTCTGCCAGGCCGCCCACCCGGGTGGCCACCACGGGCAGACCTGCCGCCGCGGCCTCGATTACCGATACGGGCAGCCCCTCGGAATGGGACGGCAGCACAAACAGGTCGGCGGCGGCAAGCAGGTCGGGAATGTCGCTGCGGAACCCGGCAAACACCACATGGTCGGCCACCCCAAGCTGGTGCGCCCGCGCCCTCAGGTGGGCTTCCAGCGGGCCTTCACCCACCAGTAGAAATGTGGCATGTGGATGGCTCTGGATCATCTGTGCGGCGGCTTCCAGCAGCACCTCGTGGGCCTTGACCTCAAACAGGGCGGCCACGGTAATACAGACGAACCGGTCACCCTTGATGCCCAGTTCTTTCCGCACCGCACTGCGGCGCTTTGCGGGAGAGGCAAAACGGGCAAGGTCGGCACCGTTGTGGATGGTATGGATGCGCGCCTCTGGAATACCGACCCGCGCCGTCAGAAACCCGCTCAGGTCGTGGGAGACTGCCACGAACGCCCCGGCGTTTTTTGCGGTCCAGCGGGTGGCGGCGCGGCGGTACAGGCGTTCCGGGTAGTAGTTTTTCCCGTGCACGGTGCAGACGATGGGAATACCGGCCAGCCTTGCGGCGGCGGTGGCGTAACAGTTGGTGGTGAACTCGTGGGACTGGATCAGGTGAATATTTCGTTCCCGGATCAGCCGGGCCAGCCTGCGCGGCCAGCCAAAATCGAACGCGCGGACCAGCGGCAGTACCTCCACGGGGATGCCGCGTTCGGTCAGGGCGTGGCTGGCCCAGCCTGCCTCCAGCATCAGGCCGTGAGAGGTATAGCCGTCGCCCAGATTGGCGGCAATCTCCACCAGCACGGTTTCGGCCCCGCCGGGTTCGCCCCCTTCCATCATGTGCAGTACGTTGATCACAGTGGGGCTCCGGCCTCTTCCCGGGGCAGGCTTTGCAACCGGCGGCTTGCCAGCCGTTCGATGGAAATGACAAAGCCGATCAAAAACCAGAAATGGGGGTAGTACAGCACCGAGATGAACGCCCCGCAGACAAAGAACGCCAGCAAAGAGGAAAGCAGGGCCTTGGAAATCAGCGCCATCTCGATGACTTCCGGGGCGGGGGCGCGGGCCTGAATTTGGGCCAGCAGTCTTTTTGCGCGGCGGGCGCGGGCGACCACGTAAACGGCCATGAAACCGTACAGCAGGACGCCTGCCGTTCCCGCTTCCGGTAACAGTGTAAAGTAGAGCGAGTGCGCCGCCACGCCCCAGTGGGACTTGGTTGTCTTTCCCTCCCTGGCCGCTGCGGCCTGTTCGTAGTCAAACACGTGGCGGCTGAAGTTGGAGGCGCCCACCCCGAGCACCGGGTGGTCCAGGTATATTTCCCACCCCATTTCCCACAGGTGCAGCCTGCCGGTGCGGGTGGAATCTTCCGTGTCGCCGATGGTCTGTACCTCGGCCCAGTAGGTCGACGGAATGGCCAGGGCCAGCAGGCCGCTGAGCACGGTGAGGACGGCAAAATTACGCACCCGGTGTTCCGAGAACAACACGATCGCCCCCAGCACGGTAACCAGCCCGAGAAACCCGCCGCGGGAATTGGTGTTGACCACGCCAAACACCAGCACCGCCGTGGCGGCAAGGAGCAGGAGCCGCTTGATCCCTCCGGAGCGGGGCGACTGACTCAAAAAATAGGCGTACGGGATCACCATGTTGAACGCCAGCGCCAGATCGTTTTCGTCTTCCAGAAAACTGCCGCTGCCGCGTCCGGCGGCGCCCAGACTGATGAGCACCAGCAGTACATGGATGATGACCCATATCCGGAAAAACTTCCCCAGCCCCTCGGCGCTCTTCACAAACGCCACAAACGGCACGGTCACCGTAATCAGATACAGCAGCAGGGTTTTGCTGGACTGATAGACCAGCCAGGTGTTCCCCGCCCACAAGACGCTTGCCGCCACCAACAGCATGAAGGCGATGTACAGGCGGATCAGCGGGTCTCTCAGGGGCGACTTGTCGCCCCGGGACAGCCATAACAGCCCCACCGCCACGGCCATCAGCAGCGGCAGGTGCAGCGGTTTTAAAAACGACAGGTGATCCTGGGGCCGCAGGTATTCCAGAAAGATCACCCCGCACACCATCCAGAACCCGGCCTCTCCGACCGGCTGGGCCGTGGGTGCGGGCGCCGGATGGGTGCGGCTATTCACCGGCCACCTGATCGATCAGGATCCGGTAGTGCCCGGTCTGGGCCTCCGCGCTGAATGCGGCAATGCGTTTCCGGTCGGGCCGGTACGGCTTTTTCTGGGTGACGTAAAAGCGGTACAGGTCGCCCAGCGCATCGCTGATGGCCTGGGAGTCGGCTCCGGCCACCACCCGCCCGGAGCGGGTGTCCGTTACCAGTTTTCCGGTATCGCTTTCGGGTTCGGTGAGGGTCAGGGTTTCCTTGCCCGAGGCCAGGTACTCGAAGGTTTTGGCCGGAATCTGGTCCGGTTGCCCCTGAGCCAGGTTCACCAGCACGTTGGCCTGCGTCTGGTGTATTTCCATCTCTTCCGCATGCACCCGGGGCAGGGCCTGTGCACAGTCGGCCAGCTGGTGCGCTTTCAGCCAGTCGTTGATGTCGATACCGTTCCAGCTGGTACCGCCCAGAAAGGTCAACTGCACCCGTTCCCTTTTTACTCCGGGAGACGCGAGCATTTTTTTCAGCCCGTGCAGCCGGGGAAACGGGTCCCGGTTCAGGGAGAGCAAGCCCGCATAAAGCAGATTCAGGCGGCCTTTTTCGGGTGGTTTGCGCCTTTTTTGGGGTGCTGCGTAACCGTTATGGATGACCGGTACCCGCGCATCGTTCCAGCCGTACCGCTCCCGCACCTGACGGGCCGCACCGGGGGCGGTGCAGACGATGCGGTCGGCCCGGGAAAAGCACAGACCCTCCAGAAAACTTTCCACCCGATTTTTGACTGGACTTTGCAGCGCCTCGGTCCATATGGGGTTTTGGTAGAAAGGGTCTCTCAGGTCGATGATCCAGCGGGCGCCGAACAGCCATTTTGCCAGCAGCGCGGGCAGATAGGCCGACCAGGGCGGGCCGGACGAAATGATCACGTCCACCCGGTTTGTCAGCCGCAAAAAGCACAGGCGCACCGCCACCAGCGTGGCCCACAGCTTGCGGTAATCGACGATGGATTCAACGGAATAGTAAAATCGCTTTAACCGGCCCGGCTGCGCGGGTGTTTCGGGGGCGGTGTTTGCGTGCAGGGACGTCTCCGTGTTTTTTTTTCCCTGCCTGAACCGGCGCCGCCAGCGGCCCACGGCGGGGGCAATCTTGGGCGGCACCGGCACGGAGATGACGTTCAGTGCGGCCACCGGTTCCACCAGTCCCGGATCGGGCTGGATGTCCGGTGCCGAACGGCCCCGGATGACGGTGATCTGGTCGCCCCGCTGTGCCAGGGAGGTGGCCAGTTGCGACATGCGCCGCGCCCCCACCGCCCCATCCGGGTAAAAGTGGTACGAGAGGATGAGGATGCGTTTACCCATCGGCACAAAGGCGGCGGCCTAGCCGCTCACGCCGCCATCTGGAAACCCGGCCTCAAGCAACAGGGCGTCGGCGAAAAATTTGGCGGCCCAGTTCAGGTACTCGTATTTTCCGTAAGGGCCGTAAACCGGATGGGAACCCTTGACGCCGCCCGATACGGGACCGGTGCGCATCTGGGTCTTTTTCAGGTCGGTGTTCAACCGGCGCGCCATATGGGCCCATGTTTCATCTCCGGTCAGCTGCGCCAGACGGAACCACACGATGCTGGTCTGGGCCTCGCCGGTCAGGCAGCGCCAGCGGACGGCCGGGTGCCAGCTGGCGTCGTAGCGGCCGTACAGGTGTCCCTGTTTGCGGTAGCTGTCCAGCAGCGCCCGGTTGCCGGTGAGGACCGTCTGCAATGCCGGGTCGTTCCCGGCCAGTGCGGCGCATTCCAGCATGCCCTGAAACGTATAGGCGATGGTGTGCAGCAACGGCCGATCCGGGTAGCTCAGGCAGTTTTTTTCGGTCCAGCCGTTGTTTCGGGTGATGGACAGGACGTATGCCAGATTGGCGTCGGCCTGTTTTATCCAGGTGTCGTTGCCGGTGAGCGCACCCGCCAGACGCAAGGCCCAGGCGCTGCGAACGTTGTAGGCGTAGGTATCGACCGGGGCATCGCAAAAGGCGCTCAGGTTGCGCCGCCAGGCGCCGTCGTCGTCCTGCTGGTCGCACAGGTAATCGGCTGCGGCGGTCAGGGATTTTAAATGGCGTTCCTCTTTTAGTTCCGCATAAACGGCGCACCAGCCAAACAGCACCTGTCCGGTGTTGAAGATGGCGGGGCTGGGCGGATCGGCGATGGTGCCGCCCTGCACCGCACCGTCTTTCATCTGGATGTCGCTTTCCCAGTCGGCCATTTTTACCGCCCGTTTCCGGTAGCTTTCATCTCCCGTATGCCGGGCGTAATCCAGAAAGGTGGGAATGATGTAGCCGGTGGTTTCCGGGTAGCTGGCACCCCAGCCGGATTGCAGGTGGAACATGCGCGCCACGCCGTCGTCGTCACCGGCATCCTGCGCGGCGCATAGCCAGTCCATGGTGGCTTTCAGGTGTGCATTTGCATCCCCCGCCGGATACGTCACGCCAAAAAAATCGTTTACTGCCTGTTTGATATAGCCCATGACCCGTTCCCGAATGTGCCGACACAATGACGGCGGTCGAATTATAGCGGAATATGCAGCGACTTTCGGGCAGACGGCTGCACGCCGAACCCGCATTTGAAGCGGTACACCCCATGCTCTTCATGGCCCTCATTTTCCGCCGCCAGTGGCACGCCGCCCAGGTTCAGGGTGTGGATTCCCTGTTGTGCATACCTGCCGGCCAGTTCCGTAAACAGCATGATCGACGCCCCCACCCGGTACCCTTCCGGGGCACTGGCACCCAGCATGTAGAACGCCGTATGGGCCTGCTCCAGCATGTAGCTGACGCACAGCAGATTTCCGCCCCGATCATACAGGCCGTACAGCCGCCCGATGCCCGCCCGGCCCAGAGTCTTGTGCAGGGCGGCGTGGTAGCGGAAGGAGCGGATGAACTTCATGAGGCCGGTGCCGTACCCCTTGCGTGTTTCCCAGTGGGCGCGCAGGCGGGTGAGGGGCCATGCCGGGTTGCCCGGCATCTTTTTTAGGGTGGCCCCGGACGCGGCCAGTTTTTTCAGCTTGCGCTTGTGGTTTGAACGGATGCCGGAAAAGCAGTCCGGCGCGCCGGAAGACAGGTCCCACGGAAACTCCAGCCGGTCTGTCAGCGTCCCTTGCAGCGTTCCCGAATTGCCGATGTCGTGGCCTTCCACCCCTTGCTCAAACGAGCCGATTTCAAGGCTGGAAATGCCGTTTTTGCCGAGCCAGCCGGTCAGTTCCGCAAACAGGGCTTTGGGATTTTTGGCATCCGGCGGCACGAACGACAGGGTGTGAAAGCGGCCGTCCGGCGTATGCAGCCCGCCGATGGCGGCGGCGATTTTCTCTCCCTGCATGACCACAATGCCGCGTCTTTTTGCCGCGCCGTATTGGTGAGCGGCCAGCACGGCACTCAGGTGGAACAGGCTGGATGCGGCCCGGGTCACCGTCTGGTCCCAGCCTACAGGGTTGGCTTCGATATCGTGCCACGCGAGGGTGTATGCGCGGTTCACGGGGTTTTTCCCTGCCGCAACATGCGAAACCCTTCCCGCACCTGTTTGATCTGGCTTTTAAACAGCAGGAAGAAGGTGCCCGCATAGGCCGCCACGCCCACAAGGATCATGGTGGCAAGGCGGACAATGCCGGGCAGGTCGGCCACCACTTTTCCGCAGGCATAGACCGCCAGCCCCATGCACAAGGTGGCGGTTGCGGCGGATGTGGTGCTGCGTAAAAAACGGTGCAACGGCAACCCCAGATCGCGCAGGCAGTGGATCAGCAACAGCAGATACAAAGGCGGGTAGGCGAGCATCCACGCCACCATGACCCCCATGATGCCGTAGTTTGCGCCGATCAGAAACGCCAGCGGCAGCACGAT
>CBDUXI010000060.1:0-15435 GCA_965371175.1 uncultured bacterium
GGAGGGAATGACGAAGGGGAGGGAATGACGAAGGGGAGGGGGCGGTTGCCGGTGCACAGACAAAAAAAATTCCCCCGTTCGCCCTGAGCCTGTCGAAGGGTGTAATTGCTCACGCAATAAGCAACAACCCACCACTTTGCCTACTATCTGTGCAACTGCTAAACCCCTTGAAAACGATGGAGATTTTCTTTTTCACGAACTGTTTAAAAAGGGGTTGACAAGAAAAACCCAAAAGCGTCAAATACGGCCCATGCGTGACGGTGAAGGCTGCCCTTCCGGGTGGTGCATACGTTCGGTGACGTTAAAGGTCTGTGTGAACAGACCGATAAAGGGGCTTCCGGAATGATGACCGTTGGGGATCGCACCGCAAATTCGGGCACTCTTCATAAATCACTTTGGGGTTCTTTCAATCGTTTCAGCGGACGCTGTCCGGCTGTGGCAAGGCACTATCACGTGCCGTTTTTTTTCAACAATTCCTGCTAATTTAGGAGAGGAATGAGAATGTTTACGAAAAAGACCGTAATGAAAACCGCGCCGCTGGCGGCGATGGCCCTGGCAGCCCTGCTGGCTGGCGCCTGTTCGGATGATGATGTCGTATTTGGCATTCCGGCGATGGGCACCAGTACCACAGCGTTCGACGTGGATGCGGATGGCATCGCCGATACCGAGGTCAACACCGCCGCCACGGTGGGAATGATGCCGGCGGACCTCGTCGCCGAGATTGAGACCGCGATGCGGCAGGCGGAAGGCTGGGGCGAACTTCCCGTAGCTGGCGATGGCAGCGACTGCGCGAACACGAAATCCAACTGGAATACCGGTGCCACCGAATTTCCGGGCACGATCGTCGTTACCGAAACCATGCTCAACGCCGACGGCACCGCGTGTAATTATGATGGTACCAACGGCCTGCAGACCGGTTCCTGGACGACGACCACCACCGGGCTGGGCGGCATCACCATCGCCGGCTTTGCACCGGCGGACCTGATCGACCTGCCGATGAGTGCCTCGGAGAGCGGCTTCGTCCTGGATGTGTGGTCTGACGGCACCGACAAGGTTGATATTGAAGACGGCATCAGCGAGACGGCTACGGGTACCTTCAATGCAGCGGGTGACGCGCTGACCTCCGGTTCGCTCATCGGATCTGAATACTTTGCCGTATGGGATGACACGGTTGTCGACTTCTCCCGCGCTACGTCAGGGGTTTTCCTGGACGGCATGCAGGTCAACGTCTCGTTTACCACAGATGGCAGCGACGTGGTGACTTTCAACGGTACGGTTAAGATCATCGATGATGCCGGGCACTTCACCTACACGTTCAACGACCTTGAGTACGATCCCGCCATCTGCATCACGGGTGAACCGACCGGCGGTCAGTTGACCATCGGTAACGAGCTGGGCGAGACCGTGATCGACCTGCCGGCGACCAACCCCGTCTGCGGCGACGCGGATGTGACCTACATGGGCGATGTGGCTGCGACTGCCGATCAGACGATCTGGTAGCAGGAACGCTTGACGTTCGGACCATACGGTCCAAAACATCAAAGGCCCCCGGGAAACCGGGGGCCTTTTTTTGTTTATCTGCGGGGGGAATCTGGCCGATGAATAGACTGGCCTGCGGGTGCGACCCGTGCGCCATGTTTACAACAAAATTCACGAGCCAATCTGTAAGGAGGGAGCATGTCTACAAATAAAACAGTCAAACGGACCGCGTCGCTGGCGGCAATGGCCCTGGCGGCCGTGCTGGTCTATGGCTTTGGCGATGAGAGCCTGGCGGGCGTTTCGGACCCCCATGCCGGGGGAATTATTGACGCGTATACGGGCGTTCAACAGGGTGCAACCGGTGCCCGGCCCGATTTCGATACGGGCTGGATGGCCGGCCTGACCGCCGGCGAATCCGCCGTACCGGTTGCAGTCGCATCCGGCGGCATGGTGTGGGCCACCACCACGGGCGGCGCCATGTGAAGCCGCCGCTTTTCCGGTGCGGGTGAAACCGGCGGGTTTGACCTGTAAATACCGACCTGGACGGACCCTCCACAAGGCGGGCCGTACGCACACACAAAAGGCCCCCGGGAAACCGGGGGCCTTTTTTTGTGCCGGTTCCTGATATGACAGATTTCAGGAATCGGGTAAAATAGAACGATGCGTGTGTTTTCAACAAGGCGGATAAGGCGTGCCGCGCCGCTTGCGGCCATGGTGGTGATTGCAATGCTTGCCGGTGGCTGCGGATACGGCGCCGACGATCTTGGGGCCGTTGCCCCCGCGCCGCCGATCGTGGGGGTGAGCAACGAACCGGCCGATATCAGCGGCTACGACCAGGCCGATGTGATCAATATCATTTTTATGGCCGATCCGGTTGCGGATGCACAGGCCGACGTGCGGCATGCGGACTTCATCAAGGACGACTCCGCGCTCTCTGCCGGGTGCCCGGTGGAAACCCGGACGGAATTTACCGGCCCGAACTTTCCGGCCACCATCGACGTGAGCGGAAACCGGGTAAATGCCGACGGCAGCCCCTGCACCACCGGCACCCTGACGGAGTCGGGCTTCCGGTTCGGCGCCCTGACCGGCATGGACGGCGTGTTGATGGCGGCCTATACCGTGGCGGGCCAGAGCCTGAGCGCCACCTGGATGGAGTCGTACATCGCGGTGGACGATACCGGTGCGGGAGTAAACGATACCCGTACCAGCTCCGGGATCAACCGTCAGGCCGCCTACGACTTCGCCACCATGGAAGGCCGCATCAACGGCTATGACTGGACCAATGCAGAGGCAGGCCCCGACGGCTGGATGACCAACGGCAACATTGGCCTGACCGCCGATACCTTGCAGGCGACAACCTACGACAACCTGAACTGGGTGCTAAGCACCGGCACCGGCACCGGCGGCGGTGACGAGATGATCTACAACGGCAGTTTTACGGTGCAGGATGAGGCTGGCGGCGCCCTGACCGTCACCTTTATCGATGTGATCGTCGATTTTGGTTCGGCCTGCGTGGTGGACGCCGACCCGAACGCCAACGGACAGCCGGTGTCGGGAACCATCAACATCGAAGGAGCCGCAGGCCTTGGCGGCGAGGCGGCCACGATGATCGTGAACATTCCGGGGAACGGCGACCCGCTTCCCCCTTCCCCGACCGACACCGTGGCGGACTGCGGCGTGGCAGAGGTGCTCAACCTGTCCAACCCCATTGCCTTTCCGGGCACCTATACCAACGTGATCCTGAACTGGTTCCAGTAACCATCCGGCTCCCTCTCTGGTCGTCACTCCCGCCCCCTTCGTCATTCCCACCCTCTCGTCATTCCCGCGAAAGCGGGAATCCAGAGATCGTCACGCTTAGGTGTGAATTCCAGCGCCCGACCATATGGACACAGTGGGGGTCTCCCATGTAGGTTGTGATGCCACGGGTTTTGTGATGGCCTGGAACTGGATTCCCGCTTTCGCGGGAATGACGAGGGCGGGCCTGTTTCCACGGGCATAACAAACCGATAGGGGGGGTATGAAACTGACCGATGAAGAACTGGGGCTGGTGGTCAACCAGCCGCTCCTGCGTGCAAAAAGCAGCGCGACCGCCACCCTGAAAGGGCATCTGGAGGCGCTCAAGTGGGCGCTGTTTCCCGAAGTGCAGGCGAATTACGGCGGGTGGGTGGCCCCGGAAGGGTTTGAGCCCACCTCCAGCCAGATCGCCCGGGGCGAGAACCTGGACGGCACCCCGTATCAATATCTGGATTACCCCCGCTACTTTACCAAGCCGTGCTACTTTGCCTTTCGCTCCCTCATCTGGTGGGGGCGGGCCGTGTGCTTTTGCTGGATATTAAAAGGGCCGGATCTGCCCCACTACCGCAGGGCGCTGATCGGGGGAGGTGTGACCCCCTTGCCACACATGGGCGCCTGGTTCGGCGGCGACCCGTGGGACTGGGACGGCTTTGTGCCGCTGGATTCCGTGCCGCCGGAGGCGCTTGCGCCCATGGAGTTTTTAAAGGTGGGGCGGCGCATCCCCCTGAGCTCCGAGTTGCTTGAGCGGGACCGGTTTGTGGAAGAGGGGCTGGCCACTTTCCGGGCGCTGCAAACCGTACTGGCCCGCCCGTAGGGGCGGGCCGGCAAGGGGAATCGTTACTTTTTGGGCTGGCCTTTAGTGGCGGTGGACTTTTTGGCCGCCGCCTTTTTGGCGGGCGCGGCCTTTTTGGCTGCCGGTTTCTTTGCCGGGGCCTTTTTAGCGGGCGCCGCCTTTTTGGCTGTCGCGGCGGCTTTGGCTTCGGCCGCATCCTGCGCCTTTTTCATTTCGGCGGCACGGGCGGCACGCACGGCGGCGGCGGCCTTCAGCACCTCGGCGTCGGCCAGCTCTTTCGCGCGGATACATTCAGCGATTCTGCCTTCATCGGTGGTGACGGTAATGTTGTCCAGCACCTGCACCTGACACGCCAGCCGCCACGGTTCTGGAATATGGCCCAGACGCTTTTTTTCGGTATCGTTTCTGGGCATGGAGCGCCCTTCGACGATGCCCACCCGACAGGTGCCGCACAGGCCGTGACCCTGGCAGTTCAGCAGTTTGGATGCCCCTTTGTAGACGCTGTATCCCACCCGCTGCGCAGTCTCCCGTAAATTGGCGCCGGGGACGCACTCTACCTTCTGGTTAATATCAACAAAATGAATGACAGGCATGCCGTCTGTTACCGATCCATGTGCGCTGTGTTGAATGAGCCGATGAGGGAGCGCGATCCCCGATCACTCGTCATGGCGACCGGGGCAACAAACAGACAAAAACCGCTTGTGAACCCAGGTGCGTTTCGCTTCCCTGATCCGGACAATTATAGGAAGTAGAAAAAGGGTGGGTCAAATCCAGAGAAAACGGTAACCGGTAAGGACATAATTCGGGAATAATAGAGACGTGACAGAAACCCATGGCCCCGATGGGAGGGAGGCGGCTCGCGCACCGGTTTGAACCGAACAATTGCAATGATTCTGGCTGGGGGGGAAGGCCGTCGCCTTTCGCCCCTTACCCGCGACCGGGCAAAGCCCGCAGTACCGTTTGGCGGCAAGTACCGCATCATCGACTTTACCCTGTCCAACTGCGTGAACTCGGGCATCCGCCGGATTGCGGCGCTCACCCAGTACAAGTCGTTCTCCCTGGACCGCCACATCCGCGTGGGGTGGAACATCGTGAATGCCGAGCTGGGTGAGTTTGTCATCTCGGTCCCTCCCCAGCACCGCATTGGCACCAATTGGTATCTGGGCACCGCCGATGCCATTCACCAGAACATGTATCTGGTGGAACAGGAAGACGCCGAGCAGGTGCTGGTGCTATCGGGCGACCACATCTACAAGATGGACTATTCGCAGATGTTCCGCTACCACCAGGAGGTGGAGGCCGACTGCACCGTGGCGGCGATCCGGGTGCCGGTTCAGGATGCCTCCCGCTTTGGCGTGATTCAGGTAGACGAAGTGGGCCGCATTGAGGGGTTTGCAGAGAAACCAAAGAATCCCATGCCCACACCCGACGACCCGGAGGCGGCCTATGTATCCATGGGCATCTATCTGTTCAACCGGGAGTCCCTCAGAAAGTATCTGGCTGCCGACGCCCGCAAGCCGGATTCTTCCCACGACTTTGGCAAGGACGTGCTGCCCGCCATGCAGGAGTCCGGCAGGCTGTACGCCTTCGATTTTGCCCAGGCCAGTTGCCCCGGCGCCAAGGGGGTGGAAAATTACTGGATGGACATCGGCACCCTGGACGCCTACTGGGAGGCCAACATGGACCTGGTGTCCGTCTCTCCCCGGTTCAACCTGTACGATCAGGTGTGGCCGTTGCGTACCGCTCCGGGGCAAACCCCACCCGCCAAGTTTGTGTTTGCCCAGGGCGAGACAGAAGGCGGGCGGCGGGGCGAAGCGCTGGACTCCATCGTCTGCGGCGGCTGCATTGTGAGCGGTGGACGGGTGTCAAACTCGGTGCTTTCGCGCAATGCACGGGTGGGCAGTTACAGCGAGGTGGATCAGTCGATCCTGTTTGACGACGCCAAGGTGGGGCGCTACGCCAAACTAAAACGGGTGATCGTCGATAAACGCGTGGAAATTCCCGAAAAGATCGAGATCGGCTTCGACCTGGAGGCCGATAAAGAACGCTTTAAGGTCACTCCGTCCGGTCTGGTGGTGGTGACCCAGGAGATGATCCGCAAGCTTTCCTGAAGCGGCGGTTTGGACCGGAGGATCAACCTCCGGTCCAAACCGTTCCGGGCGGTCAGCGGCCGTCTTCTACCAGCAATTCCCCGGCGGTGTCGCGTTGCTCGTCTGTGAGTGTCTTGAACAGGGTGCCCCGCGCGCTCTGGAGGGCGCGGGCCTTTTTCAGGTAGCCTTGCATCTGGGCGATGCGGTGTTCCAGGTGGGCGATGTCCCGCGCCACCCGATCTGTTTCGTCGCTGCGGAAACGTTCACGGGGGGTGTCCGCCCGTTCACGCACGGCGTCGGAAAATGCCTTCCACGCCTTTTCCTGCTTGACGGTGATCTCCAGCTCGGCTTTCACATAGGCCATCCATTTGCCTGTGCGGTCCGTGCGCCACTGGCGAAACTCCTTACGGGTCATCCGGTCGGGTCCGTGGGAGAACGGGCCGGAATTATAGCCGTAATGCTGGTTGCTCCAGCCAGACCCCCCCGGCCCATTATTACCGAACGGACCCCTCTGTTGGTTGTAGCCGCAATCGTCTCCGGGGGTGCAGTTGTATCCATCCGGCCCGTGCCCGTAGCCGTGCATACGGTCTTCGGCAAAGGCGCTTCCCGTAACCAGCAAGGCACCCGCCAGCATCGTTCCCAGTGTTAAAGATGTCATTCGGTTCATGTTCATATCTCCTGTTTCTTCTGTTTGCCCCCCGCAGATTTAATTGAAGCAGGCCGGTGTAACAGAACGATGTCGGCAAAAGCGGTTTTTTGTAACGGTCGGTATCTCCTGCCGGGGCTGTTACACTGCGTTGCAATTTTCCCGCAGGGCAAAGGCAAAAAACGGCTATAACTTTCAGTATGACAGCCAAACCGCACATTTTGATTGTGGATGATGATCGGGGAATTCGCGACCTGCTGCGCGACTACCTGACCCGGAACGGTTATCAGGCCACCGCCGCCGCCGACGGACGCGCCATGCGGTCGGCGCTGGCCGACCAGCGCATCGACCTGGTCATTCTGGATTTGATGTTGCCGGGGGAAGACGGCCTGACCCTGTGCCGGAATTTACGCGCTGAATCGGCCCTGCCGGTCATTATGCTGACCGCCCGGGGGGAGGAGACCGATCGGATTGTCGGTCTGGAAATGGGTGCCGACGACTATGTGGCCAAGCCGTTCAGCCCACGGGAACTGCTGGCCCGCATCAAGGCGGTGCTCCGGCGGGCCGGGGCCGTACCGGAAGGGCAGGGGGCCGGTACGGGCCGGTTGCAGTTTGCCAACTGGGTGCTGGACCTGGGCGTCCGCGAACTGACGGATGCAGATGGCGTGGTGGTGCCGCTTTCCTCCGGGGAGTATCGACTGCTTGCCGTACTGGTGACCCATCCGGGCCGGGTGTTGTCCCGCGACCTGTTACTGGATTTAACCCGCGGGCGGCAGGCCCAGCCGTTTGACCGCAGTATTGACGTGCAGGTGGGCCGCTTAAGAAAACGGCTGGGAGACGACGGCCAGGAGCCGTCACTCATCAAAACCGTGCGCGGGGAAGGGTACATACTGACCGCTCAGGTGGTGCCGGAAGCAGGTTCGAGCGGTTGATGCGGCTGTTTCCCCAATCCGTATTCGGGCGTCTGGTGCTGGTGTTGACCTGTGGCCTGCTGGTGGCGCAGGCGGCGGGTGCCATCATTTTGCTGTACGACCGGGGCACCGCCCTGTACGAGGCCAGCGGGCTGTATACCGCCCAACGGGTGGCCAGTACCGTGCGGGTGCTCGATACACTGGATACGGCCCAGCGGGCGTTGTTTTTGCGGGCGGTGAATACACCAAACCTGGGAGTGCGCCTGAGCGAGCGCCCGAAAACACTGGAAGAGAACAGCGGCAACCGCCGTGCCAGCCGCCTGAAAAAAGTACTCAGCCGGCTGATTGGAGACGACCGCCCCGTATACGTACGGGTGACCCAGCGGGAGGTGGGAGCGCATCGCCCCCCCCCTCCCCAGCCGGGCGAAGTGATGCCCGGTACGGGGCGATTTCCCGGTCCTGGATCGGGGCCGGGACCGGGGCGTTGGGGGGAGTCGTGGCGCAACAGTTGGGACCAACAGACGGCGGGCGACCCGTGGACAGGTGGGCCGCAGAGAAGGTGGCGGGAACTCTGGCGGGCGGGTGCGGGGGAGGTGCGCTTTTCCGTGGCCACCCCGCTTACGGATGGCACCTGGGCGATTTTCGTCCACGAGCCGCCAGAGGAGGCGTTTCTGGTGCCCGGCAAGCTGTTTATTGTGCTGGCGGTATTGCTGGTTTCGGTGATGTTGATTTCCCTGCTTGCAGTCCGTTGGGCCACCCGCCCTTTGCGTCTGCTGGGCGATGCGGCAGATGAACTGGGGCGGGATATCGACCGGCCGCCACTGTCCGAGTCCGGTCCGTTGGAAGTGGCCCGGGCGGCACGGGCATTCAATACCATGCAGACCCGCATTGCCCGCTATGTGAAGGACCGGGAAGAGATGCTGGCGGCCATCTCCCACGACCTGAAAACACCCATCACCCGTCTGCGCCTGCGGGCAGAGATGATTGAGGATACGACCTTTCGGGAGAAGATGGTGGCCGATCTGGACGAGATGGAATCGATGGTGAACACCAGTCTGGAGTTCATGCGGGATGCGGCGCGCACCGAGCCGGTTCGGCAGGTGGATATTCAGGCGCTGGTAGAAAGCGTTGCGGCGGACCTGGAGGAAACAGGCGGGCAGGTCACCGTGCTGGAGACGTCCACCGCAGTAACGTTCCCGGCCCGGCCCCAGTCGCTGAAGCGGTGCGTGGTCAACCTAGTGGAAAATGCGGTCAAGTACGGTGGCAGTGCAAGCATTTCGGTCGTGGAGGGGGAGCGGGAACTTTGTATCACCGTGTTGGATGAAGGGCCGGGGATCGACGAGGAGTTGTTGCTCCATGTGTTCGAACCGTTTTATCGGCTGGAACCATCTCGTAGCCGGGAGACGGGCGGGGTGGGGCTGGGCCTTTCGATTGCGCGTTCAATCGCCCGGGCCCACGGGGGAGAGCTGGAACTGAAAAACCGGCCCGAAGGCGGGCTGTCTGCTGCGATTATTCTGCCCCGGGGATAGGGGCTTGCGTTACATATCGAAGGTGACGCCGAAGTTCAGGCCAAAATCAGGTGCACCCACGTACGGCCTGTTCCCCGTGCCAAATCCGATCCGGGTGATCACGTCGGCCCGGATCCCGTCGGTGATGCGGTAGGTGGCCCCACCCGCGGCTTCCATGCGCTCGTCGGCGCCCGGAACCCGCTCTTCTTCCCAGATGAACTCACCGATGGCGACCAACTGGTCAAACGGCGTGTCCACTTCCAGCCCGACCGAGATACCCAGCGCATCGTTCAGCGACACTCCCGGAGGGTTGCCGACAAAAGTATAGAACAGGTTGGCATGGGCCACGACGGGGCCGAACGCCTTGCTGGCCAGCGCAGAAAGCAGCAGGTCGGTGTCCTTCATGCCGGTGACGGCGTCACCGGTGGGAAAACGTATGCCAATCAACCCGGAAAGGCTTAAGGGATTGGCCGCCCGCCCCTTTACAAAGTTGACCTTGGCCTTGGTCCAGATATCTCCGATGCCGTCCCCGTACGGGGTG
The DNA here is from genome assembly GCA_965371175.1 of uncultured bacterium. Classification (GTDB taxonomy): domain Bacteria; phylum Nitrospirota; class JACRHL01; order JACRHL01; family JACRHL01; genus CBDUXI01. The sequence goes on from CBDUXI010000060.1 coordinate 9,763, forward strand.
GGCCCCACCACGACAAACGGCATTTCCACTTCCAGATCCAGGTTGGCATACAGGCTGTAGCTCAACTCACCGGTCATCTGGTAGACCTTATCGCCGTTGTCCCAGCTTTCGTGACCGAGCCCCATTTCCACCCGCACGCCACCCGCAGGCAGTGCGACCGCGCTCTCCGTGTGGATAAATGGACGGGTGGCGTGAGCGACGTCCGGCGTCCAGACGGCAACCAATGTAAACAGGCCCACTGCCCAACCAAAATAACGCATATTGTGCATAACCGTATCCTGTAATTCCGAATATTTGCCGCAAACGACCAATCTTCACTTATAACCGGCGCATGGTACGAGAGGGAAGAGAAAGGGTCAAGCGCGGTTCCTGCAACTGATATGGGTCATTTACCGAATGTCGGTGCCGTTGGCGGGCCTGCTCGCGTATAATCCTGTTTTTTTTAGCGCAAACATCATGACGCCTTCGCATAACACCCCTTCCATACGCACAGTCCTGATTTTTATCATTGCTGCATTGGCCGCAGCCGGAGCGGGGTGGCTTGTTGTCAGCAACCTGCCGGAGTCGAAGTCGGGCATAGCCACGGACACCGCAGTACCGCAGGCTGTCCACTCCGCCCAGGTCCAGTCGGCCAGCCGGGAAATACGGGCGCACCTGGAAGAGCCGGACGATCCACACATAGAGGCTCTGCGGGCGGCGCTGATGGAAAATCCGAACGATATAGAGATATTGCTTTCCCTAGGGGATGTGTATGTGAGGGAAAGGCAGTACGTCAAGGCCAAGGGCTACTACCTGCGGGCAAGCCAGGTGGCACCGGAAAACCTGGAAGCCCGCACGCATTTGGGAACCGTGGCCTATTTTCTGGGAGATGTGGACGAGGCGTTACATCATTACGATCAGGTACTTGCCCTGAACCCGGACTATACCGTGGCCCTGTTTGAAATGGGCGCGGTGCTGCGCTACGGAAAACAGGATTTGCCCACCGCAGTAAAAACATGGGAGCGCTTTCTGGAACTGGACCCGGATGCCGAAGAGTCGGGCCAGATCCGGGAGCTGGTAGCGGAAGCCAAAGAAATCATGACCGAAGGCTCCCCGGTGGTGCGGGAGAGCCGTCCTGCCAGGGAAGCGGTTGACCCCGAGTCCATCCCATGGCCAAACGCGGAACCCGGTGACGTTCCGGACGATTCGTCCGACCCGGACGGGCGGGAGAATGGATAGGTGACCGACCCGTCCAAAGATACCGGCGCGGCCTTCATGCGGCTGGTGAAGCTGGTGGAAACCCTGCGCGGGCCGGACGGCTGCCCGTGGGATCGGGCCCAGACCCGGGAGTCGGTGTCGCCGTATCTGGTGGAAGAGACGTTTGAGGTGATGGATGCCCTCAAGGACGGGGATCCAACGGAGATCCGGGAAGAACTGGGCGACCTGCTTTTCCAGATTCTGTTCCACTCCGATATGGGCCGGGAATCCGGTGCGTTTACGGTCACCGACGTAATCAATCAGATTCACGACAAGATGGTGCATCGCCACCCCCATGTGTTTGGAGATGAGGTGGCCGACACGCCGGAAGAGGTGCTCGAAAACTGGGACCGGTTAAAGAGCCAGGAGCCGTCCAAGAAAAACCGGAAATCGGTGCTGGATGGCATACCCAGAAGCCTGCCGGCTCTTTTGCGTGCCCACAAAATATCAAAAAAAGCCGCACGGGAGGGATTTGACTGGGACGAATCCGAACCCGTTTGGGGCAAGGTGCATGAAGAGTTGGACGAGCTTCGGCAAGCTCTGGATCAGGGCGATATGGCCGGGGCGCAAGATGAGTTGGGGGACGTGCTGTTTGCACTGGTGAACCTGGGCCGAAAGGCCGGGTTGCCAGCCGAAGAGGCGCTCACCGGCACCATCGACCGGTTCCGAAAACGGTTTGCCCACATGGAGTCGCAAGCCAAAAAACCGCTGCGGGAACTGACGCCAACCCAGTGGGAGTCGTTGTGGCAGGCCGCCAAAAAAACCGAGAGGGCCAGGACGGTTTAATTACGTCTAGCACATGAATTGCACGACTCATCTGCGTGATGACCCATGCGGAACAATTGCGGGCGCGGGAACGGGAGTTGGTGCAGGCCGCCAAAAGGGGGGATGCCACGGCGTTCGAAGACCTTGTTGAACCGTACCAGAAAAAGGCCTATGCCTTTGCCCTGCGCCAGACGGGAGACCCGGACGTGGCAGAGGATGTCTGTCAGGATGCCCTGATCAAGGCATTTACCAATATCGGTAGCTTCGCCGGAAAATCGGCGTTTTCCACCTGGTTGTTCCGGATTATTCACACCACTTTTCTGGATCACATCAAAAGAGAGCGCATCCGCACGACCACCCCGCTACTGGAAAACGGAGAAGCGCCGGAGGGTAGCCAGCGAACCCTCGCCCGCTTTCGCGAGCAGTTGCGCAGTCAGGAGCGGGAGGAGTGGCTTCTGGCCGGTGTTTTCAAGCTGTCACCCGAGTTTCGAGCCGTGATCGTACTGCGGGATTTGCAGGGCTTTTCCTACAAGGAAATCGCAAAAATTATTGGCGCAGCAGAAGGTACGGCAAAGTCACGCATTTCCCGCGCCAGAGAACAGTTGCGCCAAATCCTGACCGGGTCTGGACGGACCTCCGCAAAGCGAAAATAGGGGCCGCCCGACCGAGGCTGCTTTTTCTTGTGTTTTTTACCCGAATCGGGAACTTTCCGAACCGGCTATCCGTCTAATCCATAGTGTCAACCGGGGAGTCATCTATGTATGTCAGCTGTAAAACAACCCGCGAAGCTTTTTCCGACTACCTGGATCGTACGTTAACTGCGGACCAGCGTGCCGGAATAAAGGCCCATGTAGATGTCTGCGATGGCTGTGCCGAGGCCATGGCGATTACCCGTGAACTGGTTCATGCCCTGGGTGAACTGGACGACGTGGCATTGCCTGACGGGTTTTCCGGGCGGCTCTCCGCCAGACTGCATCAGGTGGCCGGGGAAGCGCGCCGTCAACCTGTGCGCAGGTCGTTTATTCAGCGCCTGCTGCCGATCGGAAGGTTATTGGGCGGCCTGCCGATGCGGCCTCTGGCCGGGGTGGCCGTGGCGGGCCTGCTTGTTTTTGCCTTCATGTTTTCCGTACAGCATCCGGACGGGGGGCGCTTCGTAAGTACTGCCACAGGTCCGGTGGCCATGCCCGTGGCGACCGGCACGCAGCCGGTGCATGTGGATATGGGTAATGAGGCGACGGTACGCATCTGGTTTGAAGCCGCGCGAGCCATTGATAACGTCCGGTTTACCGTGCAGTTGCCTGCGGGGGTGCGCATGGTGTCAAACGGCAAGGTGGTGGATACGACCACGCTGACCTGGGAGGGTTCTCTGGAAGAGGGAGTCAACCTGATTCCGCTGCATGTGCGCGGCGTAGCGAGGGGCGAGTGGACCGTCAGCGCCTCCATCGAAAAAGGAAATGTCCGCAAACAGCGGAGCGTTGAATTACTGGTGAATGGTGCCTGACGTCGAATTGTTTTTTACGTAGCTTGATTATTAGGTGAGGAGAGTTCCGATCATGAAGTGCCTGGACAAGCGTTTGATTTTGGCCGCAGCCATTTTACTGGCCGCTGGCGGCCCGGCATTCGCTGATAATATTCCCGGCGACCATGAGGTGGATGAACTGCCGGTGAGCGTGAGCATCGACGTAATCCACGATGAGGATGACGTGGATGGCACCATTACGATTATCAACACCATGGTCAGTGAAAAGGCCGGACATCCCGTTATCATTGAAATTCCCGACCCGCACTCGGACGATGACGACAACCGGGACGACGGCATGGACGACGACCACTCGGACGACGGCATGGACGACGACCACTCGGACGACGGCATGGATGACGGCATGGATGACGGCATGGATGACGGCATGGACGAGGATCCGATGGACGAGGATCCGATGGACGAGGATCCGATGGACGAGGATCCGATGGACGAGGATCCGGATACTTCGGAATCTGACGATTAGTTCCGACAATCGGGTCACACGGACCCCAAAAGAAAAGGGGGGAGCGGATATCCGCTCCCCCTTTTTGTCTTAATATCCCATTGTTGCGTAGATTACCCGCGTGTAATCATGGTGCTGATTTCATCAGGTCCATGGGGAAAAGAGATTGAGAATGAGGCGTTTCCTTTGCTTTGTGGCGGCCCTGGTGATTCCGGTCATGCTGATGATGTTGGAACCGGCACTGGCGCAGGAGGCCGACCTGTATATTCAGGCGAATGCGCTGATCAAGGCGGGTCAGGCGGCCGAGGCGGTGCCACTGCTGGAAGCGGCGCTGACCACTGAACCGGAACGGGCGGACCTCCATTTTTTACTGGGGATTGCTTATTTCCGGCTGGAGGAGGATGCCCTTGCCGTGCAATCGTTTCGGCATGCGCTGGCGTTGAACCCGTCTCATGTCCGGGCGCGGTACAATCTGGGGGCGGCATATTTCCGGCAGAGCCAGTGGGATGCCGCGGCCACCGAGTTTATGGCCGTTCCGGAGTCTGCCCCGGACATGGCGGCCGCCGCTTACCTGAATGCGGGCCTTGCACGCACCAAACAGGGAGAGCGTGACGCGGCGCGAACCCTCTTTGAACAGGCCATATCTACGGACCCGGATTCAAAAAGCGCGGACAAGGCACGCGACATGCTGGAAATGCTGCCGGGTCGGTCGGTAACCATTACGCCACAAGTGGTCACCGGTGACAAAAAAACGAAGAAATGGCTGGATAACCTGAGTTTTAAGGCCTCTTTTGGTCGGGAGTTCGACTCCAACGTATTTGCCTCTCCAGACGATCAGGCCGTAAGCCGTGCATCCGACTGGCGCACCACCACCAGGGCGAGACTGGGGCACAATGTAAAACTATCCAGCCGCTACCGGCTGGTTTCCAGTTACTCGTTTTTTGGCCGATGGTACAACTCGAGGAACCAGTACAATTACCTTTCCCACCGGCTGCTCATCAGCCTGAGAAACCGGGAGCACAAGTTACGGCCCGCCGTTGACTACGGGTACGGCGCCGATCAACTGGGAGGCGAGGCCTACCTGACCCATCACAATATCGGGGCGCGGCTGGTCCTGCATCGAAGCACAGGGCGTTTTCTTTCGGTAGGTGCCAGACTGTCCATCATCAGGGCGCCGAAGAGTCAGTACGATCACTTGTCCGGAACGGGCTTGCGCCTGTATACCACGGGTTCCCTGTCGAAGGTGGGAGGGGGCAGGTTGCTTGGACAGTTTGCCGTCAGCTATCTGGACAAGAAGGATCGGGTATCCGGTGCGGACTTCTTCTCCTTCTCATACACTTCTCTGGAGCCCATGGTGCAGTGGACCCGATCGGTCCCGTGGGAGGGAAAACTGTCTGTAAAGGGGCGCTACCAGTTACGCATGTATCACGATGCGGACGTGTGGGCGGGGCCTCCTTCCGGGTCAAAGACCCGGCGGGACCATCGGTTTGCCGTGACGGTCAAGGCCAGCCGTCCGGTGTTCCGCAATGTAACGGCGGAGGCTGTTTGGCAGAGTCAGGTTACCCGATCCAATATTGGTGACGACCCCGGCGATCCGATCAACCGGGATTTTGAACGGAATGTGTACGGGCTGTGGCTACACGCCAAATGGTAGCCCAGGTCTTATAACAGGAGTACGTCCACGGTG
>CBDUXI010000061.1:0-15420 GCA_965371175.1 uncultured bacterium
GATACAGGGTGGAGTCTACGTACGGGTTTTTGTCGATCCGGTAATCGATTGCGAGCGCCGCAGGCATTTACCAAGACACGACCCACCCATAACCAAACCCGGTTGCAACCGGGTCAGTCCAGGTCGATCAATACCTGGCGGACAACACCACAAATGGTTGCGGGTCCCGTTATTTCCAGCACCGGATAGCGGGTATTCAGCGGTTCAAGGTAGCGGCGACGGCCATCAATGACCAGCTTTTTAAAGGTCGCTTCCCTATCGTTTTCCAGACGCACCACCACCAGCGAACCGTTTTCCGGTTTCTGTTCAGGATCGACAATAATGACGGCGCCATCAGGACACTTGGGTTCCATGCTGTCCCCACGCACCCGCAGGGCAAATGCCCCTTCGCCTACTTTTTTTGTCGTATCCACCCACTCGTCGGCATCCCCCGGGTGGAAGTTATCCACCACTTCCGCCCACTGTCCAGCGGTGACCCAACTGACCAGCGGCACGTTGGCCACAAACCGGGGTCCTGCATCCACCCCCTCTGGCGTCCGGTGTCGTCCGTAGCCACTGCGTACATCGTCCACCTCGCGCAGGGCCGAGCGTTGCTGTCCCTGCGATTGATATCTGGACAACGACACCGGCTCCCCAAGCGTATCCATCCAGCCGTAGGATTTTTTCATCCCCCGCTCCAGCCGACGGGCTACGTCGTCGCCCATTGTTCTGGGAGTGCGTTTGCTCAATATTTGGCTCAGATAAGCGGGGTTCACACCCGCCTGGTGGGCCAGCTTCTTCTGGCTCCCGATTTCCTGAATGAGCAACCTCAGGTTTTCCAGGCGGATTGACTTAGCGTCCATTCCCTAATTAGAACACACGTTTCGCGCCATGATAAATACTGACAAAAAAGTTTACGATCGTTGTGCATCAAACCAGCCGGCGGGTTTTTTCATTTTTTGCTCCAGGTATTGGACAAACGCGCCATGAAACGCCGCTCCCTCCGCTACCTGCTCCAGGTATGGAGGAAAAATGCTGGCCACTTTCGCAAGCGATGCCAAGCCGCCCGCTTCAAGAACCAGAGCCCACAAATTCCGGTACCGAATGGCATTTTTTTTACCTCGCCCATAGGGGCTTCCCGCACCCGCCTCGCGCACCTGATTGCGACGGAAAGAAACCCGTTCCGACCGGGGCAATACGTCCATCCAGCCATACGGCCTGCCCATCCCCTGCTCCAGCCGGCGCGCCAGGTTATGGCCGACATTGCGGTTCACCCGGACGCTCAACACCTGACACAAATACGCAGCCGAAACCCCCGTAAGTTCCGCCAGGCGCTTTTGCCCACCGGCCTCCTTGATCAACCGCAACAAGTTACGGTTTCGGATTTCCCTGATATCCATTGCACCCCCTCATCGTTATTTAGCAATATGATATTTACATGCAAAATGATGGATTAGCAAGCTTTGGGAACCCCCACCGGGGATTGACAAATAGTTTAGCGTTTTGCTACTATATGGCCATGCGGCTTTCAAGATATTTACGCATCTCCTCTCCCAGAGAGCGCTTACGCCTGGCTCGGGTGTGCGATACCACGGTGGGATACCTGTATCAGGTTGCCGGTGGGCACCGGAGGGCGGGCGCACCGCTGGCCCTCCGGCTGGAGCGCGCCACCTGGAAAGCGGTCTGCCGATGCCAGCTTCGGCCCGATTTGTTCCCGCCCGAGGAATGCACCCGACTCTCCGAAAGCTGCCGCTACGGACATTCGATCTCTCCGCATACTGATCGAAAAACAGCTTTTACCCGGCCATCGGAAACGGACTTTACGGCCCATGAAAATGGGCCTTCTGGCGACGGCAACCAAATTCAAAGGAACATGACGGGTTCACACGGCAAGGAGGAATCAACATGAAGGGGGATCTGACCCACCCGGATAATGCGGAGCCCACCGCCAACCGGGCGTTAACCGACCGGGTAAAAAATGCGGGAATGCACCCCCAACTCGACTACACCACGGGAGAGGTCGCCCGTATCTTACGTATCTCCAGAGAAACCGTCCGGCAGATGATTCTGCGTTGGGAGCCTCCCGGCACACCAGGCCGAAACCCTTCCTCCCTGTTTGCCATCAAGCTGGGGTGCCACCGGAGAATTCCCCACCGGTCACTGGTGGAGTGGTACGGGACAAACACCGCCTACCTGCGTGACCTCATGGACTGATTTACCTCGCTGATCCTGCCACAGGAAAACCATATGACAAATATCATATATACCATCGGTATCAGTCATGGGAGATGCTTCGAAGAAAGCCGATAATTACAACTCGTAGGTTGATATTGAGGCCTTTGAGCGTGCTGGCAGTCTTCGACGAGTTCCTTTGCCGTTGGCGGCTGTCGCCAGATGTATTGTGTATGATCGGCCCCCTGGCGGCACATGAGCTGCCGGAGGTCGCCAAAGTGTGGATGTGAAAGCGGTGTCGTGATCCAACGGGTTCCGTTGCGACGTGACTCCTACCCCCCATTGACCCGGCGGTATCCGCTTGGTGCGGTGCCGCTTTCACGTTCATCTTTCTCCTGTTATCTATCTTTTCCTCCCATTATCGCGGGCGCAACCTTCTCCAGCGAGCGCCCGACCACATAGCCACCCAACCCGATCTGAAGCAGGGTCCACGCCTGTTCCGCCAGCCGGAACGGCAACCACCCGAATGCATCGCACACCACCAGCACCAGAAAGGTGAGCATGGTGATGGGCCGCCAGTTCCGCTGCAATACCCCCTGCCCTTTTGCCTCACTTTCGATAATCCGGGAACGGGAACGGGCAAGCTCGGTTTCGTAGGTCGATGCCAGGGAAACCAGTTCGGTCTGTACTTCCAGCAGTTTGCGTCGGGCATCCAGCCGCTCCGGTTCCGACGTATGCACCGAGTCGATCAACCGGGAAACCGGGTCCAGGGCCGATGTGAACAGACCCAGCAGTTGGCCGATCATACGGGGCACCCCGCTGTGCCGGATGCACCTGCCGGAAAAGACAGCAAGTAGCGGATCAACGCATTTCGCTGCGCCCGCTTATCGTTCTTTAACCGGATGCAGTCCGCGCACCCGCATATCACATTCCTACCCTCGTTTGTACTTACGACCGGTGGCACTATCCCTTCCATTTCCCCCATCTGCAAACCTCCTGACTTATTTTTGTTGTGGTTATCCAACCCGCCCCACCCGCCCCCTTTTCGGGAACCCCTCATTTGTATCCGTTTTTGACAGACACCGCCCTGCGTTTCTGGACGTTTTTTTGTGCAGAGGATAGGGTGGATTGCCCGGTAGACCACAGGCCTTACCTCGCCGCTGACGCAGCGTATCGCGTTTCCGAGTCGGTTCAGGGCACCCACATGGTGCTTGTTTCTCCCGCGCTTTCTCAAACTGCTAAACTGCCCTCCATGGGAGATGAAATGAAACCGGAAGATGAGAATGTCCGCCCCGGAAACGAGCACAAATCAACCATTCCCGTACGGCTATGGGTGTGGTGGCTTGCCGTCCTGTATGCAGGGATGGTAGGCGGACTTGGGATCATGGGCGTTGGCGAAAAAACCGGGGATACCGACTTGGTAATAACCGGTGCCGCAGTCGTGCTCGGAACCATTTGCTGGATGCTCTGGCGGATTTACCGGCACCAGTTGCCGGTCATGTTGAATTACCTGCCAGACACCTCCAACGACCGGTTTTGCTTCGACGCGAAAAATACCGCGAAAGCCATCCCGTTCGGGATCTTTATGGCCATTGTCATTTTTGTGAGAGGTGGAACTCCAGTCCGGCTGGACAACCTGATGGGGCTGGTGGTCGGCACATTTCTGGTATTTGTGCTTGTCGGGTTCTGGAGCCATTTTACCCACCGCTTCCTGCGTTGGCGCGCAACCCGTTGGCAGGAAAAGCACCAGGAACGGTCCGGGGAAGAGTAACCCCTCTTCTGCGGCAATCACGGTCCGGGAAGCCGCCGCCGGTAGGGGGAGGGGCCTTGCGGCTGCCCATCCGACCGGTGGGTTTCCGGATTATTGAATATTTTATCCAGCACCGTTCCCGTACCGATAGAGACTCCGCCCCCGTATGCCCGCTCCGCGGCTGCGTCGAGTATCGCCAGTTGTCCGGACGTCAAGGGTGCATGCACCGCAGGTCCGGGGCTCTTGGGTATGTCGGCTTGAATCTTCCGGAGCCAGGGCATCACCCTGCCCGCGTCCCACACCTTTTTTCCCGCACCCGCCGTCAGACCGGACACGCCCACGCGGAGCGCACCCTCACCCATAGACATGCCGGTCTCACCGGGCAATAACCCCCCGGCAGCCTGCCGGAGTGCGTTGCCAACGGCAGCTCCCGCTATCGCGCCCGGCACACCACCACCCAGCACTCCCCCGGCAAGTGTCGGCCCAAATTCAATTGCATCTCCTGAAAAATCGGCAATATCTCCCCAACCGGGGCCTTCTTCATCCACCAATGTCCACTGGCTGGTATCGGTGGGACGGAACATCAGTCTACCCGCCGGGTCATAATCCGCATTGCCTGCTCCGTAGCGGTTCGTCAGATAAGAAACCTTGCCTTTAGGCTTGATCAGAAGGCCAAGGGCCGCCCGATCCCGGAACGAAGCACCGGTGGTGGTATCAATACCGATAGGGGGCTGGGAAGCCACGGGTGGTGCGGTCGGCGTAACGGGTACCTGGTTCCAGGTGGGACCGGAGAATGGTACTGGCACGCCCCTTTCGAGCATGTGTTCCATCACCGTACCGGGAGCCGGTGACGGTGTTCCGAAACCAGGTTGTCCTGTGCCCGCCGCCCGGTCCGTGGGCGGATTCAACAGGCCGGGGCTGGCGGCGTTCAGGCGGTCCATGGCCCGCTCCCCCGGAGTGCGGCTTCCAAAACCCTGCTGTGCGGCACTTGCCTGAAGCGCCGGGTTGCCCGGTGTCGGAAAGAGCCGGAGGCGAAGTGGGTTGGTGGGAAGCGAAAACAGTGGCTTGACCGGCACCCCCCACTGGGGCGTAAAGCCCGGCGGGTTAGCATTGGCTGCTGCCGCCGCATCCGCTTCGGCATTCATGGCGGCCACACTGCCCGGTTCCATAATGGGGGTAAGTGATGCCGCGCCTCCCCGGGGAACCCCTTTGTCCCCGAACATTTCATCCCACGTTTTCGGGCGGAAAACGGGGACGGGTTTCGGTTCCGGGTTGGTCAGTCCCAGCAGATTGCGTACAAGGTTTTCGTACATCGTTTTTTATCCCATCTCTTAAAAAAAGTCGTTTTGGCGAGCTTTCCCGCTCCCATCTCCTGCGACCCCATTGTTACCGGAGTAAACCAATCCCGCCCTGCGTTTCTGGACGTTTTGGTGTTTCTGGACGTTTTGGACGTTTTTTGGTAAATCAAAGGCCGCAATGGGCAGCCCGATAGGCCGTGCGATTCGCTGCGCCTCCAGGCAGGTCGACAGGTATGGCGCATGACCGCGTCCCTGCGTGGCTTCTGATTATGAAATTTTTATAAATCAGAGGCCGCAATGGGTTGCTTTACAGGCCACGTGGTTTTGCCGTGCCGGGGGAGGGAAGACGAATCGATGCATTCATTTTGGGCAGGTGGTGCGCCCGCCCGAAATGACCGGATTTTGTCAATGTGATTGAGGGTTTAGCTTTTATTCATGACCGCCGATAAGCTTGTGGGGGTGTTGAGATTCCTGGAAGACGTTCGCGCTACAGGCGACAGGTCAAGGTATCCCGACAGACCTCAAGTATGGGTTAAGGAGCGCAGACCATGGTCCGTCTACTGTTTTGCCTGTTTTTACTGGCTTTCCCCCTGCTGGCGTACGCCGAGCCGGAGACGGAAACGAGCGCCGGTGGTCAGGCCGTCCCGAGCGAAGAGACATCCGAGACCACAGAAGCCGGTTCGATGAGTGACTTCATGAAAGCCCTTCTGGGCGGCGGATCGGTAGAGTCGGATGATGCCGAAGGCCAGACCGATCAGGAGGGGGTACCGGAAACATCCGCTACCGATGGCAGCCAGATGGGGCCGGGTGGCGCACCGTCCGAATTTGCAGATACCGACATCGCAGAGATACCCCAGGAGGTTGAACCGGAAGAGCCAACCAGCGTCAACGGCTGGATCAGTCTGGGCACCGAGCAACTTGAAGCCGGAGAGATCCAGCAGGCGGAAGTCTCTCTCACTCACGCTCTGAAAAAGGCCCGCGCCGCCTACAGAAGGAGCTACGACAGAGTAAGCGCGGACATCTCCCGCCGTTCCATCGTCACCGCCTCCACCAACCTGGGTAACGTATACCTGAAGCAAGGTCGGCTGGAAGAGGCCATGGAAAAATACAATCAGGCGGTCCTGGCTGCCGAGGCGTTGAATGCCCAGGAAATGCTCGCCCGATTGTTCGGCAATATGGGACTGCTGAGTGAAAAGCAGGGTGACCTGGAGGGGGCGGAGGCTCTGTACGGCAGGGCGCTGTCCACAAACCAGGCGCTTGGCCGACTGGAGGGAGCCGCCATCCAGTATGGCAACCTGGCCAACCTCTTCTATAAAAGAGATGACCTCACGCTGGCCGAGGACATGTATACCCGACGCCTGGCAATTGAGGAAGAGCTGGACAACAAGGCGGCCATTGCGGCCGTCCACGGCAGACTGGGTGCCATTTATGTAAAGCAGGCCGACGACGTAAATGCCGAAATTTCGTACCGTATTGCACTGACGCTGCATGAGGAAGCAGGCAACCAGAAAGGCATGGCGGAAGCGTGTGGCCAACTGGCCGTTCTGGTCATCAGAAGGGGCGACCTGGACGAGGCACTCGCCCTCTACGCCAAGGCTCTGCCCATCAACGAGGAACTGGGACGTCAGGTGTCCATCGCCGTGGCCTACAGTAACCTGGGAGCGATCCACTACAGCCAGGGCGATATGGATCAGTCGGAAGAGATGTACCGTAAGGCACTGATCCTGAACCAGGAACTGGGCCGCACGCAGAGCCTGGCAGGACAGTATGCGGGCCTTGGCAGTGTATTCCACAGGCGGGGTGACCTGGCAGCCGCCGAACAAATGTACCTTGAGGCCATGGCCCTGAACGAGGAGTTGGGACGGACTGCCCGAATTGCCGCCATCCACAATAATCTGGGTAGCATCCATGCCGATAAAGGGGATAACGCGGGCGCATGGCACTCGTATGAACAGGCCGCCATCCTGTTTGAAGGCATGGGCGATGTGGCGGCTGCGGCAAAGCTGCGTGAGCTGATGCTCCAGTTGGAGCTGTATTACGGTCGCCCCGGAGGCGCGGTTGAGACTGCGGCAACAGGCGCTACCGACACCCCGGCCATGCCGGAAACACCAGCCACCGATGAGGCGTCTGCTGACGACACGGGCACTGATGAGTCCGGGGAAGTGAACCCGTCCGAACCGGACATGTCCGGTGAAGGCACGGATCAGGCAACCCTTGACGAGCAGTCTCAGGAACCGGCTATGGACGAAGCTCCGGCCATGGATGAGGCGCCGACAGAAGACGGTGCCGCATCCACAAGCGAAGCGCCTGTCACGGACGAAGCACCGGCCATGGACGAAGCGCCGACAGAAGACGGTGCTGCATCCACAAGCGAGGCCCCGCTCACGGATGACGCTCCGGCCACAGACGAAACCCTGGAAATGGACGCCGCTTCGGAAACAGAAGAAGCCCCGGTGGGTTAGACGCGCTCAGGGCCGTCTGGCCCGCAACCATAAATGAATATCTGGCGCGTGAAAGACTGGCGCCGCAAGAAAAAAACGGTGGGCGGCTTATTCGCTTTCGCCGTTTTTATTATTTTCGCCTGCCTCCGGCTGCCGCACCACGACGGTAAAGACCGGCGTATCCCCTTCCGCCGGGGGCTCCTCCCGGGCGCGATCCGCATACTTGACCGGGTGCATTTTGCCCGCCATCCAGGTGAGACCCTTAATGCGGGCCTGCTTGTCGGCAGGGGCAAAGTCGGGGGTACGCAGCACATCCAGCACCTCGTCGGCCAGAGCGTGGGCCTGATGGGTGCGGGCGGTGGTATACCGCTCCCGGAAGTTTGGCTTTCCCGCCAGCCATTCCATGACGGTGCTATACCCCGGCATGGTGGTATCGGCACAGATGGTCAGTAGCGATTCACCGGAAGCCAGCCGCCTGCAAATGCTGCCAGCAAGTGTTTGCGTATACCGGCTGGGCCGTCCTCGGGAGACGCTCACACCGACTTCTTCAGGTGGTGTTCAAAATACCGGTCCAGCTTGCTGTTCATTCTACGTAACTCTTCGCGGATCTCTTTCCTGATGCGGTAGGTTTCCATATCCTGACGGCTGTCGGTGACCGGTTGCCGGTTCAGGGTTTCGTCGTGCAGGGCGATGCGGGTTTCCAGCCTTGCACCCCACATCACCATGGCCACCAGAAAGGTAATGGTGGTCACCAGATGGCCTACCGAGATACGGCGGTCCAGTTGCCAGTTGGCTTGCGATTCGGACATTTTTCTCCTTTTAAGGGGTAATGGATTGACGGGTGATCGTGTCTCCCGGCCCCCTTTTCGGGGACACCCTAGTTGTATCCGTTTTTGCAGAACGCCACCCTGCGTTTCTGGACGTTTTGGTGTTTCTGGACGTTTTTTATTTTTGTAAATCAGAGGCCGCGCAGGGAAACAATTATGCGCCGCATACCTCTACCTGCCGGATGGCGGGGGATGCTACTTTCCGCACTTGCTTCTTCCACTCATGCCGGTGGTATTGGAAGGAACAGGTTGTCCCACTCCCGCAAGTCGGTTTTCAGCGGTTGGTCAAATATCTCACGAATCGTTTCGTTTTCGAGTTGAATCTCCACGATGCATCGCAGCCGGTAGTCGACGTACGGGAGGTCCACACGGTTAAGCCAGACCGCTGCATCCATGCGATCTGGTTTGAGGAGTGTGGAAAGGGGGCCGGGATGCGAAAACGCAGTTTTCCCGGCAGTGTCGATCAACTCCAGGTTGGTCACAATGATTTTCCCGGAATCCGGCTGCTCATTCATGGTGAACAGCAGGTGGATATCGTACGGAGAGGCCCTTAACTTAAGCCCCCTTTCCTCACGGTCCTCTCCCAGCAAATCTCCCTGGAGACTTCCCCATTCGTATTCAACCGTGGCTTCCTTGTACACCTCCCAGCGGTAGTGCTGCATGCACGAAACATACAGCAGGGCAATTGTGAGCACCGCCGCAAGGAGGACATACCTTTTTTGAATCACGGCCTTTCCCGTCATGCCGGTGGTAGCGGCAGGAAGAGGTTGTCCCACTCCCGCAAGTTGGTTTCGAACGGTTGATCGAACACCTCGTGAATGGTTTCGTTTTCGAGTTGAATCTCCACGTTACAGCGCAACCGGTAATCGACGTACGGGAGGTCCACGCGGTAAAGCCAGATTCCGGCGATTACGCTGTCCGGTCTGAATGAATCCTGCAGGGGCCCGGGATGCGAGAACGCTGTTTTCCCGGCAGTGTCGATCAACTCCAGGTTGGTCACAATAATTTTCCCGGCGACCGACTCATTCATGATAACCGTTACATGAAGGTCGTACGGAGAGGCCCTCAACTTAACCCCCCTCTCTTCGCGTCTGTCTCCCAGTGAAGATGCCTTGATACTCCCCCACTCGTATTCAACTGTGACATCTTTGTACATCTCCCAGCGATAGTGCTGCATGCACGAAACATACAGCAGGGCGATCGTGAGCACCGCCGCAAGGAGGACATACCTTTTTTGAATCATGACGTTCCCATCCGTGGCATAACCTTCAGGTTCAGCCCGTCCAGCATACAGGAACGGCATGGGGTACAGAAAACCGGAACGGCCCGCTCATGGCGTTCACGGCTTGGGGAAGCGCCACCGGTAACCGGGATCGGCAACGGGTGACCCGTATGCACCCCTGTCCAGTTCCTCTCCCAGCCGTATCATGGCATCCAGCCCTTCTTCACCCAGCATCCGCCCCGCCCCTTCAAGGAGGGCCAGCGTGCGCTGCCCGACCGTGGTGGAATCGTCCGGCGAATTTCCGTGCAGCAGGTAGGGTGCCATGTCATCCCGGAAATGGCCGTACCCGCTTTCGGAGACAGGCGTCCTGTTGGCGGAACCCATGTTTTCCGGTGTGTAATCAATCTGCCCATCTTCCCTGACTGTCACTTCCAACCTGCTATCTTTTGAAAGCCACTTTTCGTTGTTCTCGTTGCCTTTGCCAAATTGGTGGAGGGAACTCTCCCAACGGTTCTCAACCGGGCGAAAATCGCGATCATAGACCTGTTGCCGGTTACTCAATCCAGTCGGATTTCCCAGTTCCTGGTTCCGCTGGTAATGGATTTCCGGGTCCAGGGCGTCCTGCCACGCCTGGGCCTCCCGGGACAGCGCCTGATAAACAGGAGGCGGGGTAAGGGGAGTGTGCGTCATGGCCGCCTGGTCCCGGGCCAGATTCGCTTCACGAAATGCCCCATCCGGATTGCTTTGGTTCAGGTATGCGCCCAGTTGGCGTGCTTGCTCCGCTGCGGTGACAGCGTCACCCCCAATAGACCCGGTACCGGACGAAAGCGGGAACCGCTCCGTAGCGAGGGGTAGTGTAACCGGCACCCGGCTCCACATGGGCACCTGAGAAGAAGCCTGCACTCCCGTGGCAAACATGCGTTCCCTTCCCGTGCCGGGGTCAAACAGGAAACCCGTTCCGGAACCAATCTGCCCGGCACCCGCCGCCTTTGCCGCCGCCGCGTCCGCATCGGCGTTCATGGCGGCCACACTGCCCGCTTCCGGAATAGGGGTCAATGAAGCCACGCCGCCCCGGGGCACGCCCTTGCCTTCAAAAATTTCATCCAGCGATTTTCTGCGGAACGGCTGGGGTGCGGGGGCCGGTTTCGGGGCGGTCAGGTTGAACGGAGGTGACTGTCCAAAACCGCTTCCAACGTTCGGCCGGTTGAACGGGTTGCTCCAGAACGGGTCCGGCTCCGGGTCATAGGCCGCCAAAAGTTTTCGTAAGTCGTCCGGATGGATCATTCATTTCTCTCCGTATCAAATATAAACATCGGGCCTGCGGCTTTTTCCCGCCCCCATCTTCTTGCACCCCCATTGTTACCGGAGTAAATAGATCCTGCCCTGCGTTTTTGGACGTTTTTATAAATCAAAGGCTGCAATGGGCAGCTTTACAGGCCACGCAATTCTGCTCCGTCACCCGGCGGGTCGACAGGAACGGCACATAGCCCAAGTCCCTGCGTGGCCTCTGATATATAAAAAGGGGTATATTCCCCGCCGATTACCAAACGTGAGAAAATATTTTCCCATACATGGGAAGGGGCCTGTGGATCCTCGCGCTCAACAGCCCCTTTTAAAACACATCTATCTATTTGTTTTCAATAGAAATTTATTGATTTAAATGCCCGCCGTTGCCGTGCGGCACCGTTTTTGCGAGTACTTGCAGACGTTCCGTCCAGTGTGTGGTGTGTAACCATGTGGCCTTGGGTGAGCGGGGTTGTTAAAGACCCTGACACGAAGACCTGGCCCCCCCAAAATCGGAGGGGCATTATGGCGGAGTCCCCCTATCGGACGGGAACCGGGGGGCTGTATGCCGCCTTCAGGATTGTGTCACGGGCAGTCTGTCCCCAGACGTCCCGTTCTCCCAAGGTCTCTATTTTTTCTGATCCCCCCGCAGTTGCCGAACGCAACCCTCTCCGGTGTGTGAGTCACCGGACAGTCAGTCGATATCGCTCCCCAGCGGTCGGATCCAGAACGAGTCCGAATCCCGATCCAGGTCGGTATCCGTGACAAACACCATATCCCCCTCGTCCACTTTCTGTGCCGACTCCTGAACCGGGGCCTTTTTGGCCGCTACGGCAAGATCGATACGTTCCAGAATATCCGTGCGTCCCGGAGCCACGTCCAGCAGTCGGGAAAGGTGACGTTCGGCGTCTTCCGCGTTCCCCTGATCAATCAGCATATCGGCCGCATAGCAGGTTTCTTCGACCGCCTCGTCGGTAAAGCCGAATTCGAGCAGTTCCTCTGCCAGTTGCAGCCGGTGGCGGGCGTTGACCGGATCGAGAATGCGAATTTTTTCGAAGACGCTGATCGCCTCGGTTTTGAGACCGCTCTCCATCAGATGATGAGCAAATTTCAGGTACGATTCAACGGCATCACCCAGTCGGTCGCAGCGGGCGGCAAGGGTGGCCAGTTGCAAGTGAACCTCGTTTTGCCTTGGGTTCAGTTTCAACACCTTTTTCAGTGCCGCCACGGCCTTGGGATAAAACCCCGATTCCTCAAAGGCGCGGGATGCCCGGAACAGATAATCAATCGCCTCAATGGGGCGGTTAATCTTGACGAATATATCTCCGATGGCGTTCAGCGCCATGCCGGCGTTGTCTTCATCGGTGGCATCCAGATATTCCCGCCACAATGCAATCGCCTTGCGATGTTCCCCATTCTGTACGCATCGGTTTGCCGCCTCCGCCACGTTGACGTAGTCTGACTTGCGCCGCTTTCTGGTGCTATCCGTCCCTTTAATTTCCCGCATAAAAGGATTGTTCTGAGTGGCCTTGGGATATTTTCCGTCCGCATCAAGCGACACGCCAATTTCGCTGTATCCGCCGACCACCGGGGTGGCCAACTCCATTTTTTCCGGTACTGGCTCTTCATCCACATCGACTTTGTGTGCATCCCTGAGATGATCATCCTGCGGGTCCGGTTTTTTATCGTCGACGGCTGGCGGGTCTGCATCTGCGACGGCCTCAACCTCCGGCTCCCGCTCTTCAACCGCGTCGGCTTTGGGGGCATCCTCGTCATCCTGCGGGTCCGGTTTTTTATCCTTGGCCTCTTCCGGGATTACATAGGTGGGTGATGCCATGCCGTCGTGGAGGTCCGCTTGGGGAGGGGCGGTATCGGGGCTCTCTGTTTCCCTGGCACTACCAAGGCGAAAAAACGCTTCCAGCAGACGTGTCGTGATCTGACCGGATGCCGATGATGTGTCAATCCCTTCCCGAATCAAGACCAGGTTTGCATGGGTACTGTGCAGGCGTCCAAACAGGTCAATCATTTCGTCAGCGGTCCCGCCCAGAACGGCAAGGGACTCAACCACCAGAACCGTGTCTTCCTGCATGGTGTCCACCATGCGCGCAAGACCTTTGCGACCGTGGGCATCCATGTGGATGTCATCGAGCTGGTAGCCGTTCTCCTGGCACCAGAGGGTGATCTGTTCAGTCTGGCCGTCAAGGCCCACCGAATGGTCGGAGTCCTTGTCGTGTGGTGTCCGAACGTAACCGACTGCCTTCCCCATGAATCGCCTTCCTTGCAGGTGGGGGTCTGATGGGTTTTCCGCCAGGGAGAAACCTCTCTTCATCAGATCGGCAAATCGGGCTACGGGCTTTAAATATTGGCGGGGGAGGGAGAGGAAAAAAGGTCGGGAAAATAAACTTACCGGTCTGTCCCGGGCCCCGAACGGAACGTGGCGTGACCACCAAAGTGGACCCCGTGAAACGAAGCATCTTTCATAAAGCAGGCACCACGAAAGTCTGCATTTCCTGAAAAGCGGGCGGCTTCAAAAGCGGCCACGTTGCCAAACCGTGCGCCGCCGAAGCCGGCGCGCCCACGAAATTCAACGGACTCGAAATCGGCGTCTTCCTCAAATTCAGCTGACTCGAACCCCGCGTCACCGTGAAACCTGCAGGAGGCAAAATCGGCGGTGCCTCCAAACCGGGCCGAGTCGAATCCGGCTGTTTTCCTGAACTCACAGGAGATAAAGCGGGCAGGCGCTGCAAATACCGCTGAATGAAAGTCTGCGTCGCCACGGATGGTGGCCCATGAAAGGTTGACCACCCCACTTAGCACCGCCGACCGGAACACCACATTTCCTGATATATGGGCACTGATGAATACCAGAGGGCCAGGGAGCGTGGCGCGTTTCAGGTCGATATCCCCACATTTGAGTTCCGGCATCACGAAGGCGAATGGCGGTTCATTTTTTCCCCGCT
Source organism: uncultured bacterium (assembly GCA_965371175.1). Lineage (GTDB taxonomy): Bacteria > Nitrospirota > JACRHL01 > JACRHL01 > JACRHL01 > CBDUXI01. The sequence continues at coordinate 13,934 of CBDUXI010000061.1, forward strand.
GGGCGGAAAGCTTACGCCACCCAACCAGGTGTTCCAGGAGCGCGTCCGTTCTCATCTGGTCAATTGTTCCCTTGGTCCAGTCGCGTCGGTCGATTGGCTCCTGATCGACGGGCGCGTGAAATACGCAGTAGTATTCCGGGGATTCCCCGGTTCCAAAGTTGCCCACGTCGGTTACCCAGCACTGGTCTGTTCCGTCACACAGGTAGCCTGTCGATTCGGTGTATTTGGCAAACTCCGGATGGGGGGACTGACAGCGTGGCATTGTGTGATTGTACCCCTATTTTTTTTACACCTCAAAAATGATGGAAATCCGGGAACCTTTTTTCTCTCCCGATCGTCGAAGTTGGAGAAGGGTAACCTGCCTGGACAGGCGAAGTGTTTGCGGTTTTATTGAAAAGGGAAGTGAAAGAATGAATCGACGGAATCTGGCATTGATATTTGTTGGCCTGCTCTGGCCGGGCACGGCTGTCGCAGGTGAGCTGCAGGTTGCCATGGCTTTTCCCGATGAGGGTCCGGCCATCCGTATGTCGTTGGAAGATAGCGCGGAGGCGGGGGATCCTCTTTCTCTTTTCGTCGCCGGAAGGCGCCTGCTCATTAACGGAAAAAACGAAGATAACCAAGGCCTTATCGAAAGGGGTCTGTCGTACATGAACCGGGCTGCGGAAAAGGGGTATGCACCGGCCGCACGGTTTGCCGGGTCGCTGTTTCTCACTGGCGACACACTTCCAAAAGATATTACCCAGGCAGTGGCCTGGTTTGAACGTGCCGCCATGCTGGGGGACTCCGACTCACAACGGGTGTTGGGTGACCTGTATTTTTACGGAAATGAGCTCCCAAGGGATCTGGGGCGCGCCGCCAAATGGTACGAGGTGGTCTTTGCCAATTCCAACGCCCACGGTGAGCCAAAAGAGTACTGGGAAACGGTATTTCGCCTGGGGGGAATCTATTCCGGAAAGTTCGGTGCCCACGAAAACGGCCCGCGCGCAATCAAGTTGTGGCAACTGGCCGCCGCCGACGGCAGTTACCCTCCGGCAGCTGAGGCACTGGGGCATGCATACAGGAAAGGGCTGGGCGGCGACCCCGATCCAAAGGCCGCGCTGGATGCCTACTACAATGCGGCAAGCGGTTACCGGTCCGGTGCAGTCCAGTACGGCATCAACCCGGAAACCGTGACGACAAAGGAGCGGGAAATTCTGACCATCATGGAGCAGTTTGCACCAAAGAGCCGCCAGACCAAAAAACTGAAAGCGGCCCTGCGCGCAAACAGTCCGTTGCGGTAACTTGCAGGGCAGCGCAACGGCGGCTTAGGTTTCCCCATTATCGATGGAGTCTGATGGGGGTTCGCCTTCCTGATCCAGGTCGGTCGGAGGCTCTTCCACCACGGGGAGTTCTTCCACCGCCGGGAACTCTTTCGGAACCACCGGCTCTTCCACCACCACCGGCTCTTCCACCACCGGCTCTTCCACCACCGGCTCTTCCACCACCGG
>CBDUXI010000062.1:0-14787 GCA_965371175.1 uncultured bacterium
CCTGCAAAGCTGCCCATCGTGGCCTCTGATTTACAAAAACTTCACGCGCCTCGCATCTGCCGCAATCTCCACCGCCTCTGTCGGTGGTTTGAGTCCGGCGAGGGTAGTGCTGAGAAATTGGGTATTGTGTTCCCGGAATCCCGTCATGGCGGAAGTTTGTAATGCTTGAAAAAAGGGCCGCAGAGGTGCCTACTGAACAACGATGAAGGGAAATTCAAAGAAACTCGTTTTCATCCTCCTGATCAGCGCCCTGGTCCTGTTTTTTGGCTGGCGCTTCATCCGCCCCATGCAAATCTTTGTGGTTTCGGAAGCCTTCGAACGCCCCATTCCAACAGACAACGTGCCCAGCATGTTTGGCTCCCTGAGTGCCGAGGAATGCGGCGGCTGTCACCGGGATATCTATAACGACTGGAAAACCACCATCCACAGCGAGGCCTGGACCGACCCCTATTTCCAGGTCGACTGGCGCTTTGACCACTCACCACAGATTTGCAAAAACTGCCATATACCGCTGGATCGGCAGCAGGAACACCTGGTGCTGGGCTTCCGCGACAAGGACAAGTGGGACCCGATTCTGGCGCCCAACCCGGACTTCGATGCCAAACTGCAACATGAGGGGGTGACCTGCGCCGTATGTCATTTTGGTGATGGTGCGATCCTGGGCCCAACCGGCACCGCCGCAGCGCCCCATCCGGTTAAAAAACTGGAGAATCCCAATCAGGCGTGCGTGCGCTGCCATGTGGTTTCCGGAGATCGCTGGGATACTTTTTTTCGCTTTCCACCCTGCGGAACCGTCGCGGAGATCCAGGCGACACACGCTGCGGGCGGGGAGAGCGGCGATTCTTCCGGCGCATCTGGAGAGGTGGTCGTGCGTAGCCTTGCCGACGCCAACTGCATCGATTGCCACATGCCGCTGGTGAACCAGTTAGCCGCCGTCGGAGGTGAGATAAGGCCGGTTCGTCGACACATTTGGCGCGGTGGTCACGACCCCGAAATGGTTAAAAGCGGGCTCGATATTACGCTTGAGCAATCGCCTTCGACGGCAGGTGGCAAGCGCCGGGTCACCCTGACACTGACGAACGTGGGCGCGGCCCACTACATTCCCACCGGCACACCGGACCGCCACCTCACGGTGAACATGCGCCTGCGTGACCCGAATGGCGAGATCGTGAAGGAAAACCACCACACCCTGAAACGCACCATAATGTGGCGGCCGTTCATCATCGATCTGTGGGACACCCGATTGCCACGCGGCGAAGCGCGTCGGTACAGCCTGGATATTCCAGACAGGGATGGGGCGTTCACCGTTGAGGCAACGGTTCGTTACCACCTGCTGGATGAAAAACGTCGTCGGCGTATCGGTTACGAAAATACGGAACCCATTGCCTACGAGGTTTTCAGCAAACACCTTCCTATCGCAAATGCCCCACCATGACGACGGATTTCGGGGGCACAGTTTTTGCGGGAATGACAATCAGATAAGAGGCGGCGGAGATGTCGCCATCTCCTTCGTTGCCGCTTGGGAAAAAACCCTCAACGTAGCACGCTACGCCTCCGGTTTTTGCCCTTCACGCGCCTCGGATATGGCAGCATCTCCACCGCCTCTACTCCGGCTCGAAACGGAATATTTTGAATAGATGCGGCGGCAGGGCAAACGGTAGCGACACCTGCTTCACCAGGCGAAAACCGTTTTCCTGAAACACCCGGCCGATATCGTCGATGTCGGTGTGGTGGTAGTCGGCCTTGTCTGAAAATCCGGCCACATAGCGGCCGATGCGGTAGGCGATGTTTTCGGTGGGGCCGCTCACCAGCACCGCGCCGTCGTTCTTGATCTTCCCCCGGAACGTACGCACCCAGCCGGGCAGATCGTCCACGTGCTCCAGCACGTCCGCCGCCACCAGCAGATCGAGGGAGTCGTCCGGCACTTCTTCAATCTTTTCGGGGAAGGTCACCCCCAGTTCCAGCTTGTCCGACAGGGCCTTTGCAAACTGGGGGAACAGGTCGATGGCCTGCACCGTCCGCCCGGCACCGCTCAGGGTGGGCAAAAACAGCCCCACGCCGCAGCCAAACTCCAGCACGCGGGTATTGGTCCGCAGCCTGGCCATGCGTTCGATCACCTGATAGCGCCGCCACATCAGCCAGCGGATCAGCGGGTTGCCGTGGGTGTACGTGGGGATGGCCATTTCGTCCCGGTCGTGGTCCGACATGCCGTCAACCCCCTGGGCAGTGATCTCCTGAATGGTCTGGACGGAGACTTTCTTCATCGGGGCCAGTACCGCAAACGCTACTTGATCATGTGCTTGATGAGGATATCGGCTACTTCCTTGCGGGTAAACTCGTGGGGCGGCTCGATGCCGTCACGCAGCATGGCGCGCACCTTGGTGCCCGACAGAATCACATGGTGGTCGGCCTCGTGGGGGCAGGTTTTGTAGCTGGCCATGCCTTCGCACGCCTTGCAGAAGAACGAGTGGTCGAAGAACATCGGCGTGATGTCCAGCTCTTCCGGCGTAAATTCGTCAAAGATCAACTGGGCGTCGAAGGTGCCGTAATAGTCGCCCACCCCCGCGTGGTCGCGCCCGACGATAAAGTGGGTGCAGCCATAGTTTTTGCGTACCAGCGCATGAAAGATGGCCTCACGGGGACCGGCATAGCGCATGGCCGCAGGGAACACCGAAAGGGCGGTGCGGTCTTTCGGGTAATAGCCGGAAAGCAGGGCCTGGTAGCACTCCATGCGCACGTGGGACGGGATATCGTCGGCCTTGGTGTCGCCCACCAGCGGGTGGATCAGGAGACCGTCCACGGTTTCCAGGGCGCATTTCTGGATGTATTCGTGGGCCCGGTGGATGGGGTTGCGGGTTTGAAAGCCCACCACCCGTTTCCAGCCCCGGCTGGTGAACAGGGCGCGGGTTTCCGCAGGATCCAGCCGGTGCTCCAGAAAATCGTCATGGGCGGGGCGGGCAAACATCTGGATGGGGCCGCCGATGAGGTACTCCCCGGCCTCGTACACCTTGGACACGCCCGGATGGGCCTCATCTTCGGTGCGGTATACCTCCAGGGCTTCCTTGCGTAGATCGCGCTTGAAGATATCGGTGATGTCCATCACCGCAAGCAGCTTGCCATCCTTGCCTTCCAGCGCTACCTGCTGCCCGGTTTTCAGATCGCCGGACAGTTTTTCCGTAACCGCCAGGGTCACCGGCAGCGACCAGGCCTGGCCGGATGTCAGGTGCATGGTATCCACCACCTGGTTGTAGTCGTCCTGGTTCATGAAGCCGACCAAGGGGCTCATGGCGCCGGTGGCGATCATCTCCAGATCGGAGACTTCCCGGGAGGAGAGCGGCACGCGGGGGAGGGTTTCGGCCTGTTTGGCCAGTTGTTCCCGCTCGTGTCCCCGAGCGAGGCGGTTGATCAGTTCTCCCCCGTGGGGGGCAATGTTTGCAGTCATGACAAGCCTGTAATTTCTATTTTTTCCGGTTGATTCAAATATGGCTGATGAGGCCAAAAAAACACTAACTAAACACTAACAACATTTCTTGAGGACGATTTAAATGGAGAAGTCGGGCGTGTGTTCCCCTTCCACTTTTTCGTCCAGGGCCACTTCCATTACCTTGGTGCGGATGATGAACTCCTCTTTTTTGCCGTTTGCATCCACGCAGGTCCAGGTGATGTGCTGGCGGTCCTTGTGGATGTGAGGCTGCAACGAGGCATTGAAAAAACCCATCTGGTACGAAAGCTGGAAGTGAATGGCCTCTTCCGGGCACGCCTTGATGCACGGCAGGCAGTCCCAGCAGTCTTCCACATATTTGAGGTAGGCCTTGTTGGTCTGCATGTCCTTGACGATCAGATCGCCCGGACACATGCGTACGCACGGCGGCTGTTTCGAATTGTGGCAGCCGTTACACAGATCGGGATCGACGATGACGGGCATGATGGTTAAATCCTGATGGTGTTTGACATGACAGGTTACCCGGCCTGCGGTTTTTCGCCGGGATGATAGCGGTCGCCCGGAACAAGCTGTTCGTACGGGCGGAACAGCACTTCGACCTTGCCGGTTTTCGGGTCTTTGCGGGTGTTGACGAACTTGAGCCAGTTCAGGTCGTCCCGTTGGGGATAGTCGGTGCGGGTCTGGTAGCTGGGCCAGCGGGTTTCCTTTCTGGCCATCAAATGCTCGATCACCACCTGCCCCAGGATCACCCGGTCGATCACCTCGTGGGCGCGCATCAAATCATGCATGTCTTCCACCACCAGTTGATCGAACTGACCGGGAAGCTGGTCCATGTACTGTTTGGCCTTCAGCAGCCGTTCCTCGTTCATCTCGTAATTCTGGGAGGTGCCGCCCGCGTATTCTTCCATGATTTTCTGCATGCGTACTTCCATATCGTACGGGCGCACGCCGTATTTGATCTTGCCGTAGTTGAACAGGGGATCAAACGCCCGCTGATATTCCATTTCGATCTGCAGGTGATCCACCTCCGGGAACGGCAGGTCCTGAATTTCTTCGGCGGCGGCACGGCCGGCAATCACCGCTTCGGCCCAGCAACCGGAGACAAACTTGAACGGCGCGCCCCCGGCCACATCACCTGCGGCAAACAGGCCGGGCACCGTGGTGCGGCGGTCCATATCCACCCAGTAGCCGCCCTGACAGTGGCCGCCGTTAATGTACGGCTCGGTGGTTTGCACCTCCACCGGGTGCCGGGACGGGTCGATGTTGGTGGCGGCCCAGTACAGCACCTGGGACGGATACATATCCAGATAGGCCGACTTGAGCTGGTGCGCCTGTTCTTCCGTGATGTGGGTGGTATCCAGATAGCACGGTCCCCGGCCTGCCTTGACCTCTTCGATGGGGCCGTAGGCCCGGTATGGGGTGGGGGCGCCGTCGCCGCCCAGATGCGCGTACTTTGTCTGCATGAATTTTTCGCCGCGGGCATTCACCATCGGCGCACCCACGCCCAGGGCCAGGGTGCCGGTAGGGGCGATGGCGTCCTTGGTGCGCAGGGCCACGTAGCGCATCTCGAACGAGGTCATTTCGGCCCCTGCGCGGATGCCCATGGCGTACCCTGCGCCGTTGTTGAACGGGGAATACCAGGTTTTGTGCTGGGCGTCGTAGGCGTTGTTGGGCTTGTACAGCCCGGCGGCGCCGCCGGTGGCGATGATGGTGGCCTTGGCCTTGAAGGTATAAAACGTGTTGGTACGCAGGGAAAAGCCCACCGCGCCCGCGCAGCGCTCGCCCGACATGAGTAAGCCCGTTACGTTCACCCAGTTGTGGATGGTGGCCCCTGAGTCCCGGGCCGCCTTGGCCAGAATGGGTTTTAAACTTTCGCCGTTGATCTTGATGTTCCAGCGACCGCGGGGCACATAGTTGCCATCGTCGTCACACAGGATGGGCAGGCCCCAGCCTTCCACTTTTTTGACGGTGTACTCGAACAGTTCGGCCATGGACTTGACCAGGTCTTCCCGGATCAGCCCGCACGAGTCGTAGCGCACGTATTTGACGAAGCTTTCCGGGGTTTCTCCCGGATTCAGATAGGCGTTGATGGCGTTCATGCCCGCAGCCAGACAGCCGCTGCGGTCCACGTGGGCCTTTTCCAGAATGGTGACCTTCAGGTGCGGAAATTTTTCGCCGATCTCGGCGGCAGCCATGCAGCCGACAGTGCCGCCCCCGATGATGAGGATATCGGTTTCGTGAGTGATCCGGTTGATGGCATGCGGTTCCGAACTGGACATTTATACGCCCTTCCGTGAGCGGGGGAGTTCAACAAACATGTGTGCCCGTGCAGGCTGGATAAGATACACCGGTATGCTCATATGTGATACATGATGCGCCCGCCGCCGCCCAATTTCTGGTGGCGGGAATCCAGCTCTTCGAGGGTGACGGCTTCAAACAGGTTACGTATCGATTTTTGCGCGTCCCGCCAGAGTGAGTAAACCACCTGAGTGGACGCGAGATTGGGTTCCTGAGCGGACGGGTCTTCCTGAATGGGTCCTTCCACCGCTTGCAGGATCTGCGCGACATTGATGGTGCCCGGTGTGCCGCCCAGCAGGTAGCCCCCCCGAGCCCCTCGTACGCTTTTGACCAGACCCGCTTTTTTCAGGGAGGCCATGATCTGCTCCAGAAACCGCACCGGAATGCCGTGGTCCTTGGAAATATAGCGCACCTGAATCGGTTTGCCACTGGGGCTTTGGGCCAGGGCGAGCATGGCTTCAAGGGCATATTGGGAGCGGGCTGAGAACTTCATTTAACGCTGAAAAATTTAATTCCGATCTGTTTAATGCGTGATTATACCGACAGGGTAGAAAGCTGTCAAGCGGATTGGCGGGGAGTTTGCGGCCTTTCCGGGTAGTTCACAACCGCGCGGGGAGGGGGCCGGAGCGTTTTCGGGTGCCCCCTGGATTCACCGGGAAAATCGGGCGGGAAGGCTATCGTTTCAGCAGGCGGACAATCTCGGGTGCGGTCAGGTGCACCAGTTTCACCTTACCGATGGTGGTGGCCAGCACCATCTTTACGCCGCCGTCCGCCGCCTTCTTGTCGTGGGTCAGGGCGTCGGTCAGGGCGTCCATATCCAGTTTTTTTGGCAATTCGGTGGCCAGCCCGTAGCGTTCGATCACGGTTTTCTGAGCGGCCATATCCGCCTCGGACAGCATATCCATCCGGCAGGCGATACGGGCCGCGGCCACCATGCCGATGGCAACGGCTTCCCCATGCTTGTACTTGCGGTAGCGGGTGACGGCCTCCAGGGCGTGCCCCACCGTGTGGCCGTAGTTGAGGATCGCCCGGCGGCCCGAGGTTTCCCGCTCATCTTCGATGACCACCTGCGCCTTGATTTCACAACAGCGGCCAACCACCCGGGAAAGCGCTGCAGCCTCCAGAGCCAGCACCTGTTTGCTGTGGTCGGCCAGATAATCAAAAAACGCCCGGTCGGCGATGATGCCGTATTTGATGACCTCGGCCATACCGGCCAGCAGTTCCCGCTTTGGCAGGGTGTTCAGCACCTGCATGTCCATGAACACCAGCCGGGGCTGGTAGAAGGCGCCGATCAGGTTTTTGCCCATGGGATGATTGACGCCGGTTTTGCCACCGACGCTGGAATCCACTTGGGCCACGATGGTGGTGGGCACCTGTACGAAGGCAATGCCGCGCAAGTAGGTGGCGGCGGCAAACCCGGCCATATCGCCGATCACACCGCCGCCTAAAGCCACCACAAAGCCGCTGCGATCCAGCCGTTCGGCAAGCAGGTGGTCGTGGATGTGGTTGATCCACTTTTGGGTTTTGAATCGTTCGCCGTCGGGCACTTCGCACACGCTGGCGGTGAAGCCCGCGCGGGTAAGCGACCGGACCGTGCGCTCAAGGTACAGGGCACCCACAGTGGGGTTGGTGACCACCACGGCCCGTGGCCCCAGGTGCAGCGGCTTTAAGGCATCGCCCAGTTTATCCAGGCAGCCGTTGCCGATCAGAATGTCATAGGCGCGCGTGCCCAGTGCGACGGTTACTTTTTCCATTCCCCCTCCCGGTGGAGTTGGACAATCTCCCTGGCAACCGATTCTACCGGGCGCTTGGTCGTGTCCACCATGTGATGGCACTCACCATAAAACGGAGCGCGCTCTGACATCAACTCTTCCACCCGCAAGGTCAGGTCACCCTCGGTATCCAGCACCGGGCGTTTGGCCCTTTTTTTTCGGGTGCGGCGCACGATGGCGGTGGGGCTTGCGGTGAGGCAGACCACATGGCCCGATGCGGCCATGCACTTGCGGTTTTCGGTCCGGATGACAACGCCCCCGCCGGTGGCGACAACCACCTGGTTTTTGCGCGAAACCGCCACCAGCGCATCGGTTTCGCGCTGGCGAAATCCGTCCTCGCCTTCGGCCTCAAAAATTTTTGAAATCGTGCTGTGAGCGGCCTGTTCGATGACCTTGTCCAGGTCGACGAAAGCGTACCCGAGCGCCCGGGCCGTAAGCGGCCCCACGGCACTTTTGCCTGTGCCCATAAATCCGGTCAGGTAGATCCGGTCTAGCGGCGACAACGGAGAGGGGTCAGCCTAAACATTCCAGGGTCCAGTTAATTGTCCAGAGTGCGTTCGTGCTTTGCGTGTGCCCGGCAACGGTCAGCGAGCCAGTAAGTTCGTAGTCTTCACCTAAAGCGTCCACCCAGCAATCCGGTAATTGCCCGAGCACAAAGACCTCCACGATGCCGTGATCGTCGGCGATGTCATTGTAGAGGCCGGTGGTAGAAAGGGACCCCCCTTGCGAGTTGAACAGCTCGGCCGACTGGAGGCCCCCACCACCAAAGTAGACCGCGACTTCGGCGCCCGGAACCGGCACCCAGTCAATTCCTGCTCGGTTATTGTCCAGCACGGCAAACTGGATCGGGGCCACCGGAAAGGTAGCTCCAGAAACGGTGCCCTGTCGGCTTGCAAATTTCCATTCACCCTCTACGAATGTCCCCATATCCGGCGCAATAAATATTCCGGCGGAGTAATTGGCCGCCTGATCGTCCAGGGCGCAACCGGGCAGGGAGGCGGCGAACAGCATGCCGACAAGGCCCATTGCGGTGAAAAAACGGGACGGCTTGTGTGCGGCCACCTCTTTTTGCTGGAAGAGACCCAAAAAACGTTTATTTTCAGTGTTCATGGGCATCACCTACTTCACAATCTCGGGCGTGACGAAGACCAGCAGTTCTTCCACGTTTTCCTGGTTGGAGTCGCTGCGGAACAGATATCCCAGAATCGGGAGCTTCGCAAAGAACGGTACGGACAGGGTGGACTTACGGGTGGTGCGTTCAAAAATGCCACCGATGACGGTGGTTTCTCCGTCCCGCACCAGCACGGTGGTTTTGGCCTCGCGCCGCAGGATGCTGGGGCCTGCGTTGGAGCGGGACTCACCCGGCAGGTTCTTGGAAATCTGTATTTCCATGGAGACCATGCCGTTGCCGGTAATGTGCGGGGTGACCTCCAGTTCGAGAAAGGCGTCATGGAACTCGATTTGCGTGCCTTCCGACGAAATCGTCTGGAACGGAATGCTCTCACCCTGTGAAATCGTGGCCTGCTGGTGGTCCAGCACGGTGACTTTGGGGGTGGAGATGATCTTGGTCAGACCCTGGCTCTGTCCGGCTGTAATCCGCAGATCGAGGCTTAAGGGTGTGCCGAGCAGCCGTCCGAACCGAACCCCCACACCGCCACCCGCCCCGGACATGGCCAGGGCCGATGGCATGTTGACCATGTAGCCGGGGGTAAATGCGCCGAACTCCGGGACGCGGTTGACAGAGTTGGTCGGCACGACACCTTGTAACTGGGTGGTGGACGTGGGGCCGTAGTAAGTGGCTCCACCGCCCCACTGAACACCCAGTTCCCGGCTGAAAGTGGGGCGCACCTGGACAATGCGGGCGGCAATCGTCACCTGGGGCGTGGGTGTATCCAGGCGGCGAACCAGCTCCACCACTTCGTCAATGGCGCTTTCGATGTCCTGGATGACGAGCGAGTTGGTGCGTTCGTCGTAATTGATGCGGCCACGGGCCGAAAGGAAGCCGTTGCCACCGGCACCGACGGTGGCGACCATATCTTTCGCTTTGGTGAAATTGACCGGGAGGATGCGGGTGATCACATCTTCCGCCGCCACTTTGGTGAGTTTGGCCGAGCTTTTTGCCTGACTCTGTTTGGCCAGGTTCTCCAGCGTGTTCACGCGCAGGATGTTCCCTTCCATCGTCATGCCCAGCCCGTTCATCTGGAGGACGAGATCAAGGGCCTGGTCCCACGGAACATCCTTCAATTTCAGGGTGATCGTACCCTGAACCTCCTCGTTGATGACCACGTTGAGGGCGCTTACGTCAGCGATCAACTGGACAATTTGCCGGACCGGCGCATCCTGGAAGTCCAGGGAAATCGCCTCCCCTTCGTACTTGGGGGCATCCGCAGCGAACGGGTTGTTTTCATCCCCCCACTCCTGCGCCCACGCGGAACTGCCCAGCAGCATGAGTGCTGCAGTCAATAATGTCAGAATACGCTTCATGGAATGAGCTCTTCCGGCCGCAACGCCAGGATCGTTTCACTGCGTTTTGGCTCATTAAACAAGTCCAGGTACGTCTCTTCCACGATGACGGTATCTCTCGTAATCTGCTTCACGAAACCCTCGTTCGGACCAATCCGGGTGCCGACCCTGATGGTGTAGCCTTTTCCATCTTCCGTAGAGATCATAGCGAAATAACCGTCTCCTGCCCTGACAATACCCACGACCCGAAAATCTGACAGGGCGTGCTGGACCAAAATCGATAGTTCCTTGTCTTTCCGGGAGTTCCCCTCGGTCCCAACCTGTTCCGGAATGGAAAAGGGATCCCGCAGGGTTCTTCCCATGTATTTGTAAGGCGCCTCGGCCTGATTTTCGCCTCCTACACTCCCCTTATCGGCTGGTTCAATGGCGGTCTTTAGTTCCGGACCCTCTGTATCTCCTTGAGAATTAGGGGAAACTTCGGCGAAGGAGGGAGCGTGCAACAGTACGAACAGTGCCGTCAATAGCAACGCGCCAAACCGGAGTAAGATGGCATATGGACGATGAGTACGCATCAATGCATGCCTTATTTCTTCTTTTTGCGCCTCTTTCCGGCTTTTTCGTCTTCCTCACCGGGGATCGGCTTTTCGGGCGCGGCGAAAGCGGTCGCCATAAACGTGGCTGTCAGTATGGAACTGCCGGGTCTGCTGGGGGTGATGTTCACCTCGGAAATGTTGACGATACGGGTCAGGTACGACACCTGTTCAAAAAACAGGGCCAACTGATGATAGCCGCCGCTCACTTCCACCTGTACCGGCAGCCGCTGATACAGCCCTGATGCGTCGGTCACGGGAGTCGTCGGGCGCCAGAATTTGAACGTAAGCCCGGTCCGGGCACCGGCGTCGGTGACCTGCTTGACCAGGCTGGCGATCTGGTAATCTTCCGGCAACTGCCGCTTCTGTTCTTCCAGAAGCTCTACCAGTCGCCTGTTTTCCTGAATCAGCTGATCCAGGCGCTTGACCTTTTCCTGATAAATGGTGACTTCGCTGTTGAGTCCGGAAATTTCCTCGTTGAGCGTGGACAGGTTGGCCTGTTTGGGCTGGATGATACCGAAGATAACCAGCACCAGCACCAGTAGCACAATGGCACCGCCGGCGAGGTTGCGGTGTAACGGTTGCAGATTTTTGATTGCGTCCAGATTCATGGAGTGGCCCCTGGAACCGAGGCGACGGCGCCGTATTTTCCGGTGATCGTGAACTGATAGGACGAGTAGGTATCCTCCTGCACACGCTTGGACTCCACCAGTGTGACGTTCGACATCATGGGGATGAGCTTCATGCTTTTGATCATCTCGACGATATCGGCATTGGACAGCGCCCGTCCCGTCAGTTCGAGCGTGGCGCTGGACTCAAGTATTTCGGTCAGCCAGATGCGATCCGGCAGGTGGTGAACAATATCGTCCAGTAGACGCACGGAGCGGGACTGGTCCTTTTTTAGCTGGCGGATCACCTTGATCTTGTTTTCAAAAGTCTCTTTGTCGGACTCGTAGTTGGCGATTCGTTCACTGCGGCTTTTCAGTTCGGCAAGCTCGACGGTGGCCCGCTGTTTTTGTGCTTCCAGTGAACTGATCCTGCTGCTCATGATGCCCCCGGCAAGGATGCCGAGGAAAAACACGGCACCCGCGGCGATTCCGGTCAGAATCAGGAAGTTGCGGAGCTCGACCTGCTTCTTGGAGACGCGGCCCTTTTTATGGGGGAGGAGGTTAATCCGGATCATTGGTCACCCAACTTCCGCGTGGCCAGTCCCGCAGCCACCCCCAGGTAGGCCGTGGCATACTGCAATTCTTCCGTATCGACCCCGGCGCCCAGGCGGATGTTTTCAAACGGGTCCAGTATCTGCACCGGGATACCCAGGCGCTCACCGAGTTGCTCAATCAGGCCGTGGGTTTTGCTGCCGCCTCCGGACAGATACACCTTATCGACCATGGGTGCCTGCACGGTGGTTTTGAAATAATCGAATGTACGGCCGATCTCGGCGGCCACCTCCACGTTGGTGTCGGCAATGATCTGCGTCACCCGGTCGGTGTCGATGCCCTCGATGGTCTCTCCGCGCTTTGCCTGTTCCGCCTCGTTAAAGCTGATGTTGAGACCCTTCTGCACTTCCTCGGTATAGCGGTTTCCGCCCATGGAAATATCGCGGGTAAATGCAGACACGCCTTCTAGCAGTACATTGATGTTGATGACCGACGCACCAATGTTGACCAGACCGGTGATCGGGTCGCCCACGCCGAAGTTGGTGCAGAAAATATTTTCCAGGCCAAACGCGTCCACATCGACGACGGCGGGCTTCAGGCCCGCCTCTTCCACCAGGCTGATCATTTCGCTGACCCGGTCCTTTTTGGCGGCCACCAGCAGCACCGGCATCTGCCCGCTGGGTACCGAGTCGTCCCCGGCCTCCATGATGTGGAAGTCCAGGTGCACGTCGTTGATCTCGAACGGGATGTACTGCTCCGCTTCAAAGGCGATACTTTGCGCCAGTTCTTCATCGTCCATGATGGCCAGGTTGATCTTTTTGACGATGACGGAGTTACCCGAGACAGAGATGGCTACCTTCTTGTTCTTAATCTTGTTGATGTCGAACAGATCCCGGATACCGTCTGCAACATGGCCCGCGTCCATGATGGTACCGTCCACAATCGCATCCGGGTCCAGTTCCACCACCCCGAAGTGTTCAAGAGTGAACTCCCCCCCCTTTTCTGAAAAGTGGACCACCTTGACGGCGCTTGAGCCGATATCCACGCCGACGAGCGGTTGGTTTTTGATCAACATGTCTGTCAGCATATCCGTCAGCATGTCGACCTCCCGCCCTTTTTGGACGCACCATTGCGCCGAGCGGGATTGTACCCTAACGCGCGGAAAAAGAAAGAAAAAACATGGGGGTTTTGCACCCCATGAAGGTTGATTTTCCGGGTGTGTTTCACACCCCTGATTGTGGATATCCTGTCCATTGCCTATTCGTCACCCATCGGGTCCCGCTCCATGATTGCCCTTTAAAGCCTCGTTCCATCGAGTGCTCAGGCGATGGTCGACGCCAAGATTATCCAATATCCGTGCCACAATGAAATCGATCAAATCATCAATCGTTTGCGGGGCGGTATAGAATCCGGGCATGGCCGGTATGATGCGTACCCCCGAAATGCGGGAAAGGGTCAGCAGGTTTTCCAGGTGGATGGTGGAGAGCGGCGCCTCTCTGGGCACCAGAATCAGGGGGCGTCCTTCCTTGAGGTGCACGTCGGCGGCCCGGGCGATGAGGCCATCGGCAAATCCGTGGGCAATGGCGGCCGTGGTTTTCATGGAACAGGGGGCCACCACCATACCGTCGGATGGGACCGAACCGCTGGCGATGGCGGCGTACAGGTTGTTTTCGCCATGGACATGGATCGTGCCCGTGCCGTCCGTGCGATCCAGTAGCGCCTGGCGGGCTTTTTCGGGGGCGTTCCCCAGGTCCAGCCCCACCTCGTCCCGCACGATTCCCCGTGCCGTGGCGGAGAACACCAGATGCAGATCGTGGCCGCCGGAAACCAGCGCCTCAATCAGGCGAATGCCGTATGCAGCGCCGCTTGCGCCGCTAATGCCGATAACATACGTGGCCATTTTGTTCGTCCCTGAACAGCAGGTTGTGTCCCCATTCCCCCGGACGCCACCCTTACAGAAAAATGCGTGCCGGAGGGCTCTCCCTCAGGCGCTCTCGCCCGCCTTCATCGGACGCCCCGCATCCGCATCCCGGAGGCGAACTTCCACTGTTCGCCCCTTCTTTTTCATCCACTCGGCCAACTTGCCTGCAATCACCACCGACCGGTGTCTGCCACCGGTGCATCCCACACCAATGGTCAGGTAGGTGCGCCCTTCCTTTTCGTACTCCGGGAGGGACATGTCCAGCAGGTCAGTCAGCCGTTCAATCAACGGCTCGGCCCGTTCGTCGGCCAGCACATAATCACGCACTTTTGGATGGGTGCCGGTATGCGCCTTGAGCTCCGGAACAAAGTGGGGATTATTCAGAAAACGAACGTCAAAAATCAGGTCGGCATCCAACGGAATGCCGTACTTGAATCCGAACGCAACCAGCGAAATCGTCAAACTATTGTCGCTCTTGGCGGCGCCATAATGACGATGCATATACGCCTTCAGGTCGTGGACGGAGAAGGTGGAGGTGTCGATATGGCGGTCTGCGGTGTTACGCAATGCGGCAAGAATTTTACGCTCTTTTTTCAGTCCGTCCATCACGCTGCCATCCGGTGACAGGGGGTGGGGCCTACGGGTTTCCGAAAAGCGGCGGATCAGCACCGGGTCGTCTGCATCAAAAAAGAGGGTTTCCACCCGGTGGCCCCGGTGCCTCAGTTCGGAGATCAGCGTCATGCCTTCCTCCAGAAAGGAGCGTTCGCGCACATCGACCACGAGGGCGATGCGGCGAATCGGCGGGTCGGCCTGTTCGCACTGTTCGGCAAACTGGAAAATCAGGGTGAACGGCAGGTTATCGACGCAAAAGTAGCCGATATCTTCCAGATACTTTAATGCGTGGCTTTTTCCGGAACCGGAAGTGCCGGTGAGGATAAGAAAACCCGCATCCTTTTTTTTGGAAGGGGCGGACTTGTGCTTTGTATTCACAGCGGCCTTCCGTTCAAGTGGCCCCGTTGACCTGTTCGGGTCCCATATCGACCCCAACACGGCCCGTGGGCGCCCGGGACAACGACAATCCGTACGGGGCCCGCCCCGACGCGGTAACTTACCGCGCCCTCGACTCATCCACCACCAAAGG
>CBDUXI010000063.1:0-14756 GCA_965371175.1 uncultured bacterium
GGCCCAGCAGCCCCGGGCCCGCAGCGGCGGCCAGCAGCAGGTTGTTGGTGAGCCGCATGGATGCGCGGGAGAAGGCGCAAAATTTGCCGCCCAGCCCCACCTTGGGCGCGCGCCACGCATACAGGGTGAGGGACGACCCCACCACCAGCACCAGAAAGATCAAAATAAAGATACCCCGATCCGGGTCGGAGGCGAAGGCGTGGACGCTGGTGAGTACCCCGGAGCGCACCAGGAAAGTGCCGAGCAGGCTCAGGGAAAAGGCAAAGATGGCCAGCAGCACGGTCCAGTTTTTAAAACTGCCGCGTTTTTCCGTTCCCGCAAGGGAATGGATTAACGCCGTACCCACCAGCCACGGCATGAACGAGGCGTTTTCCACCGGGTCCCAGAACCACCAGCCGCCCCATCCCAGTTCGTAATAGGCCCACCAGCTGCCCAGGGCAATACCCATGGTCAGCACCGCCCACGCCGCCGTGGTCCATGGGCGCGACCAGCGCGCCCAGGTGGCGTCCAGCCGGCCGGACAGCAGCGCGGCGATCGCAAAGGCAAACGCAACCGAAAAGCCCACGTAGCCCATGTACAGCATGGGCGGGTGGAACACCAGCCCCGGATCCTGCAACAGGGGGTTTAAATCGCGCCCTTCGGCGGCGGCGGGCAGCAGCCGGTCAAACGGGTTCGAGGTGAACAGCATGAACGACAAAAAGCCCACCGACACCAGCCCCATGACGCCGATGACCCGGGCCACCATCTGCCCCGGCAGGTGGTGGCTGAGCGCCGCCACCGCCACGGTCCAGCCGCCGAGCATGAAGGCCCACAGCAGCAGCGACCCTTCGTGGCCGCCCCACAGGGCGGAGATGCGGTACTGAATGGGCAGGGACGAGTTGGAGTGGTTGGCCACGTACAGCACGGAAAAGTCGTTGTTCACAAAGGCGTGGGCCAGGGCGCAGATGGCCACGGTCACAAAGGTGAACTGCCCCAGCGCCACCGGGCGGGCAAGCCCCACCCATGTGGCGTTGCCGTTGGCGGCGCCCCAGATGGGCACCACCCCCTGCACCACCGACAGGCACAGGGCAATAATCAGGGCCATATGTCCTAGTTCCGGAATCATGCGAAGCTCCCTAGTTGGTAACCAGAGAGGATTGTCCGGGCATTCCCTCCGGCGGCATCTTTCCCGCCTTTTCGAGGGCGTCGGCCACTTCCGGGGGCATGTAGGTCTCGTCGTGCTTGGCCAGCACCTCGGAGGCCACAAATTTGCCTTCGGCGTTCAGTTTGCCCTGGGTGACCACCCCCTGCCCTTCAGTGAACAGGTCGGGCAGGATGCCGGTATAGGCAACCGGCACGCTTTTCGCGTAGTCCGTCACCACAAAATGCACGGTCAGGCCGTCCGCCTGCCGCTGCACGCTGCCCGGCTCCACCATGCCGCCCAGCCGGAAAGTGTGGCCCACCGGGGCCTTGCCTTCCGCCACGTCGGTGGGGCTGAAAAAGAACACCAGATTGCCTTTGAAGGCGTTCAGCACAAACGCTGCGGCGACCCCCAGCACCACCAGCCCCGCCACCACAAATATCAGTCTTTTTTGTCTTGGTTTCACGTCTGCCTTGGTTTCACTTGTCTTGCTTGCTCTTACTGTTCGATCTCACGCATGCGCTTCAGCCGGTCCAGCAACGCTGTGCGGCGGCGCACCAGCAAAATAAGCTCTGCCACCAGCAGCACCGCCGTGACCCCGTAGGCCCCCCACACATACAGGCCGTAGCCGCCCATGTTGAAAAATTCACTCACGGTCTATTATCCACCAGTTCGTGCACCCAGTCCGCATGCCTTTCCCGTTCCAGTATTTCGGAACGCACCCGCATCAGGGTGGTGACGAAGCTGAGCATCCAGAAAGCGAAGGTCATGACCAGCATGGGCCACAGCATCGAGGGGTCCATGGACGACCCGGACATATCCAGCGAAGCGCCTTGATGCAGGGTGTTCCACCACTTCACCGAAAAATAGATGATCGGCACATTCACCACCCCCACCAGCGCCAGCAGCCCTGCCGCCCGGTCGGCCCGGCGCGGCTCGTCGATGGAGGACCGCAGGGCCATAATGCCCAGATACAGGAAAAACAGGATCAGTTCGGAGGTGAGACGGGCGTCCCATACCCACCATGCCCCCCACATGGGCTTGCCCCAGAATGAACCGGTCCACAGGGCCAGAAAGGCAAATATCGCTCCGCTGGGAGCGATGGCGTGGGCCATCATGGACGACAGGCGGGTGTTCAGCACCAGCCCGGCCCCGGCGTAGACCGCCATCACCACGTACAGCCACATGCTCATCCATGCAGCGGGCACGTGGATAAACATGATGCGGTACGCCTCGCCCTGCTTAAAGTCGGTGGGCGCGGTAAAAAAGCACATGTACAGGCCCACGGCCATCAGCACCACGGTGAGTACGGCAAAGACCGGGATCAGGCGTCCGGCAAGCGGGTAGAACGCCGCAGGGACTGCATATTTTCCCCAGTTGAATCGGCCTGTCGTCATCTGTTCAGGGCCTGTCCTAGTCCAGTGAAATCCGCAATGCCCAGCCGGTGGCGACCGGCGTAAAAAACGCCGTCACCACCAGATAGGCTGCCATTAACCACAGGTGTCCGCCACCCCCCAGTCCCGAAATCTGCGCCTCCACCGCTCCGGCCCCGAAAATCAGCACCGGCACGTACAGCGGCAGCACCAACAGCGATAATAACACCCCACCGCCCCGTAACCCCACCGTCAGCGCCGCGCCAATGGCTCCCATCAGGCTTAACGCCGGGGTGCCTAAAAGCAGCGACAACATCAACACCTTCAGCCCGTCCGCAGGCAAACCGTACTGCAACCCCAACAGCGGCGCCATCAACACCAGCGGCAGCCCGGTGCCCAGCCAGTGGGCCAGCACCTTGCCCAGCACCAACAGCGACAAAGGGCGCGGCGTGACCAGCATCTGCTCCAGGGTGCCGTCTGCATAGTCGCCGTCGAACAGCCGGCCCAGTGACAGCATGGAAGCCAGTAGCGCGGCCACCCACACCACCCCCGGCCCCATGGTACGCAAGGTGTCCGGGTCCGGGCCAACCCCCAGCGGAAACAGGCTCACCACGATCACAAAAAAGAACAGGCTCGTCAGCACGTCCGAGCGGCGGCGCATGGCCAGCAGCAGATCGCGCCGCACCACGCAGACGACTGACCCTGTGAGCCCCACCGTACTCATGCGCCCATGGCCAGTTGCTTGATTTTTCCACCCTTGATGTCCACCTGCTGATGGGTGGTCAACATCACCATACCGCCGTTCTCCAGATACGTGCGGATCGTCTGTTGCAACGTATCCACCGCATCGGTATCCAGGGCCACAAACGGCTCGTCCAGCACCCACAGGGGGGATTTCGAAATCAACAGCCGGGCCAAGGCCGTGCGGCGCTTCTGGCCCTGGGACAACACCTTGACCGGAAGCCGGTCGTACCCCTTCAATCCCATGCGCGACAGGGCGTCGGCCACTTTGTGATCGTCGATGTCCACGCCGGACAGGGCGGCCAGAATTTGCAGATTTTCGCGCCCGGTCAACTCGTCCTTGATGGCATTCTGGTGACCCACGTAGGTGATCTGCCTTAAATATTCATCCCCCAGACTGGCCGCAAGTTCCCCGCCCCAGCGGATTTCCCCCGCCACCGGTCCCACCAGCCCGCAGACCATTCTCAGCAACGTGGTCTTGCCGCTGCCGTTGGGGCCGGTCACGTGCAGCAGTTCGCCTCCGGCCAGGGTAAAGCCGATGTCGGCAAACAGCCGTCGATCACCACGTACGCACCCCAGCCCCGTCGCTTCAAGCATCTGGTCAGGTCCATCTGTCACAGGGATAACCGTTCAGGAACATAGCGGATATACCCCCGCTGCGGGTCACGGCCCACCGCACACCCGGCGACCACACCGGGTACGGAAAACCACAAAAGGCGTGAGATTATAAGGGAGAAAGCCCGGCTAATTCAACGCGCCGGAGGCGGCACCCAGCAGGTACTTGAGATCCTTGTCCTCGAAGGTCAGGCCCGCGCCCACGAACGAGGTGTTGAAATTGGATTCGATAATGTTGTCCACGCCACCCTCCACGAACACATACGGCCCCAGGTTGTAGCGGGCTGCAACCTTCAGGTGGGCAGTATCCTGCCCGGCCCGCTGGCTGTTGAAGTCCCATGCGTCAAAGCCCATGGACAGGCCGCCAAACGGTTTGACCTTGAAGCCGATCCCCATCGTACTTTCCATGAGGCCCCCGTGCACGCTGAACGGCCCCCGGCTGCGTTCGAACATGGCGGAGATCAGCATGCGGTGGTCGGTACGCAGTTCCGTGGTGATGGTGGGCACGCCGCCCACGGTAACCACGCTGGAGAACTCTTGCACCCGGCCCTGGGGATCGTCGACCAGTTGGATGATATAGCTGCTGGTTTCCCGGGGGGCCAGGCGCACCTCGAAATACCCCTTGCCCTCTTCGCTGTCCAGCTGAAACTCGCTGTGGAAGGTGATGAAGGTGCGCAGGCGGTTAATGGTGCCGCCCATGTTCCCCAGACTGTCCATGGCCGAAGAAAACGAATCGACCGGTGAATCGTCGACCAGCAGACGGCCCAGGGTGCCCTCTCCGGCGTTTACCCGCTCGGCGATGCGGCCCATCTGGTTTGCGGCATTTTCCAGCGCCCCGTATAGCCCCTCGTCCTGAATGAGCTTGCCCAGGGTGCCCTCCCCTTCCCGCACCCGGCTCATGACGCTTTTGACCTCCATCAGGGTCTCTTCCAGGTCGTTATATATATTCGGGTCGTTCACCAGTCGCCCAAACGTGCCCGCGCCGGAGTCGATCTTTTCGACAATCGATTCCAGCCGCGCCAGCACCCGCGGTCCCCGATCTCCCAGAGTGTCGCTGAATGCGTGCAGATTGTTGACGATGTCGGCAAGCTGCTGCTGACCCTCCGGAGTACCGATGGCCCCCCGCAACGAAGCGCTGACCGAGCGCAGGTCGGAGGCAATGGCGTTCAGCGAGTTGATGAGCACGTCCAGGTCGCCGCTGCCCTCCAGCTGCGTGATGGATGCACCGTCGCCCAGAGAACCGTCCTGCGGTCTGCCGGGCAGTAGTTCCAGGTATTTTTCCCCCAACAGGCCGGTGGACCGGACGGCGGCCTGGGTCCCCTTGTAGAGGGTGACACCCGGATACAGCAGGATGGTGGCCTCGGCCATGCTGCCGTCCAGGCGAATGGCCTCCACCTCGCCCACCTGCACCCCCGCCACCTGCACCGGGCTTTTTATTTCCAGCCCGGCCACGCTGTCAAAGCGGGCAGTGATGCGGCTGCCATCCTGATCGTTGGTGGCCCAGCGTTCCACCCGGCCCAACAGCAAGATGAGCATGGCGGCGCCAATAATGACCGCAAGACCGACTTTGGCTTCCGTTTGCATCCGTTCCCGTTAGCCGACCGCGATCGGCCCTTCGCTGCTACCGGTTACAAATTGATGCACGATGGCGTTCTTGCTGCCTTTGATCGCCGTGGGGGTGTCGGTTTCAATAATTTTGCCCTCATAAAGCATGGCGATCCGGTCAGCCATGTGGTAGGCGCTCACCATATCGTGGGTAATGACCAGCGAGGTCACGCCCAGCTGCTTCTGAAGGGTACGGACGAGCCGGTTGATTACGTCAGCCATAATTGGGTCCAGCCCCGTTGTCGGTTCATCATAGAGCAGTATCTCCGGGTCCATGGCAATGGCCCTGGCCAACCCCACCCGTTTACGCATACCGCCGGAAAGCTCCGACGGCATCAGGTCCAGCACATCGGTCAGCCCCACCATTGCCAGCTTCTCTTCGGCGACTTCCTTGATTTTCTTTTCAGAAAAATCAGTATGATAGGTCAATGCGAACCCCACATTCTTCCAGACCGGCATGGAATCAAACAAGGCCGCTCCCTGAAATAACATGCCGAACCGCTTGCGTATATCGTTCAACTCATCCGCGCTCTGGCTCGCAAGATCGACCCCGCCGATGCTTACCCGGCCCTGATCCGGAAACAGCAAACCGATCACGTGCTTGATCAACACGCTCTTGCCGGAACCGGAGCCACCGATGATGACCATGGTTTCGCCCTTCTCCACGGAAAGCTCCACCCCGTTCAGGACTTTTTTGGTGCCGAACGCCTTATGTATCCCTTCCAGACGAATCATCCGGAAAGCAGGCTGGTGATGAAGTAGTTGGAGATCAGCACCGCCATGGACGACAGCACCACGGCCCCGGTGGTGGCGCGGCCCACCCCTTCGGCCCCGCCTTCGGTGGTGAACCCCTTATAGCTGCTGATCAGGGAGATCAACAGGCCGAACACCGCCGCCTTGAGCAGGCCGCCCATGATGTCGGACACCTTTAAATAGTCGAACGTGCGCTTCAGGTAGACGGTGGGGTTGGCGTCCAGCACCTCCACCCCCACGAAGTAGCCCCCGGCAATGCCGACCACATCGGCAAAGATGACCAGCACCGGCATCATGATGACCCCGGCGATGATGCGCGGCGTCATGAGGAACTTGACCGGGCTGAGCCCCATGGTGGTCAGGGCGTCGATCTGCTCCGTCACCTTCATGGTGCCCAGTTCCGCAGCCATGGACGCCCCGGCCCGGCCCGCAGTGATCAGGCCGGTCAGCACCGGCCCCAGTTCGCGGGTCACGGACAGGGCCACCACGGTGCCCACCAGGCTTTCGGCGCCAAAACGCTGAAAACCGGTATAGCTCTGGAGCGCAAGCACCATGCCGGTGAACACGGCGGTAATCAGCACCACCGGCAGGGTGTTCACCCCGAGGTTTTCCATTTGTTTGAAAATTTCGCCCACCCGGTACGGCGGCCGCACCCCTTCCCGTATCGCCTGAAACAGGTAGCGGCTGATGCACCCGATCTCGACCAGCAGATTGAGGGTCATCTGCCCGACGGCGACAGGAATTTGCATCAGACCGTCCGGAAGTGTTTGGTTACTCAAAAGTAGCGAGCCTGTACGGATGGTTGCGGCATGATCCCCAGTACGGTTCGGCGGCAAGGCCGCCAGGGCATTTTAGCGATCGGACGACAGATACCGGCGGGGCACCCGCTCCGAAATGCCGCAGAGAATATCATATGCGATCGTGCCGCTGGCAGTCCCGATTTCGGTGGCGCTGATTTCGGCTGCTCCCTGACGCCCCATCAGCACCGCTTCGTCCCCTGCGGATACCGGTCCGGGAAGGTCGGTCACGTCCACCATAATCATGTCCATGCACACCCTGCCCACCACCGGCACCCGCTGCCCCTGAAGCAGCACATGGCCATTGCCCGACAGGTGGCGGCGAAAGCCGTCCGCATACCCCACCGGCAGCGTGGCGATACGGGAGGGGCGTTGGGTTACGAAAGTGCGGCCGTAGCTGATCGGGGTGTTTTTGGGCACCTCCTTCACCTGCACCACAGTGGCTTTCCAGGTGGCCACCGGGGTAAGGGGCGTCGACGTGGAAAAGCCGGCGCTGGGCGGCGCTCCGTACAGCATGATGCCGGGCCGGAACAGGGTGGCGGCAACGCCTCCCTCCCCGTCCGTGAGTCCACTCATCAGGGCCGCGCTGTTGGCCGCGTGCCAGAAAGGGATATCATCCGCCTTTTCCCCCAACGCCGCGTGCACTTCGGCAAACGCCTTCAGTTGCAGGGCTGCGGCGGAGGAATCGGCCAGATCGGCCTCGGCAAAATGGGTGAACACGCCTTCGACCCATAAGTCTGCCATGCCGGCAAGCTCATTGATCACCCCCGGTGCTTCCTGTGGGGTAAAGCCGATGCGGCCCATGCCGGTATCCACCTTCACGTGCACGCTCAGGCGTCTCCCCGCCTCTTTTGCCGCCCGGGACAGGGGGGTAATGAGGTGTCGGGCGAACAGGGCCGGGGTGAGGCCAACGGCAACGATCTCCGGGGCGTCCTCGCCCGTATAGCCGCCCAGCAGCAATACGGGCACATCGAACCCCGCCTCTCTGAGTGCCGCCCCTTCCGCCACCGTGGCCACCCCCAGATGGGTGGCGCCCGCCGCAAGCAGCGCCCGGCTGACCGGCACCAGCCCGTGGCCGTAAGCGTTGGCCTTGACCACGCACAACACCGGACGGCCATCCGCCAGCGCCGTGGCGGTGTGAAAGTTGGCCGTGAGGGCGTTCAGATCAATTTCCAGCACGGTGGGCCGTCGGGCGTGACTGGCTGCGACGGATTGGGTATTCAATGGATCGCCTGATGTGCGGGAGGGCACGGTTGTTTCCGGCAGAATTTTCCGGAACGGCTGCTTTTTATGGGGGGCTTGCCCGCCACCTGCCGGTCAGATTTCCAGAATTTCCTGGTCCTTGCGCTTCAGGATTTCATCTACCTGAGCGCCGAACTCGTCGGTCAGCTTTTGCACCTTGTCCTGAGCCCGTTTGCTTTCATCTTCGGAAATATTCCCGTCCTTCTGCTCGCGCTTGAGCGAGTCGATCATATCGCGGCGGGCGTTTCGGGAGCTCACCCGGGCCTCTTCGCCCACCTTGTGGGCCTGCTTGACGAACTCCTTGCGGCGCTCCTCGGTCAAAGGCGGAATGGGGATGCGGATGATTTTTCCATCGTTGGACGGGGTGATGCCCAGATCGGACGTCATGATGGCCCGCTCCACCTGCGGCACCAGGGTCTCATCCCATGGGGAAATGGTAATCAGGCGCGGCTCCGGCACCGACAGGGTGGCCACCTGGGCGATGGGCGTGGGGGTACCGTAGTAGTCCACCATCACATCGTCCAGCAAAGAGGTGGATGCGCGCCCGGTGCGGATTTTGGCCAGTTCGCGCTTCAGGTGGCTGATGGCGGCATCCATCAATTCGCGGGTTTTAGCTAGTGTTTCGTCCATGTCTTTTTCGGGGAGTCCTTATGGGCCTTATCCGGGCGCACAAAAGTCTAGCTTACCAGGGTGCCGACTTTCTCCCCGTTAAGCAGTTTTTTGAGATTGTCTGCCGACTTGGCGGAAAAAACGATCATCGGCAGCTTGTTATCCATGCACAAGGTAATGGCGGTGGCGTCCATGACGCCCAAGTCTTTTTCCAGTACCTGAAAGTAGGTCAACTCCTCGAACTTGAGGGCGTCCTTGTGCTTTTCCGGGTCTTTGTCGTAAATGCCATCCACCTTGGTGCCCTTCAGGATCACTTCGGCGTGGATTTCCATGGCCCGCAACGCGGCGGCGGTATCGGTGGAAAAATACGGGTTGCCGGTGCCTGCGGCAAAGATGACCACCCGTTTTTTTTGCAGATGGCGAATGGCCTTGCGGCGAATGTACGGTTCGGCAAGCTCCATCATTTCGATGGCCGACTGTACGCGGGTGTGGACCCCCCGTTGCTCCAGCCGGTTTTGCAGGGCCAGGGCGTTTAACACCGTGGCCAGCATGCCCATATAGTCGGCGCTGGCCCGCTCCATGCCAGCGGCCTCGTCAGACAGGCCCCGGAAGATGTTGCCGCCGCCGATCACCACGGCGACCTCCACCCCCATGTTGATGGCCATTTCGATCTGCCCGGCGATATCGTCCACGATCGCGGGCTGAATACCATACCCCTGGTTTCCGGCCAGCATTTCGCCGGAATATTTCAGCAGAATACGCTTGAACCGGGGGGTAGCCACCGGAAGTTACGCGTCGCCCAGTTGAAAGCGAACAAAGCGGCGAACGGTCATGTTTTCGCCCAGTTTGGTAATAGCGCGGGTGAGGACTTCCTGCACCGTCAGATCCGGGTCCTTGACGTACGGCTGCTCCAGCAACGATACCTCGGCCAGAAACTTGTTTACCCTGCCCTCGACCATTTTTTCCATCACGGCGGGCGGCTTACCGCTTTCCTCGGCCTGACTTACAAAGAACAGGCGCTCTTTTTCCACCACCGCCGGGTCAACATCTTCACGGCTGACACACTGGGGCGCGGGGTGGCTACCGGCAATGTGCATGGCCAGGTCGCGGATGAACGACTTGAACTCATCGGTCTTGGCCACGAAGTCGGTCTCGCATGCCACCTCGATCATCACCCCGATTTTTCCTCCGGCGTGAATGTAGGTGCCGATGCCGCCCTCGCTGGTTTCGCGACCGCTCTTTTTGGCTGCCTTGGTGATGCCCTTCTTGCGTAGCAGATCAATGGCCTTGTCCGCATCGCCATCACTCTCGCTCAGGGCCTGCTTGCATTCCATCATGCCGGCGCCGGTGCGATCGCGCAGGTCCTTTACCGTCTTTGCCGTAATTGTCGCCATTTTACCTTCGTGCTCTGTATAAATCCGGGGTCTGCCGGGCGATACCCCCCGGCAGACCGGTGGGGATCTAGTGGTTCTTTTCCGTGGCGGCGGGCTTTTTGGCCGGGGCCGCTTTTTTGGCTTCTGTCTTCTTGGCCGGGGCCGCTTTTTTAGCCGGAGCGGCCTTCTTGGCTTCCGCAGCCTTGGCCGGGGCGGCCTTCTTGGCCTCCGCAGCCTTGGCCGGAGCGGCTTTCTTGGCCTCCGCAGCCTTGGCCGGAGCGGCTTTCTTGGCCTCCGCAGTCTTGGCCGGAGCGGCCTTCTTGGCTTCCGCAGCCTTGGCCGGGGCGGCCTTCCTGGCTTCCGCAGCCTTGGCCGGAGCGGCCTTCCTGGCTTCCGCAGCCTTGGCCGGAGCGGCTTCGGCGTCCGCACTCTGCACCGGGGTTTCTTTCATTTCCGGCTCTACAGGCGCGGTCTTGCGGCCGGCAATCACGGCATCCGCAAAACGACCGGCCAGAAGCCGGATGGCCCGGGTAGCATCGTCATTACCGGGAATGGGGTAATCAATCAAATCCGGGTCGCAGTTGGTATCGGTAATCGCCACCACCGGGATGCCCAGGTGGTTGGCCTCGGCCACGGCAATCCGTTCTCTCCTGGGATCCACGATGAACACCATGTCCGGGGCGCTTTTCATCTCCTTGATGCCGCCCAGGTTGGCCTCGAGCTTGGTGCGTTCCCGCTCCATGGCCAACGCCTCTTTCTTGGCGTAGCGCTCGTAGGTACCGTCTTCACTGGCGGTATCGAGTTCCTTGAGTCGGGCAATGCGGCCCTTGATAGTCTTGAAATTGGTCAGTTGGCCGCCCAGCCAGCGGCGGTTCACAAAATACTGACCGCAGCGCACGGCTTCCTCTGCCACGATGGTCTGGGCCTGTTTTTTGGTGCCCACAAACAGCACCCTGCCGCCCCTGGCCGCCACCTGGCTCACGGCTTCGCATGCAGCCGTGAAGCATTTCGCCGTCTTGCGAAGGTCCACCAGGTGGGTATCGCTGCGCTTGGCCAGAATGTATTTACTCATTTTCGGGTTCCATCGACGGGCCTGGTGCCCGAAGTGAACCCCTGCTTCAAGCAGTTCCTGCACTTCAACTTTGGACATTACAATACGCTTTCTAAACATGGCACCCGCGGGGCCGTTGAAACATGCGGGTTATTCCTCCGGCAGCGGCGACCCCAATGGCCGCACACCCGCCGTGTGTCGTTATGCCTTGCCGCCTGAACGGACCCTTTTCCCAAAAAGCACAATCATGCGCAAAGCCGAAAGAATTTAGCAGATACCCCGGGTTATCCGCAAGGAAAAAGGCGGCTTCTCCCCCCTTCCCTTGACAGTGCCCCTGCCCGGAAAATAGCATTTCATCCTTTATACTTCAGGCATTTTCACGTAGCATATAAAAGAGTCAGAAATTTAACTGTGCACATCGTTCCCAATCGCCCCATTCAAACGTTCTTTCGCCGCCCCCAGTTGTGGACAGCATGCCTTATGCTGGGCGCTTCCCTGCTCTTCTGGCACGCCGCCCCGCTGCTGGCTGCAGAAAAAAAGACTGCCGAGGAAATTTTTGCCGCAGCACAGGCCGTCAACCCGGGGAAAGACCAGCGTTCCCTCCTGACTCTGCTGATCAAGGATTCCGACGACAATACCCGCAAGGTGGTCATCAACCGCCTGTGGAAGCGGTACGAAACCGGCGATATCGAGTCCAAGGTGCTGCTGTTCCACGAGTACCCGCCGGAAAGCCGGGGCACCGCGTTTATGGTCTGGACTTACCGGGACACCACTGGACTTGCGCCGGACCAGTGGATTTATATCCCCATTTTACGCAAGGTCAACAAACTGCCCGGACAGTCCGAGGAAAACATTCAGGGCTCCGATCTGCGCGCCTCCGACATGGACACCCGCACCGCCACACTGGATGAACATGAACTGCTCCGGGAGGAGGTGATCGGCTCCAAAACCTACTATGTGGTCGAGTCCATCCCCCGCTCTCCCGATAAGGAATACCCGTACAGCAAGGTGGTGCGCTGGATCGCCGCCGATAATTATCTGATCGATAAAATCGACTACTACGACAGGGACAAAAAACTGCTCAAAAAACAAACCATCGCCTGGGAACAGATCGGCGATGCGTGGGTCTGGCGCAAGGTGGTCATCGCCAACGTGCAAACCGGCTCCCAGACCACCCTGAACCTGAGCAAAATCAAGGTAAACAAAGGCCTGAAGGAGTCCCTGTTTACCGAACGCATGATGCAGCACGGAGCCCAGGCACTCAGATGATCCGCTACCCGGAGCCCCCCACCACTTCCAAGGAAAAATAGGTGCGGCGCATACTGCAAAAAACCGGGTTCCGGCAGCGGGTGGTATGGAGCATCCTGGCCATCGGCCTGATATCGGTGTTGATGGGGCTGATGTCAGTCTACTTTTTTGGCCGCGCCACGCTCACCGATTCCATCGGCACCACCTACCAGAAACTGGCCGAGGTGACCGCCCGCAACCTCGACAAGGAAGTTTATCACCACATCGGCGAAGCCCGCGTTCTCACCCTTACCCACGACATCGTACGGGTGGTGACGGAGTCCAACTCCACTTATTCGGGCAGTTCCGAACAGGAAATCGCCCAGCAACTGGCTTCTATAGAAAAACGCTGGGCGGGCGATCAGGGGGTGGACGCCTACCTGCACGCCCTGTTGACCAACAGCGGCACCACTTTCCTGCAAGCCTTTGGAGAATACGACCAGAGCGGTCCCACGCCATCCCACCTGCAAATTCTGGTGACTGACCGCTACGGCGCCGTGGTGGCGGCCACAAAAAAAACCAGACACTACGACTTTTCCTCCCAAAACTGGTGGCGCACGGTCATGGAAACCGGCAAGCCGTACCTGAGCGGCATCGAGTGGTCCGAAGCGGAAAACACCTACATATTTGCGGTCGCTCACCCCATTTTTCGGGGAGGCGATAAGCCCACTGGCGTCTTGTCCATGGTGCACGACGCCCCCCTGTTTTTCCGCACGGTTACCGACGTACGGGTGGGAACATCCGACCACACCATGCTGGTGGCCACGTCCGGCACCATCCTGTTCTGCCCGGTGCTGCCCATCAATAGCCACCACCTGGACGAGCACCTGCAACCACAGGTGATCGGCGATGCTTCCGGATGGGTGAGTACCCAGCTCGACATCCATTACCCCGGCAAAAAATCCATCACCGGTTTTGCCCCGGTGGGCATCACGTTCGATACTGACCCTAGAAATTTTGGCGGAGAAAAATGGTACATCGTCACCAGCCAGAACCCGAAAGAGGCGTTTGCGCCTGTGATCGGGCTGCTTAAGTGGGTGGCCCTTACCGGCCTGCTGGGGGCCTTTATCGTCGCCGCACTGGGGTTTGTAGCCGCCCGCCGCATCATCCGCCCGATCCATATCCTGCGGGAAGGAGTGGAACTGGTCGCCGCCGGCAACCTGGACCACACCATTTCCGTAAAGAGCAACGACGAAATTGAAGATCTGGCAAGCGCGTTCAACGAAATGGGCGAAAAGCTCCGGGCCTCCTATTCCGGCCTGGAAGCCAAGATATCCGAGCGCACCCGGGAACTGGAAGCCAAAAACCGGGAACTGTTCGCCCTCTACGCCATCGTCTCCACCCTGAACCAGACCCACAACACCAAAGAAGGGTTCCTCGACGCACTCAACAAAATCATGGTCACACTCCAGGTGGACGCCATCGCCCTGACCGTATTCAAAGGCACCTCCGGGGTACTGGCCAGCTATACCGTGCCCAAAGGCAACCTGGACGACAAGGGCATCCGCACCGCCCTGGAAAAACTGGAAGAACACGTGAGAGGTACCAAACAACCGTACCTGACAGAAGACCTGCGGAACGATGAACAGTTTGGCAAACTGGAAAAAGGGCTGGGGTTCATCGGTGTGACCAGCATACCGGTAGAGGTAAAAGGTCGCGTCATCGGCGTGCTCCACTTGCTGAACCGCAGCGAACGCGGATACACCGGAGCCGAACGCACCCTCATCAACTCCATCGTCAGCCAACTCGGCCTCAGCATCGACAGCGCCCGCCTCCCCAAACAACACATTTAAATACGGGCAGAGGACCGGAGACGGAAGCGTGACGGGCGTCCACTGCACGGTCCACGTACGTTGCCCACCCCAACTGGCCATGTGCCCCGTAGCGGGAAGGGTGAAGCGTGGGGAAGAGCCATCCCATCAGAAACAATAATTTAGCCTGACAGATGAGACGGGCGAGCTAGTACCTCAGGCAACGACCGCACTTCTTTCTGAAATGGTGTCAGGCAAGGCGCGAGGCACGAAGTTTAGCCGGCCAAACGAGTGCCGAAGCAACGAAGCATGACGCCATTTCAGGAAGAAGTGCCGCCTACGGTGAGGGCGTCTACGCGGATCGTTGGCAACCCCACGCCCACCGGGACGCTTTGGCCGTCCTTGCCGCAGGTGCCGATGCCGGAATCCAGTTCCAGGT
>CBDUXI010000064.1:0-14725 GCA_965371175.1 uncultured bacterium
GCGTTTGCCGAAAAGTACGCGTTGAACTTCGATCTGCTGGCCGACCCGGACGGGCTGGTGGTTCGGCGCTTTGGTGTCAAAGCCCCGGTGGGGGGCATCGCCCTGCGTATCAGCTACCTGGTGGATGGGGAGGGGATGATCCGCAAGGTATATCCCAAGGTGGACGTGAAGGCCCACGCCAAACAGATTGCGGAAGATTACCTGGCGTTTACCGAAGGCGCGTAAGCTGTTGCGCCCAAAATGGGCCCATGCGGCGTTGCTCGTTGTTCATTTGGCACACCAAACTTCACGCCTCGCGCCTTGCCTGACCCCATTTTGGTCTGCAACAGCGTTGGTTGCCGTTTCGGATAACAACCCCTAAGCTAAAAGTAGAAGGGAGACCGTTATGGCAGAAGAAACCAAACCACATAAATGCAGCGTCTGCGCCCAGCCGTCGGAAAGCACCATCTGCCCCCACTGCGAGGCGAAAATCCGGGGTGAAATTCTGGATGAGAAGGACAGGGCGACCAAGCCGGAGCATACCGATACGTCGCGCCCCTAGCGGGCGGTCCTGTTTTCCGCCCCCCATTTTCCCCATTTATTAAAGTTCCCCGGAGCCGGGTTCCGAAAAGACCGTAAGGGGTGTCTTGTCTGCCCCCTTTTGTTCGTCCGCTGCCTGCCAGCGGCGTTTTTTCGGGGTGGCCCGCATGAAAAAGCACATCGTAAGAGGGGGGCTGGCGGGTTTGATGCTTGTCGCCATCGGTTGCGGGCTCACCTATCCCGGTGCCACTCCCGGTATGTTTCGGGTAAATGTCTCCAGCGCCGGGAATGAAGCGTCCGGCGGCGGCAGTTACTCCCCCGCAGTCAGTGGGGATGGCCGCTATATGGTGTTCACATCCGCTGCCACCAACCTGGTGACGGGCGATGCCAATGCCGTAACAGACGTGTTTGTGCACGACCTGCAAACGGCGGAAACTGTTCTCGTTTCGGTGGCCTCTGACGACACACAGGGAAATGGTGACAGCACCGCTCCCGGTATCAGCGACGACGGTCGGTATGTGGTGTTTGCCTCCAGTGCCGACAACCTGATTGCCGTCGACGACAACACTGCCTGGGATATCTTTCTGCACGATACCCAAACCGGCGATACCGTCCGCGTTTCCGAATCCACGGGCGGTGCCCAGGGGGACGGGGACAGTGAATACCCCGTCATCAGCGGCGACGGGAGCCATGTGGCGTTTATATCGGCCGCAACCAATCTGGTGGCGGCAGACACCAAGGGACAGCTGGATGTTTTTCTGTACGAAATCGGGACCGCCATCACCAGCCGTGTTTCCATGGTCACGGGCGGTGCAGAAGCCACCTCCGCAAGCCGGTACGCCGATATCAGCGATGACGGGCGCTACGTGACGTTCCATTCATGGGCCACCAACCTGGACCAGATCGAGCCCGATACCAACGGCGTGGTTGACGTATTTCTGCACGATACCGGAACGGGTGACACCATTCGTATTTCCATGGCCACAGACGGCACCACACAAGGCAACGGCGCAAGCCAGCGGGGGGCCATCAGCGGCGACGGACGCTACATCGCCTTCAGTTCCCGGGCCGATACCCTGACGGGCGGCGATGTCAACGGCGTACGCGATGTGTTTCTGCACGACACGCTGACCGGTGAGACCACCCTGGTTTCCGTGGACACGGGCGGCACGCAGGGAGACGGGGACAGCGACTATCCCGCCATCAGTGACGACGGGGGGTATGTGATGTTCCAGTCTGCCGCCACCAACCTGGTAACGGGCGACACCAATGGCTTTTCAGATATCTTTCTGCACGAACCCGCAACCGGCGACACCGGCCTTGTTTCCGTGGGGCTGGAAGGGGCACCCGCCTCCGGGGACAGCAGCGCGCCCGACATCAACACAGACGGCACCACCCTGACATTCGACTCCGATGCCGCCAACCTGATTACCAGCGACGGCAACCTCTTTTCAGACATATTCACAGCCCCCAACCCTTTTTTGTAAATCAGAGGCCACGCAGGGCAGCTTTTCAGGCCACCTGGCTTTGCTCTGCAGGTTGACAGATAGAGACGGGTGGAACATGACCGTGCCCCGACGTGGCCTCTGATTTACAAAAATTCGCTTCACGCGAATCCACTGTAGGGTGGTGGAGATGCGGTCGTATCCGAGGCGCGTGAAGCGGGAAAATTTGAGTCGTAGCGTGCTACGGCGATGGTTTTTCTGCGAGCAGCAACGAAGGAGACGGCTGCATATCCGCCGCCCTACACCTTTGCCATCACCCCTTCGTTCACCTTTTCCATGGCCGCGGTGCCTTTCAGCACCTCGACCAGTTTCAGGGCGAACTCCATCGCCGTGCCGGGGGAGCGGCTGGTAATGAAATGGCCGTCCATCACCACCCGGTCTTCACTGTACTCTCCGGCCCTGGCATGTACCTCGTCCCTGGTGGACGGGTGGCTGGTGGCCTTGCGGCCTTCCAGGAAGCCCATTTCGGCAAAGATGGTGGGGGCGGCGCAGATGGCGGTCACGTACCCTTTTTTTTCGTGAATGCGGCGCACGATGTCGTGAATGCGTTTATCCAGGCGCAGGTTTGTGGTGCCGGGCAAGCCACCGGGGAGGACCACCATGTCGAAGTCGTCCTCTAAAATCCGGTGTACCGCCGTGTCCGGCACCACGGTGATATCGCACCGGCCCTTGATGGGGCCTTCGGTGAGTCCCGCAGAAATCACCTCTACCCCGGCCCGGCGCAGGATGTCGATTACCGTGATCGCCTCGATTTCCTCAAACCCTTCGGCCAGTGGAACAAGTACCCGTGCCATGATGAATCCTCCCTACAAAAGTCCGGGGCGCGTGCGAAAAAACACGCCACCCGTCTGCCTTAATTATAGCGCCTGTTCCGGCCCCTGAACAGCCGCCAGTGGGGCGGCTGTGGTATAGTTTCGGCCTTCTTTTGCGCCTTCACTTGTTGAACCCCTTTTTGTAACGGCCAACGCCTTGTCTTCCTCTTCTCCCCTGGTGCTGTTTGACTTCAACGGCGTGATCGCCGACGACGAGCCGGTGCATCAGGAAATGCTGCAAAAGGTGCTGGCCGAAGACGGTATTACCGTCACCGATGCCCAATACCACGACATCTATCTGGGGTTTGACGACAAGGGCTGTTTCGAGTTTGCCTTTGAATCAAACAACCGCCCCATCGACGCCGCCAAAGTGGCGGAGCTGACCACACGCAAAAGCGCCTACTACGACGCGTATATCGAAACACATCTGGTGCTGTTTCCCGGCGCGGTGGCATGCGTAAAACGGTTGGCCGCCGAATTTGCCCTGGGCATTGTCTCCGGTGCGCTACGGCACGAAATTGAGATGATCTGCCGTATTGCGGACATCACCGACTGCTTTGCCTTCACCGTCGCCGCCGAGGATACCTTGCGCTGCAAGCCCGACCCGGAGGGGTATATCAAAGGGCTGGCCCGGTACAACGCCGCCGCCCCGGCCAGAATAGACGCGGGCCAGTGCGTGGTCATTGAAGACTCCCTCGCCGGGGTGGCTGCGGCCAAAGGCGCGGGCATGCCGTGCGTGGCCATCACCCACAGCTACCTTGCCGATGAACTGTCCCATGCCGATAAGGTGATCGACCACATGAGCGCGTTTACCCCGAAATTGGTGCGGGAACTGGCAGGTTGAGCCGGAAAATCCCTCATTCGGTCATGAAGTGGCGAATCCGCTTTGAGGTACGCGCAGGAACGTTTTATAATTCTGGAATAGTTTTTGGTTGTCTCCACAACCGTCCGATAAGACGTTTGTGTTTTTAAGGAGACCGGGGAGGATTTTTCGTGGAAATAGACAAGATTCAGCAAAAAGTTGACCTGTACGCGGCCATGGAAGGCATCGTGGACGAGGATGGGGACGGCCTGCGTATCGTCAACCGGGCCCGGCTTGTCGCCGAGTTGATCGACCTGCTGGCCTATAATGCCGTGTTTGCCGACACGCCGGAAGTGCGCGGCGCCACCCGCTTTGTCATCAAGCAGATCGCCCGGGCGCAGGGCTGTGCCTCCGCGTCCATTCACGATCTGTACGTGGCCATGGGCAAGGGTGAAGTGCCCGCCATGACGGTGCCCGCCATCAATATCCGCGGCCTGTCGTACGACACCGCCCGCGCCATCGTGCGGGCCGCCGCCAGCATGAACGCCGGGGCATTTATTTTTGAAATCGCCAAAAGCGAAATCAGCTACACTTTCCAGCGCCCGGCGGAATACGTGGCGGTGATGCTGGCTGCGTGCATCAAGGAAGGGTATACCGGCCCGGTGTTTATTCAGGGCGACCACTTCCAGGTGAGCGCCAAAAAGTACGCCGAAGACCCGAAAGAGGCGCTGGCCGAAGTGCGCGAGTTGATCAAGGAAGCGGTCCCGGCCGGGTTTTACAATATCGATATCGACACCTCCACCCTGGTGGACCTGTCCCATGCCACGGTGATGGAGCAGCAGCGGCATAACTTTGAGCATGCGGCGGAGTTAACCCAGCTGGTGCGGCAGCTGGAGCCTGCCGGCGTCACGGTTTCGGTGGGTGGCGAGATTGGCGAAGTGGGCGAGAAGAACAGCACCGTCGAGGAGTTCGTCGCGTTCATGGAAGGGTATCTGATGGAGGTGCCGTCCGGCATGGCCGGGATCAGCAAGATCAGCGTGCAGACCGGCACCAGCCACGGCGGCGTGCCCACGGCGGACGGCAAGGTGGCCGACGTGGCGCTGGACTTTACCGTGCTCAAGGACATCAGCCAGGTGGCCCGGGAGAAGTACAAACTCTCCGGTACCGTGCAGCACGGCGCATCCACCCTGCCGGACGATGCGTTCAACCAGTTCGTCGCCAACAACGCCTCGGAGGTGCATCTGGCCACCGGCTTCCAGAACATGATCTACGAGAGCGCCCACCTGCCCAAATATTTACAGAACGACGTGTACGGCTGGCTTCGGGAAAACCTCCAGAACGAGGAAAAGGAAGGGCAGACCGAGGCCCAGTTTCTCTACAAAACCCGAAAGAAGGGGTTTGGCCCATTCCGGGAGCAGTTCTGGGTGCTGTCACCCGAAGTGCGGGGCGCCATTGCTGCGGAGCTGGAAGACCAGTTCCGCTTTCTGTTCGAGCAGTTATCGATCCGCGATTCCCGTCCCATCGTCGACAAGTTTGTGAAAACGCCGAATGTCCCCCCCGATTTGCAGATGGAAATTTCCATGGCCCAGGCCGACCCGTACGGCGGCTTGAAGCGGGCAGAAGAAGTCCCGCCGGAAGAAGCCTAGCGGCTTACGGCAGCGACCAGGTCAACCCCACCACGCCGCTTTTGTACGGGCGGGTTTCCCGTAGCGACAGCTTGTGGCTGGGGGTGCCGTCCGGGAACAGGCGGATGCCCCGGCCCAGCAGGATGGGGATGATAAACAACTCCAGCCGGTCCAGTTTTCCCGTATCGATAAACTGACGGATCACGTCACCACCGCCCATGACCCACACATCGCCCGGGGTCTCTTTTGCCAGCCGTTTGGCCAGCACGCCGATGCCTTCATCGGTAAACTGCACGTCCGGCGGCGCATGCTTGGGGGCGGGTTGGTGGGACAGTACCACCGACGCTTTGCCCGCGTACGGCCACGGGGAGACCCCGGCGACCATGTCGAAGCTGTTACGGCCCATGACCACTGTGCCGATGTCGGCATAAAATCCATTGTAGCCAAAATCTTCTTCGCCAAACGGATCAAGCCAGTCCACCGCGCCGTCGGGCCTTGCGATAAAGCCGTCTACCGACACGGCGATGTAGGCGCGAAAAAGGGTGTGGGTGCGCATTGGTGCGGGTTTTGGCATCTATCCGGTCAGGCCGTCAGCGTTTTTTCTGCCGGAACCACTCCACCGTTTCCTTCAGGCCCGCTTCCAGCGAGTGGCGGGGTTCCCATTCGGTTTCGGTGCTCAGCTTTGCCGGAGAGATGACGCTGCGGATCTGTTCCCCCTCTTTCACCGTGCCGTGGGTGGGCTGGCCGGAAAACCCGGCGTATTCGCCAATCAACTCGCAGATGCGGTTGATATCGGTCTCCACCCCGGTGCCCACGTTGAATTCGCCGCTAATCTCCTTGAGCATGGCGTAGTGGCAGGCGTCCACCACGTCGTCCACATACACAAAGTCGCGGGTCTGCTTGCCGTTGCCGTTGATGGTGGGGGTTTTGCCTTTCAGCATCATTTCGGAGAAGATGGCAATCACTCCGGCTTCCCCGTGGGGGTCCTGCCGGGGGCCGTACACGTTGGCAAAGCGCATGGCGGCGCAGTGCAGCCCCATGGAGGCGTAATAGTCGGCATACAACTCCCCGGCGCGCTTGGTGATGCCGTACGGGGAGACGGGGCGGGTGGGATGGCTTTCGGTAGCGGGGAACACCTCCTGCTCGCCGTATACCGCGCCGCCGGATGAGGCGAACACCAGCCGCGGGCAGCCCGCCTGCACCGCGCACTGCATGACGTTAATCAGCCCCAGAATGTTTACGTCGGCGTCAAAAATCGGCTCTTCCACGCTGCGCCGCACTTCCATTTGCGCGGCCATGTGAAACACAATCTGGGGGCGGAAGCGGGTAAAGTGGCGCGCCAGTTTGGGGGAGCGGATGTCAATGCGGACAAGGGCGGCTCCCTTGGGTACATTCTTCTTTTTGCCGTGGGACAGGTCGTCCACCACCAGCACATCGTGCCCTTCCAGCAGGAGCCGATCCACCAGGTGGGAGCCGATAAACCCCGCCCCGCCGGTTACCAGACATTTCACATTCTCTCCTTTTCCTGTAAATACCAATCCACATAGCGCACGATGCCGTCGGCGATGGGCACCGACGGGGCATACCCCAACTCTTTTTTTGCCAGGGAAATATCCGCAAACGTCCGGCTCACGTCCCCGGCCTGCATGGGCAGCCGTTCGATGATCGCCTTTTTCCCCAACGCCCTTTCAATATGCGCCACCAGTTCCGACAGGGTGGTGGTGGCCGATTCGCCCAGGTTGTATATGGCATAGCCTGCGCGTTTGTCCAGCGCCGCCAGCACCCCGGAGACGATATCGTCGATGTAGGTGTAGTCCCGGCAGGTCTGGCCATCACCGTAAACGGGAATGGGCTTGCCCGCATCGATCATCCGGGTAAACTTGGCGATGGCCAGGTCCGGCCGCTGGCGCGGGCCGTATACGGTAAAAAAACGCAGGGCCGTGAGCGGAAGTGCGTACAGGTGATGGTAGGTATGGCAGATCAGCTCCCCCGCCTTTTTGCTGGCGGCGTACGGGGAGATGGGGTGATCCACCGGATCGGCTTCGGAGAACGGCACCTTGTCATTGTTGCCGTATACGCTGGACGACGAGGCAAACAGGAAATTCTTAACCTGATGATCGCGGGCGCATTCCAGCACACTCGCCGTGCCCAGTACGTTCACCTGTTGATAGCGGTACGGGTTTTCGATGGACGGGCGCACCCCGGCCAGGGCCGCCAGATGGATGACTTCGGTCACCGCATGATCCCGGAATGTGGCGGACAGTTTATCCCGCTCCAGGAGGTCGCCCTCCACCAGCGTAAAGGCGTCGTTTTGCGCCAGCGCCGCCAGGTTTTT
This sequence comes from uncultured bacterium, assembly GCA_965371175.1. GTDB lineage: Bacteria > Nitrospirota > JACRHL01 > JACRHL01 > JACRHL01 > CBDUXI01. The sequence continues at coordinate 7,599 of CBDUXI010000064.1, forward strand.
TTCCTTGGATTCCCGGTCGTAGAACGGGTCAAAATTGTCGTAGCCGACCACCGTGCGCCCCCGCTTCACCAGCGCCTCGGCCACGTGGGAGCCGATAAACCCGGCGGCGCCGGTAATCAGCACGGTGCCGGTCATACGATGCGCTCTCCCGCGCCGTCCGACTTGATCAGATGCAGCAGGTATTCCACGTTGCCCTTGGCCCCGGTGATGGGGGATTTAATATACCCGATGGACGTAAGCCCCAGGTTTTCCGCCGCTTCGATTACTTTTTCCAGCGCCGCCATCCGCACCTTTTCATCGCGCACGATGCCGCCCTTGCCCACCTGCCCCTTGCCCACCTCGAACTGGGGTTTGACCAGCAGGATCATCTCGCCGCCGGGCTCAAGCATGGCGTTCAGGGCGGGAAGCACCAGCGTAAGCGAAATAAACGACAGGTCGGCGGTGACCAGTTGCACCGGTTCGGGCAGGTCGTCCGGGGTCAGGTGGCGTACGTTGGTGCGGTCCATCACCGTCACCCGCGTATCGTCTGCGATTTTGCTAACCAGTTGCCCGTACCCCACGTCCACCGCATACACATGCCGTGCGCCGTGTTGCAGCAGGCAGTCGCTAAAGCCGCCGGTGGAGGCACCCGCGTCCAGCACGGCCATGCCGGCGGGATCGACGAACACTTCCAGCGCAGCGGCCAGTTTCAGCCCGCCGCGCCCCACATACGGCGGCGGCCCCGCACAGGTAATTTCGGCATCGGGTTTGATCTGGGTGCCGGACTTGCTGACCACCTGCCCATCCACCCGCACACGTCCCGCCATGATGTCGGCCTGGGCGCGGGTGCGGGTTTCGGCCAGTCCCATCTCCACCAGCAGGTGATCGAGCCGCTGTTTTTTTTGCTTGTCCAGCGGGTGGCCGGGGGAACGTTGGTCAGAGCGGCTCATGAGGTGCATCCGGGCTGCATGGGGAAGGATTGGCGGCGGCGCGGTTGCAGGGGCCAAGAGACGCTACGCGCCGTACGCGATAGTCCGCAGGGCGGTATCGCCCGGTCTGCCTTTCAGCAGTTCCCGCACGGCGTCGGAGATACCGTCGGCATTTAAGCCCAGGTCGGCCCGCAGGAGCGCCTGGGGGCCTTGCTCGATAAACCGGTCGGGAATGCCGATGCGCCGCACCGGCACGGTCAGCCCCGCCTGTTCCAGACATTCCAGCACGGCGGCGCCAAAACCGCCCGTCAGGGCGTTTTCTTCCACGGTGATCAGGGCGCCGGTCTCTCTGGCGGCAGTCAGGACCGCGTCCCGGTCCAGCGGTTTGACGAAGCGGGCGTCGATCACCCGCACCGAAAGGCCGTCTGCGCGCAGGCTTTCGGCGGCGGTCAGGGCGTCTCCCACCATGGTGCCCACGGCAAGGATGGTGGCGTCGGTGCCGTCGGTTAACGTTTCGCTCACCCCCACCGGCAGCAGCCGGAACGTGTCCAGCGCTTCGGGGGCGGATAGCGATCCGCGCGGGTAGCGCAGGGCGGACGGGCCTTCCAGCGACAGCCCGGTGTACAGCATGTCGCGCAGGGCCTGGCCGTTGCGCGGCGCCATCACCACCATGTTGGGCACGGTGCGTAAAAACGACAGGTCGAACGCGCCGTGATGGGTGGGGCCGTCGTCGCCCACCAGCCCCGCCCGGTCCATGGCGAACACCACCGGCAGGTTTTGCAGGGCCACGTCGTGAATCACCTGATCGTACCCCCGCTGCATGAACGTGGAATAGACGGCCACCACCGGTTTTTTGCCCTCGGCGGCAAGCCCCCCGGCAAAGGTAACCGCGTGCTGCTCGGCGATGCCCACGTCGAAAAACCGTTTTGGAAAGCGTTCGGCAAATTCGGCGGTGCCGGTACCGGTGGGCATGGCGGCGGTAATGGCCACCACGCTCTCGTCTCTTTGGGCCAGTTCAATCAGCGCATCGCCAAACACCTTGGTATAGGCCGGGGTGTCGGACTGAATGCTCTGGACCCCCACGGTCTTGTCGAACCGGGGCGTGCCGTGATAGCTGACCGGGTTGTCTTCGGCCAGGGAGTAGCCCTTGCCTTTTTTGGTGATCACGTGCAGCAGCACCGGCCCGTTGAGCTTGTGCAGATTTTCCAGAATGGGGATCAGGTGATCCAGGTTGTGGCCGTCGATGGGGCCCAGATAGCGGAAGCCCAACTCTTCGAACAACACCCCCGGCGTCATGAAGCCAATGACGGCTTCCTCGGCCTTTTTGGCCACCTTGAGCATTTGCTGGCCCACCCGGGGAATGTGCCCGAGGAAGTTTTCCGTCTCCTCGCGCACCTTGGTATACAGGCCGCCCGACAGGGTGCGGGACAGGTAGCTGGCGATGGCCCCCACGTTTTTGGAGATGGACATTTCGTTGTCGTTCAACACCACCAGCAGGTTGCGCTTTAACCCCCCGGCGTGGTTCAGGGCCTCAAACGCCATGCCGGCGGTCATGGAACCGTCGCCGATGACGGCCACCACCCGGTTGTCGTCGCCTTTCAGGTCGCGGGCCACGGCCATGCCCAGCGCGGCAGAGATGGACGTACCCGCGTGCCCGGCCCCAAACGGGTCGTGGGGGCTCTCCGTGCGTTTCTGGAAGCCCGAAATGCCCCGGTGCTGGCGCAGGGTGTGGATACGGTCGCGACGTCCGGTGAGCAGCTTGTGGACATAGGACTGGTGGCTCACGTCCCAGGTGATTTTATCGACCGGGGAGTTGAACACGTGGTGCAGGGCCACCGACAACTCCACCACCCCCAGATTGGGACCCAGGTGGCCGCCGGTGGTGGAGATGGTGTCCACCAGCAGTTCGCGGATTTCGGCGCACAAGGTTTTCAGGTCGGCTTTGGACAGGGCCTGTACGTCCGCCGGGGAATCAATGGCGTCCAGTAGCGGGAAGCGGTTCATGCTCGGCGTATCACTCACTTGTTGCGTTCCACAATATAGGTGGCCAGCGCCCGCAGCGGTTCGGCTGCGGCTCCCAGGCCGGAAAGGTGGCCGATGGCCTCGTCTTTTAACTCCGCCGCGAAAGAGGAGGCCTTGTCCAGCCCCATCAGGGCCGGGTAGGTCAGTTTGTTCTGGGCGGCATCCTTGCCTGCGGTTTTGCCCAGAGTGGCGGTATCGGCGGTCACGTCCAGCACGTCATCGGCCACCTGAAAGGCCAGCCCCACGGCGCGGCCATAGGCGCTCAGGGCGGCAAGCTGTTCGGTGGATGCGCCGCCCGTAATGGCCCCCATGCGTACCGAGGCGGTGAGCAGGGCGCCGGTTTTGTGGGCGTGGATGGCACGCAGTTGATCCAGCCCGTGGCCCTCGCCGGCCTCGGCCTGCATATCGGCCATCTGTCCGCCCACCATGCCCCATGGGCCTGCCGCGCCCGCAAGTTCGGTAATCAGTTGCACCTTTACGGCGTCTTCCACAGGGGCTTCGGCAAGCCAGGTGAACGCCAGCGCCTGCAACCCGTCGCCCACCAGTACGGCGGTGGCATCGTCGTATTTTTTGTGGCAGGTGGGGCGTCCCCGGCGAAAATCGTCGTCATCCATGGCGGGCAGATCGTCATGCACCAAAGAGTAGCAGTGGATTAACTCCAGCGCACCTGCGGCGGGCAGTACGGCATCGCCGGCACCGCCCACGGCCTCAAAACCGGCCACGGCCAGAATGGGGCGCACCCGCTTGCCCCCTTCCAGCACCACATAGCGCATGGCCTGGGTCAGGCGCGGCGGCGTGGTGGACAGATCGTCCAGCCGGGCTGCAAGGGCGCTGTCCACCCGGTTTTTGGCCGCAGTGGTATAGGCCTTTAAATCGTATACGGCGGCGTTCATTGGATATCTTCGCTGACGCTCACGTCGCTTCGCTTTCGGGGTCGAACGGCACGCTTGCTCCTTTTTGGGCCACCAGCATTTCCACCTTGCGCTCGGCATCGCTCAGGATGGTCAGGCATTTGCGGGAAAGGCCCACCCCTTCCTCGAACAGGGCGAGGGAATCTTCCAGTGGCAACGCCCCCTCTTCGAGAGTGCGGACGATCTCCTCCAGACGGGTAAGAGATGGCTCAAATGCCGTTGATTGCTTGCGCTTGGTCACTAGCCTGCCCCATTAGGGTGGAAAACGCCAGAGTATACCCGTTTTCCCGTGTCCGGTGAAGGGGAACGCCTGCCATGCGGTGCGGTTTCGCTTGCCCTGACGGCCACTTTGCGGTAATTTACCCCCCTTGTATTCTAGTCCGTCAGCCGTGCGCCGGTTGACCTGTGCCGTGAGTGGAGACTGCCTTGCCCGATCAACAATTACCACCTGTTCCCAAAGAGGGAGACCGCTTTATTGAGGCGGGCGAGGGGGCGGTGGACTTCCTTGAGCAACACATTCGCTCCATCTTGATGCTGGTGGCGCTGTTGATATTGTCCGGCATCGGGTGGGTGTTGTTTAGCCAGTGGAGCGATACCCGCCATGCCGAAGATCAGGCGCGGGTGGCCGAAATTGCCATGCTGTATCCGGGCAAAGGGGGCGGCGTGCTGGAAGCCGATCTGGCCCGTGCCACCCAACAGTATGAAGCGTTTATTGCCGAATCGCCTTCCGCCACGGCCCTGGCCCATGCGCGCCTGAACCTGGGCATGGCCTATGAAGAGGCGGGTGAGACCGACAAGGCAAAGGCCGCCTACGAGGCATTGCGGGGCGCTCCCGACCTGTACGCCGCCAGCGCCGGCATGCGGCGGGGCTATCTGGCGGCCACAGCGGGCGACACGGTGGCGGCGGGGGTCGAGTTTGAAAAAGTGGTGCAGAACTATCCGGGGCTGGCGCCCCAGGCGGCGTTGGAGATCGGCGTGCTGGCCGAGGCCGCAGGGGAAACCGCGTCCGCCATTGAACTGTACCGGACGGTGGCAAGAAATTACGCCTATGCGCCCCAGTCGTCCGAGGCCAAGGCCCGCATCCGCCACTTAGGTGGCGATCCCGACGCAGGGCTGGACCTGGAACCGGCACTGCAAATGATCATGGAAGGCGCGGAAGCTGCGGCCGCAGCGGATGCTGAGGCGAATCCGACAGAAGGGGCCGAAACTGCGCCAGACAAGGTGGAAATACCCGCCAAATAGGGCTTTCGCCGTTGCCTGTAGTACCTGCATCGGGTATTTTAACGGCCTACAATTCGGGAATTTTGGGGCGGTAGCTCAGTTGGGAGAGCGTAGCGTTCGCAACGCTAAGGTCGTGGGTTCGATCCCCATCCGCTCCACCATTTTCCCTTCCAGTACAATCCAGTAAAGTCCGGAAAGCCCTTGTAACAGAGGGCTTTTTGTGTATTATAGGTCCATGGAGGTCCGGAGAAATCCGGGGGCAACCGGCTCTATATGGGTGTAACTTTCGGTGTAAGTCAGGAAGCTCCAGAATAGTTACTCCCAAATTTGATGGCGCCTCCGGTCGGAGTTACACCCATGCCGCTTACTGATTCACAAATCCGCAACGCCAAACCTGCTCTGAAGCCCGCCAAGTTGTTTGACGGTGGTGGCCTTTTCTTATTGGTACATCCTCGAGGAGGGAAGTGGTGGCGCTTCAAGTATCGCTTTGGCGGCAAGGAAAAGACGTTGTCACTGGGTGTATATCCGGACGTTTCCCTTTCCGAGGCGAGGAAAAAGCGGGAGGAGGTGCGCGACCTTGTAAAACGGAAAGTAGACCCGAGCGTTGTCCGGCGGGAAGAACGGGCGCGTGAGACTGCCGAAAGACACCAGTCAGAGGCAAAACGAAAAGCTCCTCGCCTCTCCGTTGCACTGGATGGAATGGTGGAAGTCTGGAAGGGCGATTCTCTGGTTCGCTTGACCCCCGGGGAAGCACAGGGGATCCGGGATTTGCTCATCAAACTGACCGCATGAGGTTCTCCATGACGTTGACCGATACCCAAATACGTAATGCGAAGCCAGCAGACAAGCCCATTCGAATGTTTGATGGTGGTGGACTCTTCATGATGGTCGTTCCCGCTGGCGGTAAGTGGTGGCGTTTCAAGTACCGCTTTGGCGGCAAGGAGAAACAGCTTTCCATGGGTACCTACCCGGAGGTGTCGCTCAAAGACGCCCGGGAAAAACGGGATACCGCCAGAAAGCAGGTGGCATCGGGTATTGACCCCAGCGAACACCGCAAGGCCGCCAAGTCCGCGAGTGCCGATCGGGCGGAGAACAGCTTTGAGGTGGTGGCGCGGGAATGGTTCGCTAAGTTTGAGCCGACCTGGGCCCCATCCCATGCGGAAAAGGTCATTCGACGTCTGGAGAAGGACGTCTTTCCGTGTATCGGCGCGCGCCCGATTGCAGAGATCACCGCCCTGGACCTGTTGCCCGTGTTGCGCCGGATTGAGGAGCGGGGCGCTTTGGATACCGCCCACCGGGCCGGGCAGAACTGCGGGCAGGTGTTCCGCTACGCTATCGCCACCGGTCGGGCCGAACGCAATCCGGCAGCTGACCTGCGTGGGGCGTTGCCCCCGGCCCAGGGTTCCCACTACGCGGCCATCACCGAACCAAAGGAAATCGGCGCGCTGCTGCGGGCCATTGATGACTACGAAGGTTTTTACTCGGTGCGGTATGCCCTGCGGCTTGCCCCGCTGGTGTTCCTGCGTCCCGGAGAGCTACGACTGGGGGAGTGGGCGGAAATTGACCTGGACAATGCCGAATGGATGATCCCCGCCGCGCGGATGAAACTGCGGGAGCCACACCTGGTTCCCCTGTCCCGGCAGGCGGTGGAGATACTGCGGGAACTGCATGCCCTCACCGGAGAACGGCAATACCTGTTCCCCGGAGGCCGCACCCACCTGCGCCCCATGAGCAACAATGCCCTGCTGGCCGCCCTGCGACGCATGGGATACACGAAAGAAGAAATGACTCCCCACGGGTTTAGGGCCATGGCCAGGACGGTGCTGGATGAAGTGCTCGGGTTCCGCCCCGACATCATCGAGCACCAGCTCGCCCACGCCGTGCGCGACCCGCTGGGCCGCGCTTACAACAGAACGAAACACCTGCCGGAGCGCCGTAAGATGATGCAGGAGTGGGCCGATTACCTGGATAGGCTGAAAGCTGGAGGGGAGGTCGTTCCGTTGCACGGAAAGGTGGCGGGGTCAGGTCAGGGACCTCATTGAGATGGCAACCACGGAGGTGTAAA
>CBDUXI010000065.1:0-14492 GCA_965371175.1 uncultured bacterium
CACGCGGTTGATGTTATCCCCCCTCCCCTTCTATGCTGAGCCTCCCCCTTTTGGAATAGCGAAAAGCACCCCATGGACGATCAGACAAGCCACCGGTACCTGTACTGGTTTTCACAAGACGATTGGAACCATGCCAAACCCCAACTGAAACAAGTCGGCTACGGCCTGTCCCGCACGCTCATGACCCCGTGTCAGGTATTAAAAAGCCACGGCAAGAAGCTGGTCTATGCGCCCCCGTCCATCTGGAGTTTTTTGTGTAATCGGCAGGGTTCCTGGTACCGGGAGGGAGAGCGGAACGGCCACACCATGCTGATGAGCGATCACCAGTTGCCAGAGGCGTTTGACGCGTATCTGGATGCGCGCATGGATGCCACTGACTTTGAGCCCGAAACCCGGACCACCGAGGCCGAACTGGTACAGATTGTGGAGTCGGACGCCTACCAGCAAAAGAAGCCGAAAGCGTGGGAAGGCATCGGCTGGTGGGACGCGTTCTCGTTTCGGCTGATGTTCACCGCCACCGGCTTCTGGGGGCTGGCCGATAACCTGAAAAAGCACTGGATCACCCACAAGGCCAACCACGCCAACTTTCTGACCCGCACAGTCACCACCAAGATCGACGGCGAAGAGGTGCCGCACAGCGTTAGCGGCAACGCCGGCGTGTGCTCCTCCTGCGTGGAGTTCTTTAACGTGGCGGGCCGCGACCGCAAGCTGGTGGCCGCCTGCCCCGGCTCAGTGATCTTCGGGGGCGCGAAGCGGAACGTGTTTTACGACGTGAAGCCGGTCGAGACCAAAGCCGGATAAAAAAAGGGCCACCCTGGTATCCAGGGTGGCCCTTTTTTATTTGATACGGTTCAGACTACGACTTGCTGGCGAAGATCCGCTCGATCCGTTCCAGATCGTTGATCACGCGCCAGGTGCCGCCCCCGGATTCCACCCGCGCCTGCCAGCTCTCCAGCCGGTTCAGGTAGTCTCTGGGGTCCACGTTGTCCAGCCGCAGTTTGGTGACGTTCAGGGCCACCACTTCCACGTCGCTGATCTCGATGGGGAAGTCGCGAACGTGCCCTTTTACCAGATCTTCTTCCAGGTCAGAGAAGATGAGGATGGTCTTTTTGCCCACGCCCGACTCCACCAGCCACTCGTTGGCCTGCAACAGACCGCCGGTAATGTCGGTATGGCTGGCAGGTTTCACGCCGTTGATGAAGTCTTCAATCTGCTGCTTGAACTGACGCTTCTGCTGATTGGCCCGGGACGGGGTGTCATCAAAGATCACCCGCGCCACGATGTCCTTCTCGGAGAACGAGCCGGAATCGATCCGCGCCACCGCCAGGGAATCTCCCGGCTTCAGGGTGCCCAGCAGATAGTTGATAATGGTCTGGGCCTTGTCCAGTTCCTGGGTGTAGGTGCCCGAGGTATCCAGCAGCATATACACGCCATGGGTGGACGGTACGTTTTCGGCCTTGCTGCAACCGAGCGCAGCCAGTAGCACCATGCCGCCGATCACTGAAATGAGTGTTTTCTTCATGTTCAACATCTCCAATACAATTCCGTTTGTTATACAGCCTTCGGCTTGGGCCGGTTTCTGCTCTTTTCGACCATGGCCATTTCAATCCGCAACGGGATGAAAATCAGCAGGTCGTAAATGGCCACTGAAGTGGCACCAATGTGGTGCACCACATGGCCCATCAGCCGCAACGTGAACGACAGGGCACGCAACAGGCCCACGAACACCAGACCCAGCACGGTGCGGGTCGAGTGCACGAAGCTCTCCAGCGGAATGGCCACAAAGGTGAGGGCAAACGGCAGAATCAGGCCCAGCGTCATCTGTCCCAGCTGGGGGATCCAGGTGAACGCACCGCTAACCGCCTCGGCCGTCACCACGGCCCCGGCCAGCGACTGGGTCAGGGCGGCGTTGTCGGCGGCAATCATGTCACGCATGTAAGCCAGCGAAGCCTCGATCATGGCCAGAATGGTGAGGATGCTGAAAGAGATCCACAGCATCCAGCGGCGCAGTTTGTCGTCCAGCGCGTGAATGACCGGGAACAGGCGCGTAATACGCAGCGATTCCATCAGGAACAGCCCCATGGCAATCTCGATCATGATGATCACCAGCGCGGCCACCTCAGAGGTCGGCATGCCGCCGATCATGCTGCGGGCACCCACCATTTCGCTCATGGGCAAGGCAATCAGGTGGAAGTTGATGAAGGCGCCCATGACGGCGATAAACAGCACCAGACCACTGATGAAAAACTGGGTCAAGGACGAGCTGGACAACTTGCGCTCCGCCTCGTTGGTCCCTTTGAGGATATTTTCATACTTGTCCATGTGGCCGTCGATGGTCTTGGAGCGAGCATCCAGCCCACTGATGGTCCGGTCCACCTCTTTCAAGGTTTTGTCCACGTTGCGCCAGTGGGGCATCATCCCTTTCAGCAGGGAGTGACGCTTGGCGCTGGCCTCGCGGTAGTTCTTCATGATCTTGTTGTTGGCGGCCGTCATGCTCTTGTTGATGGACTTGAGCACGCCCACCGCCATGGAGTCGCCCGTTTCGGTGAGCTTGGCCACCTTGTCCACGGCGCTCACCCAATCGGGCGGATCGGGCGGGGAATCGGTGGCTTTCTGGTAGTCGTCATCCACCTTTTTCACCTGCTCGGACAGCTTTCTGTGCAGCGCCGGATACGAGGCCAGATCCCGGTTGACCACCTTGTGGACCCGGTAGAACTCCTGCTCCACGTGCTTTTCCAGTTCATCCCTGCCTGCGGCAAGCAGCACTTCCCGGTTCCGGTGCTGCAGTTTCTCCTGGCCCACGTGCACGGCACGGGCCGACAGCCGCAAACCCTGGCACAGCACCCGGGCGGATGCCCGGATGGCCCCGTGGGCCGGCGTCCGGCCAACGTACAGCACAATCATCGCAAGCGTTGCCAAAAGCAGCGCCGACAGGCCCGGCTGCCCCGGAACGATCATCAAAAATTCTTTCATTGTCGCACCTCATTCCTAAAAACATAGATAGCGGCCGCCCATTCATGAGTACACGCAATGGCTACGGCGGATGCCTTTCGCACTGCATCTTCTCGGCCAAACTGTAATAGAACCTTTAACTATTTGTTTTATCTACGAACATCTGCTTACAAAGGCGCACAGGAAGGGCCACGCACAGTCCTCGTCGTGTACATTTTGCGAACGGAGCGTTCGGAATTGAACGGGTTTTCCGCCGGAGCGGCGCAAACGGCACCATCCGCGCCCCCTTCTTCCGCCCCCGTCTCCCGCAAGCAAAAAGCCGTTGCGGGCCAAGGCTTCTCCTTGACAGACTGGCCGATGTGGCCTTAATCTTTCTGGATTATTTGCAGCGCTTTAACGTGCTGTTTTTTTGCCTGTTTTCCGGCGCGAACAGCCCCTGTCTGATGGGGGTTCGGCTGCCGGGGCGGGCGTTTACCAAAACGTGGCGATCTCCAGTCGCCACCAGAGAACAGAATGCGGAAAAATCACGATGACAACGGCTGAATCGCTGGAAGTTGCGGTTGAAAACAAAGATGGGCTAAAGCGCGAACTTTCATTCCAGGTTCCTTCCGCAGCGGTGGATGCGGCCCTGAACACGGCCTATGACACCATCGCCCGGAGCGTACGCATCCCCGGCTTCAGAAACGGCAAGGTGCCCCGTCAGGTGATCCGCTCACGCTATCAGGCCCAGGCGTCCGACGAAGTGCTGAAAAACCTGATTCCGGACTACTATCGGCAGGCGGTGGAGCAGGCCGAACTGCAGCCGGTCGGCAACCCCGAATTTGGCGAGTTCAACGTACAGGAAGGCCAGCCGCTTGCGGTCACCGTCACCATGGAAGTGCGCCCCGAGTTTGAGCTGGCCACCTACGAAAAGCTGGCGCTGACCGGTCCGGATACCAGCGTGAGCGACAACGATGTCGTGGTCGCCCACGAAAGCCTGCAAGGCTCCATGGCCACCCTGGAACCCACCGCCAAAGGCCATAAGGCCGTAAACGGCAACGTGACGATGATCGACTTTGCTGGCAGCGTGGACGGCACCCCGTTTGACGGCGGCACCGCCCAGGGGTTCTCCCTGGAGTTGGGAGAAGGCCGCTTTATTCCCGGCTTTGAAGAACAGATCGTGGGGCATAAAGCAGGCGACAGCTTCGATGTGAACGTCACCTTTCCCGATGAGTACCACGAACCGAAGCTGGCCGCAAAGGCGGCCGTGTTTGCCGTCACCGTAACCGACATCAAGCAAAAAATACTTCCCGAGGTGAACGATGAGTTTGCCACCCAGGTGGGTGACTTTGCCGACCTTGAGACGCTGAACGCCACCCTCAGGGAGCAGATCCAGGCCAAGCGCGAACATGACAGCCTCAAGTTCCTGCGCCAGCAGGCGCTGGGCATACTGGCCGAGGCCCACATGTTCGATCCGCCCGAGAGCATGGTTGAGGAAGAGATCGATACATTGGTAGACACCGCCATGCGCGTGGCGGCCATGCAGGGCAACGCCGACTTCGACCGGGAGGGGGCCAGGGAAGGGCAGCGCAGTGAAGCCATCGTCCAGGCCCGCGCCCGGCTGGTGGTGGACGAAATTGCCCGGCGCGAAACCGTTTCGGTCAGCGAGGAAGAGTTCAACGCCGAAATCCAGCGGCTGGCCCGCGAGTACCAACGGCCCCCGGACGAGGTAAATCAGCTCATTCGCCAGAATCCACAGGAAACGGCGCGCCTGAGAGCCCACCTGCTCAAGGACAAGGTGCTGGATCTGGTCGTTGACCGGGCCAAGGTCACCACCACGGACCGCACGGACGACGCCCCGGACAAAAAGACCAAGGCAAAAAAAGCCCCCGCAAAAAAGGCCACGGCCAAAAAGGCTCTGGCCAAAAAGGCTCCGGCTAAAAAGAAAAACACCAAAAGCGAGCCCAAATAAAAACGGCATGGCTTTCGGTCTGAAAAACCAAGACAATAAAAGGACGGGCAGGCCCGATGCCACCCGCCATGAACTGCAAGGAGATACTTGATGCTGGTACCGATCGTCGTTGAACAGACCGCCCGGGGAGAGCGTTCCTACGACATATACTCCCGACTGCTGAAAGACCGCATCATCATGATCGGCGCGGCCATCGAGGATTATATGGCCAACCTGATCATCGCCCAGTTGCTGTTTCTGGAGGCGGAAGACCCGGACAAGGACATCCACCTGTACGTCAACTCCCCCGGCGGCGTGGTGACCTCGGGCCTGGCGATTTATGACACCATGCAGTACATCAAGCCCGACGTCTCCACCATCTGCCTGGGACAGGCCTCCAGCATGGGCGCCCTGCTGCTGGCCGCAGGCGCTACGGGCAAACGGTTTGCCCTGCCCCACGCCCGCATCATGATCCACCAGCCCAGCGGCGGCTTTCAGGGACAGACCACCGACATCGAGATCCACACCAAGGAAATTCTCAAAATGCGGGAACGCCTGAACCAGATCCTGTCCACCCATACCGGCCAGAAAATTGCTGCCATTCAGACCGATACCGAGCGGGATAACTTCATGTCGAGTGAAGAGGCCAAAACCTACGGCCTGATTGACGAAGTCATCAGCCGCCCCCCCACGACCAAGAAGGACAAGTAACTCTGCTAAAATAACAGGGTGGCGTACCACCCAGGTTTGTTTTTGATTCGGGTGTCAGGAGAATTTGATGGCCAAGACGGAATCCACTGATAACCAATTCCGCTGTTCCTTTTGCGGCAAGGCCCGCGAAGAGGTGCGCAAACTGGTGGCGGGTCCCACCGTATATATCTGCGATGAATGCATCGACCTGTGTAACGACATCATCGCGGAGGACTGGGAAGACGCCAAGGAAAAGCAGGTCTCCGAGCTGCCCAAGCCAGTTGAGATCAAAGACATCCTCGACGACTATGTGATCGGCCAGGAGCGCGCCAAGAAAGTGCTCGCGGTGGCGGTTCACAACCATTACAAGCGCGTGAACCACAACAAGAAGGACGACGACGTCGAGTTGCAAAAGGGCAACATCCTGCTGATCGGCCCCACCGGCACCGGCAAGACCCTGATGGCCCAGACCCTGGCCCGCATCATCGACGTGCCGTTCGCCATCGCCGACGCCACCACCCTCACCGAGGCCGGGTATGTGGGCGAAGACGTGGAAACCATCATCTTAAAGCTGTTGCAGGCCGCCGATTACGATGTGGAGCGGGCCGAGCGCGGCATCGTCTACATCGACGAGATCGACAAGGTCACAAGGAAGAGCGAAAACGTCTCCATCACCCGCGACGTGTCGGGCGAGGGCGTGCAGCAGGCCCTGCTCAAGCTGATCGAGGGCACCGTGGCCAACATTCCGCCCCAGGGTGGCCGCAAGCACCCGCATCAGGAGTTTGTCCAGGTCGACACCAAGAACATCATGTTCATCTGCGGCGGCGCTTTCGTGGGGCTGGAACAGATCATCGAACAACGGCTGGGGGAACAGCCGCTGGGGTTTGGTTCCGACATCAAGTCACGCCACAAAAAGTCGCTGGGCGCCCTGTTCGCCAAGCTGCAACCCGCCGATCTGCTCAAATACGGCCTGATCCCCGAGTTCGTCGGCCGCCTGCCGGTCACGGCGACTTTGAACGAACTGGACGAGGACGCCCTGATGCAGATTCTCTCCACCCCCAAAAACGCGCTGGCCAAGCAGTACGAAAAGCTGTTTTCCATCGACCGGGTCAAGCTGCGTTTCAGCGAAGGGGCGCTCAAGGCCGTGGCCAAACGGGCCTTGACCCAGAAAACCGGTGCCCGCGGTCTGCGTACCATTTTAGAAGATGTCATGCTCGACCTCATGTACGAGATTCCGTCTACCACCAACGTGCGCGAGGTGGTCATCACCCAGGATGTGATCGACGGCAAGGGCAAGCCGGTGCTGATGTACGACGCCGATCAGGACATTAAATCTGCGTAATGCCGTCAGGCGGAGGTCAGATCAGGGGAAGGCATCGCCTTCCCCTTTTTTTTGCGGCACTGGCGCTCGCCGTGTGGGGCTGCTCCGCAAGTTCCGGGCTGGACCCCAACGCCACCGACGAAATTGTGGTGGCCATTGAAGCGGCGCCCACCAATCTGGACCCGCGTCTGGGCACCGATGCCTATTCGGAGCGGGTGGGCCAGTTACTCTTCTCCAAGCTGGTGCGGGTGGGACCCAACATGGAGGTGGTGCCGGATCTGGCCGTCTCGTGGGACATCCCCTCCCCCACGGTGTACCGCTTTCACTTAAAGCCGGGGGTACGCTTCCACGACGGCACGCCGGTCACCGCAAAAGACGTGATCTATACGTTCGAGTGGATCAAGAAGCCGGGCAACGCCTCGGCCCACCGGGCGGCCTACGACATCATCGAAAAAATGGTCGCCGAAGACGACCTGACCGTGCGCTTCGAGCTGTCCGCCCCCCACGCCCCGTTTCTGGTCAACATGGTGCGCGGCATCGTGCCCGCCCACCTGGGGGACGATCCGGAATACAAGCAGCACCCGACAGGCAGCGGCCCGTACAAACTGACCCAGTACAAACCCGGCGAGTCCCTGCACCTGACCGCCTTCGACGATTATGTGGACGGACGCCCCCCCACCGACCGGCTGACCTTCCGCATCATTCCCGAAGATACGGTGCGGTTACTGGCGTTAAAGCGCGGCGACGTACACATGGTCATCAACGCCCTGCCGCCGGACTCCCTGGACCTGATTGCCCGTGAGCCGCACCTGAAGGTGGCCCGCGGACCCGGCAACAACTACAGCTATCTGGGTTTTAACATGCAGGACCCGCTGCTGAAAATCCCCCAGGTGCGCAAAGCCATTGCCCACGCCATTGACCGGGACACCATCATCGACGCCATCTACCGCAATCAGGCCCGCCCCGCTACCGGCCTGCTCACCCCCGAGCACTGGGCCTACGAGGCCGATGTAAACATCCCCAAATACGATCCGGAGGCAGCAAAAAAGCTGCTGGATGAAGCCGGGTTCCCGGTGCCGAAAGCGGGTGAGCCGCGCTTCCGCCTGATCTTCAAGACCAGCCAGAATGAACTGACCCGCCGCATCGGCGAGGTGATTCAGCAGCAGCTCAAGGAAGTGGGCATCAGCATGGCGGTACGCAGTTACGAGTGGGGCACGTTTTACGGCGATATCAAGGCGGGAAATTTTCAGCTTTACACCCTGGCGTGGGTGGGCATTGCCGAGCCGGACATTTATTACTCTGTATTTCACACCGACTCCGCCCCGCCGGGCGGTGCCAACCGGGGGCGCTACAGCAACCCCCAGATAGACAAGCTGGTGACAGCCGCCAGAATCACCCCCGACCGGGCCGAGCGCGCGCGCCTGTACAGCCAGGTGCAGCAGATTCTGGCGCGGGAGTTGCCGTACGTTTCCCTGTGGCACCCGGAGGTGGTGGTGGTGTACGACAAACGCCTGACCGGTTTTGAGCTGACGCCTCAGGGGGCCTTCGATTCATTGGCCCGCGCTCGCCTAGTCAACTAACGGCAGCGGATATCGCCCCGTCTACTTCGTTGGCAGGCTAAAAAAAAACCTCACCGTAGCGCTGCTACGCCTCCGGTGTTTTTTTAACCCACCGCCTTGTATACGAGGCAATCTCCACCGCCTTACAACCGTATATTTTCTGATTGTGGTTCACCTCTCTGGATTCCCGCTTTCGCGGGAATGACAATCGGGGGCGGCGGTGGAGATGCTGTCATATCCGAGGCGCGCGAAGCGGGAAAATTTGAGGCGTAGCGTGCTACGGCGATGGTTTTTCCGTGAGCAGCAACGAAGGAGATGGCAGCATATCCGCCACCGACCGAGGCGGTGGAGATTACGGCAGATGCGAGGCGTGCGTGGAGGAAAAACCGGAGGCGTAGTCTGCTACGTTGAGGATTTTTCCTCCGCGTGCAACGAAGCAGGTGCCGTGATATCCGCCGCCGTTGCTACCCCAATATTTCGGCGACGGTTTTGATCAATGTGGCAAGCCGGAACGGCTTGAGCATGAGCTTCGGGGCCGGGTCGCCCAGACCGTTCAGGTCCACTTCATCGCCCATGTAGCCGGTGGCAAAGATAATCGGCAGGCCGGGAATTTGCTCCCTGAGCGCCTGGACGGTTTCCCGCCCGTTTATGCCGGGCATCAGCATGTCGACCACCGCCAGGTCCGGCGGCTGCTCCGGCGAGTCCGCAACCAGCGACACCGCCTGCAGCCCGTTTTCTGCGGCGATCACCTCATGTCCCTGGGTGATCAGTGCACTTTTGAGCAGTTCGCGCACGGACGGTTCATCGTCCACGACCAGGATGCGGCGGCCCGTGGCGGCCCCGTCTTTGATTGGAGAGATGGGTAGCGGGTGCGTCTCTTCTACCGCCGCGCCCGTTGATACCGGAAAGTAACAGATGAATGCGGCACCCAGTCCGGGGGAGGAATCCACCACCACCGTACCGCCGTGGTCCCCCGCAATACCAAACACCGTGGACAGCCCCAGCCCGGTGCCCTTGCCCACCTCCTTGGTGGTGAAAAACGGGTCGAATATCCGCTCCATGTCCTCTTTGGCAATGCCGGGGCCGGAATCCCGGATGGTGGCCGCCAGGTAGTCTCCCGGCTCCAGCCCCTCGTTCCGGGCCAGCGGTTGGTCCGGCGCAACCGACACCCGTTCGGTGGTGATTGTAAGAATCCCCGGATGGTCGCCAATGGCATCCCGTGCGTTCACCAGCAGGTTGATGAACACCTGATGCAACTGATCCGCATCGGCCTCGATGGCGAGCAGGTTCTCGCCCAGGTTCAACTCCCAGCCAATGCCGGGGGGAAAGGTTTGCTGACACAGGGAGACAGCTTCTTCCACCACCGTATTCATCTCCACGGGACCGGTGCGGGGCCGCCCTTTTCTGGCGGCGGAAAGCAACTGGCGGCACAGGCTGGCGCCGCGCTCCACGGTTTCCTCCACGGTCGCCAGAGACGGCTGGGCCGGGTGGTCGTCCGGCAGATCCATGCGGGCAAGCGCCGCATACCCGGCAATGCCCGTTAAGAGGTTGTTGAAGTCGTGGGCGATGCCGCCCGCCAGGGTGCCGATGGCTTCCAGTTTCTGGGCGCGCAGCAACTGAGCGCGTAGCCGGGTACGCTCCGACAGGTCCCGGGCAAAAAGCTGAATCACCGGCGGCTCCACCCCCTTTACCGGGCCGCAGTTTATCTCCACCGGTATTGGACCCGCGCCACTGCCAATCAACTCCATCTCAAACACCACTTCTCCGGCCAGTGACTCCGGGTCAGCCAGCGGCCCGCTGATGCACATTTCGGGATCGACCATCACTTCGCATATGTGGGTGCCGATCAATTCCTTTGCCGTCATGTCCACCCACTTGCACGCCTTGCTGTTGGCGGCCACCACATTGCCTTTCAGGTCGAGCACAAAAATGGCGTCGCTGGCCCCTTCCCGCAGGGCCTCCAGGTTGTGGGTATGGCGCAACAGTTCCCGATCCCGGTCGCTGATGGCGCTCAGCATGGCATTGAACGCCCGGGACAGGGTGCCAATCTCGCCCACGCCCTGTTCCGGCACGGTTTTATCCAGGTTCCCTGCGGCCACATCATCCGCCGCCCGGGTCAGGCTTTCCAGCGGTTTTGTCAGCCGGTCTACAAACAGCCAGCCCAATAGCGACAGCACCAGAAAACCCGCCAGGGCATAGAACAGCACCGTGCGCCTGAGGGTCTCCAGTTGCGCCATTTCCTCCACCCGCGGCAACAACACGGCGGCCCGCACCCGACCGGACAGCATCTCCAGCGGTGCCGACACCACCTGATGCCATGGATCACCGTGAATCGTCAACTGCACCGCCGGAGACTCTCCGGGGACCAATGACGGAATACCCGTTATATCCAGTTGTGCATCGTGCACCCAGGGTTCGCCGTCCAGATAGAGCAGGGCGTGCCCGTTTGCCGCAACCGTCACATTGTCCAGAAAGCGCTCGTTCAGCGCGGCGGCCATGGTCACATAGCCCAGCAGTTTTCCCCCGGAGTTCACCGGCACGCTCACCCCGTGGAACATGGTTTCCCCGTCCACCAGCAGGTAAACCAGCGGGGGAGGTGACCCCGGCAGGGTCGGAGCCAGATTTTTGTCGTCCGCCTGGGCGTAAGCGTCGGACCAGAACGCCGCCAGCGCCTTGCCGTCCGGCGTATGGAATGCCACCAGATCGACCCCGGTGTCTCGTACCATATCGCGGGTGGCGCGCCGGATACGAACCACGTCACGGGTGGAAATGGCCGCCTGCACAAACGGCATGCCCGCCACCAGCCGTGCCTGAGAGGTCAGCCGTTCACTCTGTTCCACCAGCCGTTGGGAAATCAGAAAAGCGGCCCGCTCACTCTCCCCCTGCAATTGATGGGTAAGGTTCCGGGCGGACTGCTGGTAAACGATCCAGCCCATTCCCCCCACAAACAGGATGGACGTGGCCAGCAACAGGCTCAGGATGCTTTTGCGAAGGTTCAAACAGCCACCAGTTCAAGTCGAAATCGCCACGGCCCGTCCCCCAACCTGAAGCGGCCCATGAAAATTGCCATTCGCAGTCGGGCACCCCCCCATGCAACAATAAGCCAACGTTCGTCCAGAGTTCAGAATCCAATCTGTCCCTTGGGACTAAACTACCAGATTTATAGGGTTAAAAGTTGCGTATGCGTCTATTTTATTCCCTTCCCGTCCCCCCTGTGCAACGTTCATGGTGGCGAACGATGCTGCTGGGAGTGGTGCTGATTGTCTTGCCGTTCGGGTGCAGCGGCCCCGATGAAAAAGAGTCCCTGGCGCCACTGGCACACCTTGCCCGTTCCGCCGCCGACGAAAGCGCGCGCCAGGTAGCCAGTGCACATGCTTTTCTGATCAATGAAATCGCCGCCCATCCGGGCATCGGCGCGGTGCTTGCCGGAGAGGACAGTACCCGTGCGAAGGCCATGCCGTGGGAGAACACCCCGTACATCGCCGTGGGAGTACACGACGCAAACGGCGCATCGCTGGCCGTCCTGCCCAGCGGTGGAGAAGGGGTCAAAAACATGCTGACGAATGCGGCAACCGGGCCGGAAACAGGCGACCTGACGCTGATCACCAACGCCTTTTCGTTCACCCTGCCCATGCGCTACACGCGGCCTGAAGGGGGCACCATAAGCGCCCTGGTCGACGTGGACCGTATCCTTACCGACGAGGTATTGCGCCCCGCGTCCCAGGCCGCCCACGGCCTTGCGTTTCTGGCCAACAAGGATGCCCGCATTCTCCTTGCCACCCACCCGTCCCTGACCGGCAAACCGCTGGATACATGGAAAATCCCGGTACCCAACCCAACAGGCGAAGCGGTGGGCCGCATCACCATGGGCGAAACGGAATATTTCGTCGCCACCGCCGTGGTCAACAACGGCAACGGTTGGCTGGTGGGCGTCATCACCCCGGTGGAGCAGCCAAAAAAGTAAAAACAGGGACGCTTTTCCGGCCCGGTTTCGCAGCACTGGCGCCGGGACAATCCGGGGGCTAAGTTAGAAGTAGGAGTTCTTAAAACTTCCGCGACGCCGCTGGGGACGCCGCAGACACGGGAGGATCCAAAAATGGAAACCTTTATCATGCTCACGCGCATTGCGCCGGAGGGGCTGGCAACTCCGGGTGCGCTGGAAAAACTGGAAAAACGGCTCATGGGTCATCTGCGGGTGGAATGCCCCGAGGTACGGTGGATTAAAAACTATGCCGTGCTGGGATCGTTCGACTACCTGGATGTGTTTGAAGCCCCGAACATTGAAGCCGCCACCCGGGTGGCGACGCTGGTACGCACCTATGGCCACGCCCATGTGGAAACCTGGCCGGCCACCGAGTGGGGCCGCTTCAAGGGCCTGCTGCACGAAATGGCCGAAGCGGCCTGACGGCTCTCACTGGCCCTCAACAAGCCTTGTGGCTAGTGTAGTTTGAGCCGGGAGCGCCCCTTTCTGGAGACCCAGTCGCCCACTATACGCAGGGCGGTGCTGATCGGGCCGTACAGGGCAAGCTGGTGCTTGCGGTAGAGCAGCCGGTAGGTAAAGCGCGCCAGGATGCCCTCAAACATGATGCTGCCGCTCACCCGGCCCAGCAGGTTGCCCATCAGGTTGCCGATGGCGGTATAGCTCGAAAGGGACACCATGGAACCGTAGTCGCGATAGGTGAACGCCAACGGCGCCCGGCCGGCCAGCCGTTCCGCCAGCGACCCGGCCAGCCGCAGCGCCTGCTGGTGGGCCGCCTGAGCCGTGGGTGGCAGGGTCTTGCCGTCTGCCGTGGTAAAGGCGGCGCAATCGCCAAAGGCAAACACGTCCGGGTCGGTCACCGTGCGCAGGGTGCCGTCCACCCGCACCTGCCCCCGAGCGTTGATTTCCAGTCCCGCACGGCCCAGCACCCCCGGCGCACGGATGCCCGCCGCCCATACGGAAAGGGTAAACGGCACGCTGAACCCCTCGCCCATGACCAGTTCTTCCGGCTTTACTTCGGTCACCTGGGTATCGGTGAGCACGGTGACGCCCAGCCGTTTGAGTTCCTTTGTCGCCAGTTCCGAAACCCGTTCCGGCGCAGCGGGCAAAATCCGCGGGGCGGCCTCCACCAGCACCAGCCGCACATCCCGGTCCGGGTCGATGCGGTCAAAGCCGTAGGCCACCAGCCGCCGGGCCACATGGTGCAGCTCCGCCGCCAGTTCCACTCCCGTGGCCCCGGCCCCCACAATGGCCACGGTCAACCCCTCTTCTCCCGGCGGGCTGTCGGCGGTTTGCGCCCGCAGGTAACGGTTGAGCAGACGCCGTTGAAAGCGGTCGGCCTGGGCTCTATCATCCAGAAACATGCAGTGGTTGCGCACGCCGGGCACGCCAAAATCGTTGGATACACTGCCGACAGCCAGTACCAGCGTGTCGTACGGCACCTGGCGCAAGGCCGCAACCTCCTCGCCCCGATCGTCGTGGATGGCTTCCAGTTCCACCCGCTTTTTCTTCCGGTCGATCCCCACCAGGGTGCCCAGCCGAAAGCGAAAATGGTGCTTGCGGGCGTGGGCCAGAAACTCCACGTCGTCATCGTGAGAATCCAGCGTGCCCGCCGCCAGGAAAAGCACCAGGGGCATCAGCAGGATGTAGATCGCAAAGCGGAGGATGGCTTTCCAGCCGATCCGCTGAGCCTTTTCGGCGGGGCTTTGCGTCTCCTCGGGAGGGTTGTTGGTGTTCATGCTCACCTCATGTATTATGCGCATTCAGCACTTTTAGGGTCCGATGGCTGCAGTAGAACCAATAGGCAAACTTAACGATATTCGCCCTGGCCCGGCAAAGGCGATATCCCCTCGTCTCCCCGCCACTTTCCGCCCTGGATGACGATAACTTCCGTGCCATGCTGATCGTTCACCTGAACCTTCGGCCCGAGCGTTCGCCGAGCTCACGCCGAAGGCTTGTCGAAGCATGAGCCTTGCCCTGAGTCCCGCCCTAGCGTCGGGATCGAAGGGGCGAGGGGTCATGTCCACCCTTTTCCTCCTTTGAATTCTCTATGAGCCTGTT
>CBDUXI010000066.1:0-13580 GCA_965371175.1 uncultured bacterium
CGTTCACCCCGTCTCCGGTCACGGCCACAAAATCGCCCCGGCGGGAGAGGGCGCTTACGATCTCCACCTTTTGCCCCGGTTCCACCCGGGCGAAGATGCGTCCCCTTGCCACCAGCCGGTCGAACTCCTCAAGTCCTTCCGTAGCGGCCGTCTGCAGGTCGCTGCCAGTGACCACGTGGGCAGCATCCACCTCCATGCCCAGGTCCCGGGCGATGGCGAGTGCCGTGGCAGGATGGTCGCCGGTGATCATCGAAATTGTGATCCCCGCCCGACGGCAGGCTGCCACCGCCTCTGGCACTTCGGGCCGCAACGGGTCGATGAGCCCCACCAGTCCCACCAGGGTCAGACCGGAAAGGTGAGATTCGGTAAATGGATCGCCCTCCCCGGCGGGAAGGTGTCCCTCCGCCAGGGCCAGCACCCGGTAGCCTGCAGCCGCCAGATGCTCGGCCCGGACCAGGACCGCCTCCCCATCCAGGGGAGAGTCCCCTCCTGCGACCGCCATGCGGGTGCACATGGGCAGCACGTTTTCGACAGCGCCCTTCACGCACGCCAACCTTTCGCCGTCCGCCTCGTGCAGGGTGGCGGCGTAACGGCGCACCGACTCGAACGGGATGCGGGCGACCAGCGGATGGGTCGCCTCCAACTCCTCCTGCAGTACCGCAGCCTTGTGGCCGAATACCAACAAGGCGATGTCCACGGTATCGCCGTGGGCGGTCCAGGAACCGTCCATATGGCCGTAAAACGCCTCGTTGCACAGTACGCCCACCCGGGCCAGACGCGGCACAATGGCCTCGGCTTCCCCGCCCTCCTTGCCCTCGGGAAACTGGACCTTCCCTTCCGGGTCCAGTCCGGAGCCGGTCACCTTCCACGGCTCACCGTCCGGCGGCAATACCCGGCTGACGGTCAACTCGTTTACCGTGAGGGTGCCGGTTTTGTCGGAGGCGATGTGGGTGCACGATCCCAACGCCTCCACCGCCACCAGCTCCCGTACGATCACGGACCTTCGGGCCATGCGCCGCATGCCAATGGCCAAGGCCACTGTCAGGGCCACCGGCAACCCTTCGGGGATGGCGGCCACCGCCAGCGCCACCGCCAGCAACAGCACCTCTCCCATCCCGGCCCCCTGCAGCAGCGCCAGACCGCTTAAGGCCCCCACGGCCACCACCACCGCAATGCCAACCACGGTGGTAAAGTGCTCCATCCGGAGCAACAGGGGCGGCGGCTCTGCCGGCCCCACCATGACGGCTTCGGCAATATGCCCCACCTGGGTGGTCAGCCCCGTGGCCACCACCACCCCGCGCCCGCGGCCGCGCTCGGTCATGGTTCCGGCAAACGCCATGTTGACCCGCTCCGCCAGAGGGCTATCCACCGCCAGCGTTACCTGCGGATCCTTGGCCACCGATAGTGATTCGCCGGTCAGGAGCGACTCATCCACCCGCAGGTCGAAGCCGGAAACGAGCCGCAGGTCCGCCGGCACCTGACCGCCGGACTCCAGCAACACCACGTCGCCCGGTACCAGTTCGGCGGCGTCCAGCTCGTATGCCTCTCCACCCCGGATTACCCGCGCCCGGGTCTTCACCACATCCCGCAGCGCTTCGGCACTCTTCTGGGCGTGATATTCCTGTACGGAGCCGATGATGGCGTTGAGCAGCAATACTGCAAAGATGAACCCGGCGTCCGACCACACCCCGGCGGAAAGGGAGAACACCGCCGCCGCCAGCAGCACATAGATCAGGGGAGAGCGGAACTGCCGCAGGAAAATGGCCAAAAATCCCGGCAGACGCTTGCGGGGCAGGGTGTTGGGGCCGTAGCGGGCTTGCCGCTCACGGACCGCTTCGCGGGACAGGCCGTCCGCAGAGGTGCCCAGAGCCGCCACCACTTCCGGGCCGGAAACGGCGTGGGGAACTGCGGGAAGCCCTTGCCGCTCCCCTTGCCGTCCCGCTGCTACGCCCTCCTTCATGCCAGGCCCTCCCACGCCCAGCGTGGCACTTTCCCGGGGGGCGCCGCAAGGGAATGCATCAACCGCCCGAAAGTGTTGCCTCCACTTCCAGCACCCGATGGGTGATGGGCAGGATGGCATCGGGGGTCAGGCTCATGGATTCGATGCCCTCTTTCACCAGAAATTCGGCAAAGTCGGGATAGTCGGACGGTGCCTGACCACAGATGCCGATGTGCTTGCCCATGCGCCGGGCGGTACCAATGGCTTGGGCGATCAGCGTTTTGACCGCCTCGTTACGTTCATCGAACACATTCGCCACCAGTTCCGAGTCCCGGTCCACCCCCAGGGTCAACTGGGTCAGGTCGTTGGAGCCGATGGAAAAGCCATCAAAGTGAGTCAGAAATGCCTCCGCCAGGATCGCGTTGGCCGGAATCTCGCACATGACCAGCACCTCCAGCCCGGCTTTTCCTCGTTCAAGTCCATACTCCGCCATCCGGGCCAGCACCGCCTCCCCTTCGGCCACCGTGCGTAAGAACGGCACCATCACCTTCACGTTGGTGAGCCCCATCTGTTCACGCACCCGGCGGATCGCCTGGCACTCCATGCCGAACTCCTCCCTGTAGGTGTCACTCACGTAACGGGCCGCGCCCCGAAAGCCCAGCATCGGGTTTTCCTCCACCGGCTCGAACGCCCGGCCGCCCAACAGGTCCGCATATTCGTTGGACTTGAAATCGCTCAGGCGCACGATGACCGGCTTGGGGTGGAAGGCACAGCCGATCGTCGCCACCCCCTCGGCCAGCTTTTCCACGAAGTAGTTGGCCGGGTGGTCGTATCCGCGGGTGATGCGCGCGATCTCCTTGCGATCGGCGGCCTTCGTCACCCGCTCCGGATGCAGCAGGGCTGACGGGTGCACCCGGATGGCGGCGCTGATGATGAACTCCAGACGCGCCAGCCCCACCCCGTCGTTGGGCAGGAAGGACGACTCGAACGCCAGATCCGGGTTGCCCAGGTTCATCATGATCTTTGTGCGGGGGCGCTTGCGCAGGTCGAGCGATACCTCCTCGGTATGGTAGGGGAGTTCCCCCTCGTAGACGGTCCCCTCCCCGCCCCCCACCGCGTGCAGGGTGATCGGATCGCCCGTATGGATGTCCCTGGTGGCGGTCCTCGCGCCCACCACCGCGGTCAGGCCCAGCTCCCGGCTGACGATGGCCGCATGGCAAGTGCGCCCGCCCTTGTCGGTGACGATGCCGGCGGCAGTTTTCATGACCGGCTCCCAGGCCGGGTCGGTGGTTCCGGCCACCAGAATTTCTCCCGGTCTGAGTTGTGCAAGCTCCCGCTCGGAATGGATCACCCGGGCAATGCCGGTGGCGATGCCGCCGCCGATGGCGACCCCCTTCACCATCACCCGGCCAGTCCCGTCCAGATGGTAGCGGGTGAGGGTGGTCCGCGCCGTTTGCGAGTGCACCGTCTCGGCGCGGGCCTGAATGATATAAAACGGTCCGTCGGCGCCGTCCCGGGCCCATTCCAGATCGAGCCGCACCGGGTGACCCGCCCGTTCGGAATAATGCTTTTCCACCGTCATCGCGTAGCGGGTCAGAGTGACCACATCGTCGTCGCTGATGCAGTAGCGGATCTTTTCTTCCTCCGGCACCGCCTCGTTGCGGGTGGTTTCCCCTTGTCCTTCCGCGTAGATCAGGCGCTCCTGCTTGTCCCCCAACACGCGTTTCACGATCGGGCAGGGGGCGGTATCGAGGGTGCCCTTGAACACATAGAACTCGTCCGGGTTGACTACGCCCTTCACCACGTTCTCGCCCAGCCCATAGGCCGCGTCGATCAGCACCACGCCGTCAAACCCGGTCTCGGTGTCGCAGGTAAACATCACCCCGGAGGTGCCTATATCCGACCGCACCATCTGCTGCACCGCCACCGACAGCGCCACGGCCATGTGATCGAACCCCTTGTGAATCCGGTAAGAGATGGCCCGGTTGGTAAACAGGGAGGCCCAGCAGCGGCGCACCGCCCCCATCAGTTCGTTCTCCCCCCGGATATGCAGATAGCTTTCGTGCTGACCGGCGAAGGAGGCATCCGGCAAATCTTCCGCCGTGGCTGAGGAGCGCACCGCCACGTCGAGCGGGCTTTCGTGACCCACCGAAAGTTTTTCGTAGGCGGACAGGATCGCCGATGCCACAGCGGACGGCACCGGGGCCGACTCCACCAGCCCCCGGATCCGCGCACCACGCCGGGCAAGCTCCGCCACGTCGGCGGGGTCAATACCGGCAAGCAGATCGCGGATTTCGGGCAGGATGCCCGCCTGCTCCACCACCTGCCGGTAGGCGGGGGCGGTGATCGAAAAGCCGTTCGGGACCGGCACCCCCATGGGCGCCACGGCCCGGTACAATTCCCCCAGGGAAGCGCCCTTGCCCCCCACCAGCGGCACGTCATCCAGAGACGTTTCACCAAAAAACCGGGTGATCTCCATGGGGCTTCTCCCTGATGGCCAAAATCAGTCCAACCGGGAACGACGCGTCGCCAAAACCCGTTCCCTCCTCCATACTACTGGTATAACACTGGATCGCCTCCTTCGAAAGGAGAGGGTCGGCGGTGCAGGGAAGGAAAAGGGATGACACACTTGGCCGACCATAAGGAACCATTGCTTTCCGCCCTGCATGCCGTTCAGGATGCCCACGGCCACCTGCCCGCAGACGAACTTACGCGATTGGCTGCCGAACGAAGGCTCCCGGCGGCGGCGCTTGCCGGTTTCGTTTCCTTTTTTGACGGGTTTCACCGGCAACCGCTTTCATCGGACACCGTACGGGTCTGCACCGGCCCCGCCTGCCGCCTGGCGGGGGGGATGGACGGGCTGGATGACGCCAATTCTGTGGCCGCCCCGTGCCTGGGACGCTGCGACCAGGCGCCAGTGTGCCTGCCGATGGACGCAGGCAGCGGCGAGGCGTGTGCCGCCTACCCCAAAGACCACTGGGCGTGGCTGGAACGGTTTGCCGCCGTGGCTGCCCTGAACAAATTGCTGGATCAGTTGGAGACCAGCGGCCTTGCCGGCATGGGTGGGGCCGGGTTTCCCATGCACAAAAAAATCGCCGCCGTGCGGGCAGCCACCACTCAAAACAAGTTCGTCATCGCCAACGCCGATGAGGGGGAGCCGGGCACCTTCAAGGACCGCGACCTACTGTGCCGCCACCCGGACGAGGTGCTGGCCGGGCTGCTGCTGGCCTGTCGCCTGACCGGCGCTGCAAACGCTTACGTCTACATCCGCCACGACTACCCGGAGGCGCACCGGCACCTGACCGAAACCGTCCGGCAGATGGCGGCGGCGGGGCTTATCGGCAATACAGACCCGTCGCCCACCGCGCCACGGGTGACCCTCATCCGGGGTGGCGGGGCTTACATCTGCGGGGAGGAGACCGCCCTGATCGCATCGCTGGAGGGGCGCCGGGGGGAGCCGCAACCGGGGCCGCCCCATCCATCGGAGCACGGTCTTTACGGCGCCCCCACCCTGGTGCAGAACGTGGAAACCCTGCTCTACCTGACCCGCATTGCCGAAAACGGCGCCGACTGGTACCGGCTGAAAGGGGCCGGGCGGCGGCACTTTTCGGTAAGTGGTGCGGTGAATCAACCGGGAGTGTACGAGCATCCCACCAATGTCAGCGCTCGAAAAATACTCGAGGCGGCGGGCGGGACCGTGCCCGGTGCGCAGTTAAAGGCGTTCATTCCCGGCGGCGGGTCAACCGGCTTTTTGCCCCTGTCGGCCCTCGACGTACCCCTGACCACCGACGGCCTGTCCCCCCTGGGCACGGGACCCGGCACCGGCGGCGTGGTGTTCATTCCGGAGTCGGCCTGCCTGGTGGATCTGGCCAGGGGACTCATGGATTTCTTCGCCGCCGAATCGTGCGGCCAATGCGATCCATGCCGCCTGGGCACGGTGGAACTGACCCACCGGCTTGGCGCGCTCAGCCGGGGCGAAGCCGCTCCCGCTGAAAGCCTGGCTGCTACCTGCCACGCCATGGAAACCTTGAGCATCTGCGGCCTGGGCCGCTGGGCGCCGGTGGTGGTGCGCTCCCTGGAGCGGCACTTCGCCGACGAGGTGGCCGCCCACCGCAGTGGCACCTGCCCCGCCGGTATATGCGGGGTTCAGCCATGATTCGCCTGACCGTAGACGGCAAGCCGGTCCAGGTGCCCGACGGCGCCACCGTGCTTGCGGCCGTGCGCGCAACGGGGGCCGACGTACCCACTTTGTGCCATCAGGACGGCCTGCCGCCGGACGGCAGTTGCCGCCTGTGCGCCGTGCACGTGGACTGGGATCCGCACCCCCGCCCGGCCTGTGACATGCCATGTGCCGAAGGCATGGAAGTGACCACCGGCGGCGAGGTGCTGGAGGCCGCCCGCCGCGAAATGGTGCGCCTGCTCATGGCCAACCACCCGGCCCCGTGCAGGTCACTGAACGATCCGCGCGGGGCCTGTGAACTGGAGGCGCTGGCGGAACAGTTGGGGGTAGCCGTTCCGGAAACGTCTTGTCAGGCCGAAGCGGATGTCGCCCACCCGGCCATCCACGTGGCCCTGTCCGCCTGCATTCAGTGCGGACGTTGCGAGCGGGCCTGCGGTGACCTGCAAGGGCACCGGGTGATCGGCTGGCTGGGAATCGGCCCCGCCCGGCGGTTGGCCTTCTCGGGCGGGGAACGGCTGGCCGACAGCGCCTGCGTGGCCTGCGGCGAATGTGTGGCGGAGTGCCCCACCGGCGCTCTTTCTCCCGCTACGTCCCCGCTCCCGAACATGGTGCAGACGCAGACGGTCTGCCCCTACTGCGGCGTGGGCTGCCGTCTTACCTGTCACACGGCAAAAGACCGGGTGGTGCAGGTCACCAGCCCCCGTGACAGCCCGGCCAATCAAGGCCGTCTGTGCGTAAAGGGGCGTTTCGGACTTGATTTCGTGCGCGATCCCGGACGGCTGACCACGCCCCTGATCCGCAAAAAGGGGGTAAAAAAACCGTGCGGGCCGGAAGGGTTCCGGGAAGCCGATTGGGACGAGGCGCTGGCCCTGACCGCCGAACGCCTGACCGGCACCGTGCGGGACCACGGCGGCACGGCGGTGGCGGGTCTGGGCTCGGCCAAATGCACCAACGAAGATAATTACCTGTTCCAGAAATGGCTGCGGGCGGGGCTGTCCAGCAACAACGTGGACCACTGTGCCCGCTTGTGCCATTCCCCCTCGGTGGTGGCGCTTGCCGGCATGCTGGGGTCCGGCGCCGCCACCAACCCGAACACCGATTTCCTGCTGGCCGACGGGATCTTTCTGATCGGCACCAACACCCTGGAAACCCACCCGGTGATCGCCACCTTCATCCGCGAGGCCCATGCCACCGGCACCGGGCTGGTAGTGGCCGATCCGCGCCGGGTGGGGCTGGCGGCCGAAGCCGATCTCCACCTGCAACACCGGCCCGGCACAGATGCCTGGCTGGTGAACGGCATCGCCCGGGAAGTGCTCGACGGGGGGTGGGCGGATGACACCTATATCAAAAACCATACCGAAGGTTTCGACGCCTACCGGGACGGCCTGCTGGCTCTGGATATGGACGAGGTGGCGGAAATTACCGGCGTATCGCTGGCAATGATCCGGGAGGCGGCCCGCACCTTCGGCACTGCCCGGGCCCTGTTGACCGGTTGGGGCATGGGCCTCACCCAGCATGTGGCGGGCAGCCTCAACTGCGCCGCCGTGACCGGGCTGCACCTCATGATGGGCCAGTTGGGACGACCGGGGGCGGGTCTCAACCCGCTCAGAGGCCAGAGCAACGTGCAGGGTGCCAGCGACATGGGGGTGTTGCCGAACGTGCTGCCCGGCTACCAGCCGGTGGCCGACAAGGTGGTGCGCAAAAAGTTTGGCGCGGCGTGGGGCCGGGACCTGCCGGATACGCCGGGCCTGACCGTGGTGGAGATGTTCCGTGCCGCCAGAGAGGGACAGGTCCGGGCCATGCACATCATGGGTGAAAACCCGGCCGTCTCCGACCCGGACCTGTCACACGTGCACGAGGGGTTGCAAACGCTCGACTTCCTGGCAGTACAGGACGTCTTTTTTACTGAAACCGCAGCTTACGCCGACGTGATCCTGCCTGCCGCCAGCGTGCTGGAGCGGGAGGGGTCCGTTACCAATACCGAGCGCCGCATCCAGCGCACCGTGCCGGTGCTGCCGCCCCCCGGCGAAGCGCTGCCGGACGGCGACATTCTGGCCGATCTCATGGCCCGTGCCGGGATGGATCGGGTCACGGCGAACCCGGCCTCCGTGCTTGCCGAAATGGCCGCCCTCACCCCCACCCACGCCGGGGTCACGGCGGCACGCACGGCAGATGACGGCATCGTCTGGCCGTGTCCTGACCCGGACCATCCGGGCACCCCCATCCTGCACGCAGGCGGTGCGATCCGGGGCAAGGCCGCCTTCCTGCCACCCAAACTGGTGCCCCCGGCGGAAAGCGTTGACCGGGCCTATCCGTACCTGTTGACCACCGGTCGTTCCCTGTATCACTACCAGACCGGCACCCTGTCGCGCCGGGTGCCGGTGCTGGACGAGCTGGCCCACGAATCATGGGTGGAAATCCACCCGGACACCCTGGGCAAGGCGGGGGTGGCCGATGGGGATGTTGTGCGTCTGACCAGCCGCCGGGGAACGATTCAGGCACAGGCCCGGGCCACGGAAGACGCCCTGCCCGGTGTGGTGTTCGTGCCGTTCCATTTTGCCGAAGTGCCGGTCAACCGGCTGGTGCATGACCAACTTGACCCGGAGGCGAAAATCCCCGAGTACAAGTGCGTGGCGGTACGTATCGAACCGGCCCCGTAGCGGACGGGCATACAGTCGCCGTTCGCGGCACCTTTCCGAAGGTCATCATGTCACGGCCCACCGGTGCCACCCGGGTCCCTCAAATTCAACTCGTACACATCCTGATATACGTCCTCACGCACCCGGTCGTGTGTCTCCTGCCATACCCTCTTTTTCTTTTCCGCTAATGCCGTCCGGATCATTTTTCCGCCCCGGCTCCCGCGCGGACATTCATTCAAATATGTCTTGTTTGCAACAAGATCGGTGGGGTCGAGACGGTGGCGCGCCCCCTCCGCCCCGCTTTCTTGTCGGGTTATTCTTCATGAAAACAGTCTGTTATGAGAATAAATGCAAGTGGCACGGGAGTTGCGATTCCCTTTGGTCAACTTGAGTGAACAATTGGGTGAATGGCGGCTGGCGGCAACTGCGTCAGGGTCACAAAATCGAAAGTAGACTGTGTTACAAAATAATTTTTGGCAGGGCGGGTATGCCCCGGCACTACTTTCAGCACTTTCCATCAATGCATATTCGGGTGTCCTGTGAGCCGGGCACGCGAATCTCTGGTGATGATCGGCAATGGTATGGCCGGTATTGCCTGCCTGGAAAAGCTGATCGAACGAGACCCGGACCGGTACGACATTACGGTATTTGGCGATGAGCCCCACCCCAATTACAACCGCATCAAGCTGTCGGCGGTACTGGCTCAGGATGCCGACCCCGCCGACCTGACGCTGAACTCCGAGGCGTGGTATCAGGAGCACGGCATCACCCTGAAAATGGGTATTCGTGCGACCCGGGTAGACTCGGCAGAGCGGGTCGTGCGTGGGCAAGACGGCGGCAAGGTAACCTACGACAAGCTGATTTTTGCCACCGGTAGCCGCCCGTTCGTGCCGCCCATTGAGGGGGTGGACGGCCCCGGCGTGGCCACGTTCCGCACCCTGGAAGACTGCGAAAATATCGCCCGCGCCACCATCACCGGCAGCCACGCGGTGGTGATCGGCGGCGGCCTGCTGGGGCTGGAGGCCGCCCACGGCCTGCACCAGCGGGGCATGACCGTGACCGTGGTGCACCTGGCCGACCGGCTCATGGAACAGCAACTGGACCCGGAGGCGGCAAACTACCTGAAGGTGCAGCTGGAAAAACGCGGCATCGCCTTCTGCTTAAATGCCGAAACACGGCAAATTTACCGTAGCGACGAGCAGGTCACCGGCGTACTGCTGGCCGACGGCACCCACCTGACGGCGGATATGGTGGTGGTCTGTACCGGCATCGTGCCCAACACCCGGTTGGCCAGCCAGTGCGGCCTGTCGGTGGGGCGCGGCATTGTGGTGGACGACCATCTGGCCACCAGCGACCCACACATCTTTGCCGTGGGTGAATGTGCCGAGCACAATGGCCGGGCATACGGCCTGGTGGCCCCCCTGTTCGATCAGGGCCGGGTACTGGCAGCACACCTTACCGGGGGCGACGACGCCTATTTGGGTAGTCAGGTTTCCACCAAGCTTAAGGTGGCGGGCATCGACCTGTTCTCCGGCGGCCAGTTCATGCTGCCTGCGGAGGCATCAGATCTTTCCGAAATCATTGAGCGCACGCCGGATACCTACCGCAAGCTGGTGGTCCGTGATGCGGGCGGCGTCAAAACCGTGCACGGCACCATCCTGTTCGGACACGCCACGGGTGCATCCAAACTGTTCCGCATGATTACCGACGGCACCCCGATCGAAGGTTCGCCCCGGGCGCTTTTGGCGGTCCCGGCGGCCGTTTCCGGCGAGTCGGAGGCAGAGTCGGAAGTAGCTGCTCTGGCGGATGCCGACACTGTCTGTGAGTGCAACTCCGTTTCCAAGGGCGAGATTGTCTCGGCCATCAAACAGGAAGGGCTGTGCAGCCGCGACGAGGTCATGGCCTGCACCAAGGCATCGTCTTCCTGCGGCAGCTGCGCTCCGCTGGTGGAGGCCCTGCTCGTCAAGGTACAGGGAAAAAAGGCCAGAGTGGCCTCCCGAAAAATCAAGGGACCCCCGGCCGAGGAACAGTTTAAAACGGCAAAACACCCGCTGGATTGCTGGGAGGATGTGCTGAAATTTTCCCGCGAGGGCGCCGGTCCGCCGACCAAAGAGTGGGGCTTTCGCCTGCGCTGGTTCGGCCTGTTCTGGGAAGGGCCCCGGTCAGAGACCTTCATGCTGCGCATCAAGGTGAACGGCGGCCAGATCAGTTCTTCCCAACTGCGCGGCATTGCCGACCTGACCGATGCGTGCGGCCTGCCGTATCTGGATATCACCACCCGTCAGGGCATTCAGATACGCGGCATCCCCGTGGCCCATGTGCCCCCCGTATTCAAGGAGCTGGAAGCCCTGGGCCTCACCAGCATGCAGTCGGGGGCCGACAACGTGCGCAACCTGACCGCCTGCGCCCAGAGCGGCATCGCCCCGGACGAAATTGCCGATGTATCGCTTCTGGTTGCACGCCTGAAAGGGCAGTTCGTGGGCAACCGGGAGTTTGCCAACCTGCCGCGCAAATTCAACATTTCTGTTTCCGGGTGTGGCACCAACTGCACCCACCCGGAGCTGCACGACATCGCCGTGCAGGCGGTGCGAAGCGAAAACAGTGCCACCGTGGGCTATACGCTGCGGGTGGGCGGTCAGCCGTCCACCTCTCACTTTGTCAGCCAGGACCTTCAGGTACTGTTGACGGAACAGGAGGTGCCCGAAGTATGCGCCGCCATCGCCCGTGTATATCGGGACCACGGCGACCGCACCAGCCGAAAAAAGGCGCGCATGGGTCACCTGGTGGAAAAGTGGGGGCTGCACCGTTTCCGCGAGTCGGTGGAAAGGGCCCTGGGACGGCCCCTGCCCCGCCACGAATCCGACTTTGTCATCCACGAGCAGGAACAGGACCCCATTGGTGTCCACCCGCAAAAGCAGGACGGGTTGTCGTTCGTAGGCATGCCGTTTCCGGTGGGCAAGGTGACCGTGTATCAGGCCCGTGCTCTGGCCCGTCTGGCCGACGAATACGGCAGTGGCGAACTGCGCACCACCAACCGCCAGAACATGCTGCTGATCAATGTCCCGGGCGACCGCACCCTGGCGCTGAAAGCGGAGCTTACCCGTGCGGGCATCCCGTACGGCGGCTCGCCTTTGCGTGCGGGCGTGACCGCCTGTTCCGGCAACACCTACTGCAAGCTGGCCACGGTGGAAACCAAAAACCGGGTGGCATCCATGGTGGAACACCTGGAGGGGGAAGGATTGGCGGACAACCCGTTCAACATCGCCCTGTCCGCCTGCCCCAACACCTGCGCCAACCACTCGGTGGCCGATATTGGTTTGCAGGGGTGCAAGACCAAAGTGGATGGGGAGACGGTGGAGGCGTTCCACGTCTTTTTCGGCGGTGGCACCGGTGACGATCTGACGTTCGGCAAGCATGCCTTGCGGCAGGTGCCCGGCGACCGGATCAACGCGCAACTGGCTTACGCGATGCGGGTGTATCACAAGCGCAGACAGAACGACGAGTCGTTCAAGGCGTTCTGCGAAAAATATTCGGCGGAGGAACTGGCCCAGCTGTTCCATCCCTGGACCTACCCCACCAGCCGCCCGGTGCGCTGGCTGGCGGAGCGAATTGCCCGTATGGGCGGAGACGAACTTACGACCTATGTGTAATGGGGCATGCCCCACTTTATTTCTCACCTTAAATTGAACAAGAGTTTCCTATGGCTTATTTAGCCCCTTCCGAGTTTGTAACAAAAATGGTAGATGCCGGTGAATCCAAGGTGTTTATGTCTACCCGGGACACCTTGATTCGCTCGTACATGGCGGGTGCCGTGCTGGCATTGGCTGCCGTATTCGCCATTACCATCGCAGTAAAAACCGGTGTGTTTCTGATTGGAGCCATCCTGTTCCCGGTCGGGTTTTGCATGCTTTATTTGATGGGGTTCGACCTCTTAACCGGGGTATTTGTGCTGGTACCGCTTGCGCTACTGGATAAACGGCCCGGCGTCACCGTCGGCGGAGTACTCAGAAACTGGGGACTGGTATTTGTGGGCAACTTTGCCGGTGCCCTGACCGTGGCGTTCATGATGGCATACGTCTTTACCTACGGCTTCTCCATCGATCCCGGCCCGGTGGGTCAGAAGATCGCGGGGATTGGTGAAGCGCGTACACTGGGCTATGCACAGTACGGGCTTGCAGGATGGATAACCATTTTCATCCGTGGCATGCTGTGTAACTGGATGGTGTCGATGGGTGTGGTGGGCGCAATGATCTCCACCACGGTCAGTGGCAAGGTCATCGCCATGTGGATGCCGATCATGCTGTTCTTCTTCATGGCATTTGAACACTCCGTTGTGAACATGTTCCTGTTCCCTTCCGGCATCATCATGGGCGGCAACTTTTCCATCATGGATTACTTCATATGGAACGAAATCCCCACGGTTTTGGGTAATCTGGTGGGCGGCCTGGCGTTTACCGGCCTCACGCTTTACACCACCCACATCAAAACCGCGCCGAACCGCGCCGTGTAATACCTGTGCTTTCCCCCCGCAACACGCCTCAGTCGGCCTGTCCGGCTGAGGCGTTCAGGTAAAAAAATGCCGAATCAATTAACGGTTAGCCTGGGCCAGTATTCCGATAAGGGCCGAAAGGAACTTAATCAGGACTTCCACGGCGCCTGCATCCCCACGGATTCTCAGCTGGACCTGAAAGGCATCGCCGTCGCAATGGCCGATGGCATCAGCAGTAGTGATGTCAGCCAGATCGCCAGCGAAACGGCCGTTAAGAGTCTTTTGGAAGACTACTACTGCACGTCGGATGCCTGGTCCGTAAAGGGCTCCGGG
>CBDUXI010000067.1:0-13233 GCA_965371175.1 uncultured bacterium
AGAAGATTATCGATCTGGAAGAGGAAGAACTGGCCAGTATCGAGAAAAAACTCCAGGAGCAGATGGCCCTGCTTTCCGAGCAAGCCAAGCGGGAAAAAGAGGCCAGTTTCCGCAAAAAACTGCTCAAACTGAACGAGAAAGCCTCGGAACTGACCCGCGAAATTGAGGAAAAAAAGGTGGAGCTGCTCAATGAGTTCAACGACACCCTGACCACCGCCGTGAAGAAAGTGGCTGATGAGGGCGGCTACTCGTTCGTTCTGGCCCACGGACAGGATGGCTCAATCCTCTACGGCGCGAAAGAGTACGACCTGACCGACAAGGTGATGGCCGAAATCGATGGCGCAAGCCGCTAACACAATTACCCTGAAAGAGGCGGCCGATCTGATCGGCGCTCGCCTGGTGGGAGATGGCGGCGTGGTGGTGCGTGGCGTGGCCCCGATTGCAGATGCCGCCGCCGATCAGGTGACGTTTCTGGCAAACGAGCGCTACCGTGCGGGCCTTAAAAACGCCAGTGCCGCCGCCGTAATCATCGGCGCAGAGGGCGACCTGCCGATGGCGCAACTGGTGGTGGCGTCTCCCTATGCGGCCCATGCGCGCCTGATGGCCTATTTTTATGATGTTCCCAGAGTGGCAAACGGCGTGTCCGACGATGCCCGCCTGGGAGACAATGTGACCGTGGGAGCCGAACCGGACATCGCGGCATTCGTGACCGTGGGAGCCGATACCACCGTGGGCGACCGGGCGACGTTTCATTCCGGGGTGCACTTGGGGACCGGCTGTACGATCGGCGACGATGTGACCCTGCACGCGAACGTGGTGGTCTACGACGGTTGCCGCATTGGTGATCGGGTTACCGTGCACGCGGCTGCCGTCATCGGCAGCGACGGCTTTGGCTACGCCACCGATGGCGGGGTGCACCATAAAATCCCCCACGCGGGCACCGCCGTGCTGGAGGATGACGTGGAACTTGGCGCGGGCTGCACCATCGACCGGGCGGTGATGGGCGAAACCCGCATCGGCCAAGGCAGCAAGTTCGACAATCAGGTGCACATCGCTCACAACGTTACCGTTGGCAAAGGCTGTCTGTTTGCCGCCCAGGTGGGCATTTCCGGCAGTACCCGGATCGGGGATTATGTGGTCATGGGCGGTCAGGCGGGCGCTGCCGGGCATGTGAAAATCGGCGACCGGGTGCAGGTGGCAGGCAAGGCGGGTGTGACCAAAGATATTGCCGACGGGCAGACCGTATCCGGCTTTCCCGCCCGTCCCCACCGGGAAGAGTTGAAAGCCCAGGCGGCCCAGGCCCGTATTCCACAGATCAAAAAGCGGCTCCAGCGTCTGGAGCA
This sequence comes from uncultured bacterium, assembly GCA_965371175.1. Taxonomy (GTDB): domain Bacteria; phylum Nitrospirota; class JACRHL01; order JACRHL01; family JACRHL01; genus CBDUXI01. The sequence continues at coordinate 1,344 of CBDUXI010000067.1, forward strand.
AAAGATTGAAGATAAAACATAGCCCCGGACGGATCGGTTCGGAACAACCGTAGCTAAGGACAGGAAATAACATGACGATGGACATCCGCCAGATCATGGAGGCGCTGCCGCACCGTTACCCGTTTTTGCTTGTGGATCGGGTAGAGGAAATCGAACTGGGCCAGCGCATTGTGGCGCTCAAGAACGTCACCATGAATGAGCCGTTTTTTCAGGGCCACTTTCCCGGCCGCCCCATCATGCCGGGGGTGCTGATTATTGAGGCCATGGCCCAGGTGGCAGGCATTCTGGCCTACAAAACGGCCGAATCGCGCCAGGACGGCCCCATAGGTGAAAAGCTCACCTATTTCATGGGCATCGACAAAGCCAAGTTCCGCCAGATGGTGGGGCCGGGTGATACGCTGCGCATGGAGCTTTCCCTGATCCGCGAACGGGACCCGTACTGGAAACTGAAAGGCATGACCTACGTGGGCGAAACCCTTGTATGCGAGGCGGAAGTTTCCGCCATGCTGGCCGATGCCTGACGTGGCGGAAAACAGCATTCATCCCACGGCCATCGTGGATGCGAAGGCCAATCTGGGTCAGCGCGTCAGCGTGGGGCCGTACAGCATCATCGGGCCGCAGGTGCAGGTGGGGGACGACTGTGAAATCGGTAGTCACGTGGTGCTTGCGGGCAATACCACCATTGGCAAAAAGAACCGCATCTTTCCGCACAATGCCATCGGCGGCATACCGCAGGATCTGAAATACGACGGGGAAGATACCCGCCTGATTATTGGCGACGGCAACACCTTCCGCGAGTTTATGACCGTCCACCTCGGCACCGAGGGCGGCGGCGGCATCACCCGCATCGGCAACGACAACCTGTTTATGGCCTATGTGCACATTGCCCACGACTGCATTGTGGGCAACGGCGCCATTTTAGCCAACGCCGCCACCCTGGGTGGCCATGTCACGGTGGCAGACGGCGCGGTGGTGGGCGGCCTGAGCGCCGTGCACCAGTTCACCCGCATCGGCGCACTGGCCATGATTGGCGGCTGCTCCGCGGTAGACTTGGACGTGCCGCCCTACTGCATGGCCATCGGCAACCGGGCCGGGCTGCGCGGGCTGAACCTGACCGGCCTCAAGCGCTCCGGGCTTGCCCGTGAGGGCATCCGCGTGCTGCGCGAGGTGTACGATGAACTGTTTGCCGGGGATCGCCCGTTAAAGGAGTCGGTGGGTCTGGTGCGGGAGCGGTGGCCGGACGATGCCCAGGTGAAAATCCTGACGGAGTTTCTGTCCACCAGTGACCGGGGGGTCTGCCGCTGACGGCCCCAGCCCAGCCATCCACGATCTTCCTGTCGGCCTGTGAGGCCTCGGCCGACCTGCACGGCGGGCGGCTGATGGAAGCCATCACCGCCCGGCGGCCTGCCCGGTTTTGCGGCATCGGCGGAGAACGGATGATCAAGGCGGGGCTGGAACCGGTGTTTCACGCCCGTGACCTGTCGGTGATGGGGCTGGTGGAAGTGGCGGGAAAACTGGCCACCGTGCGCCGGGCGTTCAAGGCCGCCGCCGACCGCTTTGCCCAGGGCGACGTCAAGCTTGCCGTGCTGATTGATGCCCCCGATTTCAACTTGCGCCTTGCCGCCCGTGCCAAAAAGGCGGGGGTGCCGGTGATCTATTTCATCAGCCCCAAGGTCTGGGCGTGGCGCAAGGGCCGTCTGAAAACCATCGCCCGGCTGGTGGATCACATGATGCTGGTGCTGCCGTTCGAAAAAACCATTTACGATCAGGCGAACATCCCGGCCACCTATGTGGGCAACCCGCTGGTGGACGAGGCGGCAGACGCGTCCGAGCGCGCCCCGGAAGGCGCAAGCTGGCAGCCGTCCGACTTTGGCCTGGACAACAGCCGCCCGCTGGTGGGGCTGCTGCCTGGAAGCCGCGCGGGAGAGGTGCGGCGCATTCTGCCCGACCTGCTTGTCGCGGCAAAATTGCTTTCCAAAAAGCTGCCGGAGGTGCAATTTATGATGCCGGTGGCAGAGCCGGTAGCCCATCTGGATATTCGCCGGCAGGTGGCGGACTCCGGCGTGCCGATTACCTGTATGGACGGCCACGCGGTCGAAATATTATCCGCCTGCACGGTGGCGGCGGTGACTTCGGGCACAGCCACGTTGCAGGCGGCGCTGGCGGATGCGCCGGGGGTGATCGTCTACCGGGCATCGCCCTTAACCTGGTTTATCGGGCGCAAGCTGGTGCGTCTGCCAGAGGTGGGGCTGGTGAACCTGGTCGCAGGCGGTCCCGTGGTGCCGGAGTTGTTGCAGCACGACTTTACCCCACAGGCAGTCTGCGATCATTTGTATATACTGCTCACCGACAAGGCAGCGGCCACGACCCAAAAGAAGGCGCTGGCTGCCGTACGCAAGCAGATGGGCAAGGCGGGCGCGGCGGAGCGGGCGGCGGCGGTGGTGGTGGAACGGCTGGATCTGGAGCGGTAACGCGGGACTTTTTGTGAAACAGCATTTTTCGTGAAACAGCATTTCTACAGACTGATACGCTACATCCGCCCGTACGGGTGGACGGTGGCGGCCATCATCCTGCTGGGCGTGGTCATTTCGGCCTGTACGGCCACCTTTGCCTACATCATCCGCCCCCTGATCGATGAGGCGCTGACCGCCAAAAACCGGAACATGCTGACCATGCTGCCCCTGTTCATGCTGGGGGTGTTCTTTATCAAGGCGGCCTCCAGCTATCTGGCGTCGGTGGCCACCCAGTCCATGGGCTTCCGGGTGCTGATGGACATCCGCAACGACCTGTACCGGGCCATCCTCAAACTGCCGGTGGGCCATTCCAGCAATACCTCCAGCGGCGAGATCATCAGCCGCATGATCAACGACGTGAACGTGCTGCAACGGACCATTTCCACCGTGGTCAAGGATCTGATCCAGCACAGCGTCACCACAATATTTTTGATGGCCGTGGTGATCTATCAGGACCCGTATCTGGCCGTCATTGCCCTGGGGGTGCTGCCGCTGGCGTTCTATCCGCTGGTGGCGTTGGGCAAGCGCTTGAGGAAGCGCAGCCAGAAGGGGCAGGAGGCCATTTCCGGCCTGACCCAGGTGCTCACCGAAACCATCGGCGGCATCCGTGTGGTCAAGGCGTTCTGCGCCGAAGGGCGCGAGGAAACCCGGTTTAAAAACGCCAATACCCACTACCGCAAGAACATGGTCAAGATCATCCGCATCGCCGAGATCCCGTCGCCGATGATGGAGTTTATCGGCGCCATCGGCGTGGTGGGCATCATCTGGTACGGCGGCTCCCGCGTGGTCTCCGGCGAGATCACCCCCGGTGCCCTGCTGTCGTTCATCGTGGCGTGTCTGACCATGTACGGGCCGATCCGCTCCCTGTCCGTGGCCAACGCCACCATTCAAATCTCCCTGGCCGCCGCCCAGCGCATTTTTGAAGTGATGGACACGCCCAGTGAGGAGCCCGAGGGCGAAAAGAAAATCGCCATCAGCGGTGTGAAGGAATCCATCACCTTCGATGCGGTGTCCCACACCTACGAAGGGGGCGACGATGCGGCGGTGGAACAGGTCAGCTTTAGCGCCGGGGTCGGCGACGTAATCGCCCTGGTGGGGCCGTCCGGGGCGGGCAAAAGCACGCTGGTGAATCTGCTCACCCGCTTTATCGAACCCACCCACGGCACGATACAGATTGACGGGACGGACTATCACGACTATTCCCTGAACTCCCTGCGGCGCATCATCGCCGTGGTGGGGCAGGACACGGTGCTGTTCGACGACACCCTGGCCGCCAACATCGCCTACGGGGCCGGGGAGGGGTCGGTCAGCCGCAAGCAGGTGACAGACGCCGCCAAAAGAGCCCACGCCCACGACTTTATTATGGCCCTGCCGGACGGGTATGACACCCGTGCGGGTGAGCGCGGGGTGATGCTTTCCGGGGGCCAACGGCAGCGTATCGCCATCGCCCGGGCGATTCTGAGGGACGCCCCCATTCTGATTCTGGATGAGGCCACCAGCGCCCTGGACTCCGAAAGCGAACGGCACGTGCAGGAGGCCCTGGCCGACCTGATGGCCGACCGCACCACGTTTGTGATTGCCCACCGGCTGGCCACCGTGCGCCACGCCACCCGGATTCTGGTGATGGAGGGGGGGCGCATTGTGGAGCAGGGCACCCACGACCAGCTTCTCCGGGGCCGGGGCCTGTACAAAAAACTCCACGATCTGCAATTCAAGACCGCAGCGCAGGGGGCCGGATGAGTGGCGCACCCGCTCTACAACCTTGCGCTGATCGCCGCTGCGCCAGTGGGTTTATGCGCCCTGGGCTGGCGGCTGGCCACCCGCCCCGAATACCGTAAGGCGCTGGGGGAACGGTTCGGGCGGGTACCCACCTCCCCGGCGGATGCCCAGGTGATCTGGCTGCACGCCGTTTCCGTGGGCGAGGTGATCTCGGCAGTGCCGCTGGTCACACGGGTGCGGGAAACATACCCAAAGGCCCACATCGTCGTCAGTTGCGGCACCCCCACCGGGCGCGCCACGGCCACCCACCGGCTGGCCGGCGTGGCCGACTGCATCTGCTATCTGGCCTACGACCTGCCCCATCTGGTGCGCCGCGCAGTCAGCCGCATCCGCCCCAACCTGTTGCTGCTGGTGGAAACCGAAATCTGGCCCAACCTGCTGGCCACCCTGGGAGAAAAACAAGTGCCGGTGTTGATCGTCAACGGACGCATCTCCCGCCGGTCGTTTCCCCGTTACATGATGTTCCGCCCGCTCATGGGCCGCGCCCTGTCCCATGTGGGCGGCTTTTTAATGCAGACCAAACGGGATGCCCGCTTCATCCGGCGCATGGGCGCGCCCAAGGAAAAAGTGGAGGTGGCGGGCAACATCAAGTACGACCAGCCGGAGCCGGACTGCCCCCCGGCCACCCTGAAAAAATACGCAGCCGCCCTGGGCCTGACCCCCGGCGCGCCGGTCCTGCTTGCAGGCAGCACCCACGAAGGGGAAGAACTGGCGCTGGCGCGGGCGTGGACGGAGTTAAAAGAGACGTTCCCCGGCTTGCGGCTGATTCTCGCCGTGCGCCATCCCAAGCGGGCAGAGGACGTGGTACGCGCGCTGGGGCACGACGGCATTGAGGCGGCCCGCAAGACCGAAGGCGTGCAAAAAGGCACCCGGGTCGTATTGCTGGATACGGTGGGGGAGTTGGCCGCCCACTATCCGCTGGCCACTGTGGCGTTTGTGGGGGGCTCGCTGGTGCCGGTGGGGGGGCACAATCCGCTGGAGCCCGCCGCAGTGGGGGTGCCGGTGGTGTACGGCCCGCACGTATCCAACTTTGACGACCCGTGCACGGTGCTGGAGCAGGCCGGGGCCGCAAAAAGGCTGGCCGGGGAGGACGATCTGGTTCCGGAGATCGCGAAACTGCTGGCCGACGAGAGTTTGCGAAAAACCATGGGCGAAGCGGGCCGGGCGGTGTTTCAGGCCAACCGGGGCGCGCTGGAACTCACCATGAATCGCATACGGGAACGGTTGGGGTAAGTGGAACGCTTGATACGCAAACTCTGGTCCCATCAGGGGGTTTTGGCGGAACTGGCCCTGTGGCCCCTGTCGGTGCTGGCGACCGGATACAAGGGCGCCATGACTGCCCGCGCCGCCGCCTATCGGAAAGGATATCTGGAGCGGGAACGGGTGGATGTGCCGGTCATCTCCATCGGCAATCTGGCCGTGGGCGGCACCGGAAAAACCCCCATGACCGTGCATCTGGCCGATGTGGCTTTGGGGCAGGGGAAAAAAATCGGGATTTTAAGCCGGGGGTACGGCGGCAAAAACGAAGGCCGGGGGCCGCTGCTGGTTTCCGATGGCAAGCAGGTTTTAGCCGACGCGATCACCGCCGGAGACGAGGCGGTCATGATGGCGCAGACGCTGCCATATGTGCCGGTGGCCGTATGCAGCGACAGGGCGAAAGGCGCGCGCCTGTTGATCGAGAAGTGCGGGGTGGAACTGATCGTACTGGACGACGGCTTTCAGCACCTGCAACTGGTGCGGGACGCCGATCTGGTGCTGCTGGATGCGGATCGGCCGTTCGGCAACGGCCGCATGTTGCCCCGTGGCCCTTTGCGGGAGCGGCCCGCCGCCCTGTCCCGGGCCGATGTGGTGATGGTGCGGACCCAGGACGGTCTGCTGCCGGAAAAACTGCGCCGCAGGCTGGCCCACCTGACGGCGGCAAAATTTTTGACCGCACGGGTGCGGATATCCGGGGTGACCGATGGAGCTGGTAATGCCGTGCAGCAAAAGGCCGGAGAACGGGTATTGGCCGTGTGCGGCATCGCCCGCCCGGAAAGGTTCCGGGCCACGCTGGCGGAGTTGGGGGTGGAAGTGGCCGAACTGATTGCCCGTCCGGATCACGCCACTTACCGCCTGGCCGACGCAAAACGGTATGCCAAAAAAGCCGAAGTACTGGGGGCGACGGCGGTGCTGACGACCGCCAAGGACGCGGTAAAGCTTGCCCCCTTGTGGGCCCAATCGCCGCCGCTTCGGGTGGTGCAGGTGGCGCTGGAGGTGGACGATCCCGTAGCACCGGACGGGGAGCGCGACTGGCTGGAGCGCCTGATTGCGCTGGCGCAGGAGCGGTTTGATGCTCGTACGGCGTCCACCTCCGCTGCCCCGGATGAAACGGAAGACGGCGCGTCCTCCCCATAAAATTTCCGCTTCCCGGTAACTCCTAGTAGACTATGCACGGTTTTCGGTCGATTACGTTTCGCCGTGACCACCGTGCCCCGCAGATTGTTTCCGCATGAAATTGAGTGACAGAAGTGACGAAACCTGACCAGAAAGAAACGCTTCAGGACTGGGTTGCCTATTCCCGCCTGGCCTCCCGTACCGGCATAGGGGCCATTGTGGGCGGCATTGGACTGGCCACGGCCACTCAGCCCGGTGCCGCCATGTTTGGCATGGCCGCGCTTTTGGCCCTTGCGGGTTCGGTGATCCGCTTCTGGTCGGCGGGCATCATCTCCAAAAACCGGGAACTGGCCGCTACGGGTCCGTACGCCTATGTGAGAAATCCGCTCTATTCGGGCAGCCTGCTCATTGGCATCGCCTTTTTGATGTTAAACGGCAATCCGTACTTTGTCGTGCCCGTCTGCGTGGCGGCAGTGGTGCTGTATTTGCGTACCATCCAGAACGAAGAAGCCGTGCTCACCGAGCGGTTCGGCGAAAAATACGAAACATACCGCCAGCAGGTGCCCGCCATTATCCCGTGGAAGGGCCGCTGTCAGATCGACGGGGCCGAGGCGTCCTATTCTCTGGAGCAGAGCCTGTTCAACAAGGAATATAACGGCGTGATGGGCACCCTGGGCATGCTGGCCCTGTTCTACCTGTATATGAACTGGATACCCGAAAGCACCTTCCGTATTGCCGCTGGTGTGCTGGTGGTAGCCTATCTGGTGGGCCGGGCGCTTTCCACCGGCCGTCGCAGCCGTAGAGAGCGTCAGGAGTTTCAGGCTAGGCAGGAACTAGAAGCCCGTCAGGCCGAACCGGAAGATGAGGTCGAGGAAGAAGAACTCAAAGCCAGAGAGTCCAGCGCCTAATTGGGTGAAAATCACGGCAACTGGGCGCTGGTGCTGGGAGACGGCAAGCCGGGGCATGAAAACCAGTCGCTGGGAATTCTGCCTCCGGATATTTCCCCGTGGATGTTTCGCCCCCGGTTCAAATCCCGCCTGGCCTGGTTGCGCAGCTGGTTTGCCGCCCGCTTTCCGGTACCGTTGGGGAACAGCGTGGGGCCGTTTCCGTGGCATCGGGTGATCGATAACGGGGCGGAACTGGCCGACCGGATTGGTGTAGAACCGCTGCCCGCACTGGTGGTTTCTGCGGGCAGTGGCCCTGCGCCCATGACCCTGCTGCTGGCCCGGCATCTGACCCTGCCCGCCGCCACCTGCATGACCCCTTCGGTGGGGCTGGTGCGATTTAATCTGGCGTGCGTGCCCCGGCACGATCGTTACCGGAACAGCCCCCGGGCGTTGACCACCATCGGCGCTCCCAACCGCATTGAAGAGACTGCCCTCATGGCCGAGGCCAAACGGTTCAAGAAAGCCCACGGGCTCAAAAATTCCCACTATATCAGCCTGTTGTTGGGGGGCGACGCGCCCCGTCACGCCATTTCGCCGGAGTTGGGTGCTCGCATTTACGACGGCTGCGCCCAACTTGCCAAAAGCCATAAGGCGGGGCTGCTGGTGACCACCTCCCGCCGCACCCGGCTACAAACGGAAGATCGCATCGCAGACAAAACCGCCGCCGCCTACCTGTGCCGGGGCCGCACCGACGACGAATACCCGGTGCCGGGCATGCTGGGACTGTCCGACCTGGCCGTGGTGACGGAAGACAGCGTGTCCATGGTGTCCGAAGCCGCCACGGCCCCGTGCCGGGTGCTGTCCGTGGCGGTGGAACGGCGGGGCCGTACGCCCCAAAGGCACGAGAGCGTGCTACGGGAACTTGCGGCAGAAGGATATATTCGCCGCACCACGCCTGAACGGCTGACAGAAGATGGTGCCAGCCTGCTTTCCGGCCCTCCGCCCCCCGCTCTGGACGACTCCCGCCGCTGCCGGGAAGCGGTGGCGAAGCTGGTGGCGTCATGAAAAAGGCACTCACGATTGTCCAGATGCTGCCCGAGCTCAACGTGGGCGGGGTGGAGCAGGGGGTCATCGACTCGTCCCGCGAATACGTCAAGCTGGGGCACCGCTCCGTGGTGATCTCCGCCGGGGGACGCCGGGTGGAAGAACTGGAACGGGACGGAGCCACCCACTACACCCTGCCGGTCCACAAAAAACGGCTCATCAACGCCTTGTTGACCGTGCCCAGGGTGGCCCGCGTGCTGCGTGAGGTGCAGGCCGATGTGGTCCACGCCCGCAGCCGGGTGCCCGCATGGATTGGCCTGTATGCGGCCAGACGGGCAGGCGTGCCGTTTGTGACCACCGTGCACGGGTTTTACCGGCACCCGGCCTATTCGTGCGTGATGGTGAAGGGCGCGCGGGTGATTGCCATCAGCGATTCCGTGGCCGCATACGCGAAAAATCGGCTGGGAGCCAAAGAGGACACCTTGCGAATCGTCCACCGGGGGCTGGACCGTGCTCGCTATCCGTACGGCTTTACCCCGGATACCCGCTGGCTGGACGACTGGTATGCCCAGTACCCGGACACGCAGGAGCGGTTTGTGGTCACCCTGCCTGCACGGCTTTCGCGCTGGAAGGGGCAGATGGATTTTCTGCTGGTGATGGAGCGACTCATCGCGTCCGGGGTGCCCGCCGTGGGGTTGATCGTTGGCGGGGCGCACCCGAAACGGCGGGACTACGAAGACGAAGTGGCCGAGGCCATCGTAAAGGCCGGGCTGGATAAAAATGTGTTCATGACCGGGCACCGGGCCGATGTGCGGGAGATCATGTCGATCAGCACCGTGGTGCTGTCGCTCTCCACCGACCCCGAAGCGTTCGGGCGCACCACGGTGGAAGCCGCCTCCCTCGGTATTCCGATCATCGGCTACGATCACGGCGGCGTGGGGGAAACCCAGGCGGTTTTGTGCCCCGAAGGCCTTGTGCCGCTGGGCAACGTGGGGGCGGTGGCACAAAAGCTGGCCGAATGGTACAAAAGTGCACCCACGGTGGCCCGGGAGCACCCGTTTACCATCGACAACATGGTGCAAAAAACGGTAGAGGTATACCGGGAGGTGGCGGAAGCAGATCGTAAGGACAAGTCCTGACCCATGCCCGAAAAACGGCCCATTTCAGTCTTCATCATCGCCAAAAACGAGGCGGACCGGATCCCTTTGACCATTCACAGCGTGAAGGGCTGGGTGGACGAGGTGATCGTCATCGACTCGGGCAGCGACGACGACACCAAAAAGGTGAGCAAATCGCTGGGGGCGAAGGTGGTATCCCACAAATGGGAAGGGTACGGCCCGCAAAAGATATACGGCGAAGGCCTGTGCAAAAACGACTGGGTCCTGAATCTGGACGCAGACGAAGAGGTGACCCCGGAACTGGCAGAGGAGATTCGCCGGGCCGTGGGAAGCGGTGCCACCCTCAGCGCCTATCGCCTGCCCATTTTGCCGCTGCACGCGTTTCAGGAAAGCGGGCACCCGTGGACCTCCACCCAGTGTCCGGTGCGCCTGTACCGGAAAAGCATGGCCGGATTCAAGGACAGTACGGTGCACGATTCCGTGGTGGTGCGGGAGGGCGGCACCGGGCGGCTGCACGGCATGGTCAATCACCGGTCGTTTCGCTCTCTGGCCCATCATGTGGACAAGGTAAACAGCTACTCCAGCGCCCAGGCGGAAGACCTGTATGCAAAGGGGCGTAACCCGTCGGCCATTGTGCTGGTGGTCCTGCCCGCGCTGGCTTTTTTAAAGCAGTACATCCTGCGCCGGGAGTTCGTGAACGGCATCGACGGGGTCATGATCAGCCACATGTATGCCTTCCAGCGCTTTATTCGCATTGCCAAGGCGCGGGAGCGGTTCCAGCAGGCAAAGCGGGAAAAGAAGGGCCGTGGCAACGGCTAACACCATCGTCTGGTGGGGCCGTTCCGATACGGGCTATTCCCGCAACCGGATTGTGCGGAGCCTGCTGGTTAATATGGGGTATAAACTTGTCGATTTTTCCCATAAAATCAGTGCGTTAGGTGATGTTGAGGCCGCCCTGAAACGGCTGCCTGCGCCCGCTCTGGTGTGGGTGCCGTGCTTTCGCCAGCGAGATATGGCGGCGGCGGCCCGGTGGAGCAAAAAACGAGGCGTGCCGCTGCTGTTCGATCCGCTTATCAGCGCCTGGGACAAGCAGGTGTTTGAGCGGCATAAATATGCGGCGGGAAGTCTGGCCGCCGACCGGCTGCTGGCATGGGAGCAGGGCCTCTTTAACGCCGCCGACATGGTGCTGGCCGACACAGATGCCCATCTGGACTTTTTTGCCTCGGCGTTATCGGTCCCCGAAGAAAAACTGGTGGTGGTGCCGGTGGGGGCGGAAGAACCGTTGTTTTCCCCCACCCCCAAGGCGACTCCCGACGATCCGGTGCACGCGCTGTTTTTCGGCAGCTTTATCGACCTGCAAGGGCCCCAGTGGATTGTGGAAGCGGCCTGTGCGTACGCAGCCGATTTTCCGAAAGGCCCCCGGGTGCTGTGGCACCTGCTGGGGGAAGGGCCGCTCCTTGCCGACTGCAAGCGCCGGGCGGAGGGGCTGACCAATGTGGTGTTTGAGCCGTGGGTGCGCTATGAAGAGCTGCCTGCGCGCATCCACCGGGCCGATATTCTGCTCGGGGTGTTCGGCAAGGGCGAAAAGGCCGGGCGGGTGATTCCCAACAAGGTGTATCAGGCGCTGGCCTGCGGACGGCCGGTGATTACCCGGGAGGCGGTGGTCTATCCCAAGGGCGGGCGGGGAGAGAGCGGCATTGCCCAGGTCCCCCCGGCGGACCCGAAGGCGCTGGCGGAAGCCGCGCACAAATGGGCGAAATCAAAGACCCTGGCAAAAAAAGGGGAGCGGGCGTTCGCTACCTACAAAGCCCATTTTGGCAATCAGGAAATCGCTTCCCGGCTGGCAGAGGTTTTCAAGAGGATGGGGCTGGACTAGTTGAGCGTTCTACGACCGTTGTTCACCAACATCCCCGTTCTGATTGTCATTCCCTCTTTAGAATTGTCATTCCCGCGAAAGCGGGAATCCAGAGATGGTCACGCTTAGGTTCCGTTTTAGAGCCTGATAATGAGGACACAGGGGGGCTTCCATGTGTTTTTTTTCCACGGGTCTTGTTATGGCCTGGAACTGGATTCCCGCTTTCGCGGGAATGACGATAAGGGGCGGGTGGGCCGGAATCAGTCCGGGTGGGCCGGAATCAGTCCGGGTGGGCCGGAATCAGTCCGGGTGGGCCGGAAT
>CBDUXI010000068.1:0-12677 GCA_965371175.1 uncultured bacterium
GACAGCCCGTCCACCCGCAGGAGGATCGTTCTTCCGTCCATCTCCTCGGGCAGGTCAATCAAGCCGTCTGCAAGCACCATGGATGTGAGCATACCGGACCCTTGGGGACCCGTGGTGCGGCAGGTAAATCCGTTTGGAGATTTTTCCAGAACGCCCCGCAGGAAAAAACGCCGCCCGGATTTTTTTCGCACAGATTCCGTAAGCTGTGCGTGAATGACCGTACGCTCGATCTGCCGGTGTTTCATGGCGCTTAGTAAAAACGGGCGCACAAACAATTCAAAAGAGACCATGGAAGAGACCGGGTTGCCGGGCAACCCGAATACCGGCACGTCGGCTATGGTGCCGAACGCCAGGGGTCTGGCCGGCTTTATTTTGACTTTCCAGAAATCCAGCCCCCCTCCCAGCTCGCTCATGACGTCTTTCACAAAGTCGAAATCCCCCATGGAAACGCCGCCGGAGATGATCAGTACGTCGGTGGAGAGCCCTTCCTTGATGCCGTCCCGCACCGCGTCCGGCGTATCTTTGGCGATGCCTAAAAGCAGGGGAATGCCACCCGCTTCCAGCACCTGTGCGGCGATGGCGTGGGAGTTGACGTTCGGGATTTTTTCTACCGACATCGGCTCATCAAGCTCGGCAATTTCATCCCCGGTGGACAGGATGCCGACCACCGGTTTGCGGCTTACCCGCACCTGGGACCTACGCAAAGAGGCCAGCATGCCGATGTGAGCGGCTTTTAGCGTGGTCCCCCGCGCAAGCACCACATCCCCTGCGACGACGTCCTCCCCCTTGGGGCGGATGTTCTCGCCGGCTTCCGCCGCCAGACGGATTTTCACCTTATCGTCCGTCTGCTCCGTATCTTCCACCATCACCACGGCATCGGCCCCGTCCGGCATGGGCGCGCCGGTCATGATGCGGGTGGCTGTGCCGGGGCTGACCGAAACCGTTGGCATTTTTCCTGCGGGAACCGTTTCCACCACGGAAAGTATTTTTGGGCTGCCTTCCGACGCGCCTTTGGTATCTGCCGCCTGCACGGCAAAACCGTCCACGGCGGTGTTGTCCCATGGCGGCTGGTCCCGATGGGCGCAAACGTCTTCCGCCAGCACCCGGTTCAGGGCGTCCGCAAGAAACACCCGCTCGTGCTGTAGTTGAGGCACCTTTTCAAGGATGCATTCCCTGGCTTTTTCAAATGAGATCATGCATTTCCCTATGGGTTGGGTGGCGCGTCGAGGGCCGTTTGTAATTCCTCTGGCGTGTTGACGTTTACCAGACCGGACAGGTTCGGGTCCCATTTTTTCAGGTCGGCCTCTTCCACGAACCGGGCGAACGCTTCCGCCAGTTCCTGCACCCGAAGGGAGCCTTTCTGTATACGGGTGGACACTTCCTCAAGCAGGTCACGATGATACACGGCGACAAGGGGGTGAACCAGTGTGCCGGTGCGTGGCACCACTATTTTTGGAGCGGGCCGGGTATGGAGGGCAAGCGTACAAATTCCCCGAATCAGCGGCACCGAAGCAAACGGCAGGTCGCAGGCCAGAATAAACACCCATGGGTGGGTTGCTGCCGCAAGGGCAGTCCTGATCCCCGTAAGGGCGCAGCGGGGGGCATCCGGCGGATCAGAGATCACACGGGCAGAAGGGGGCCACGGCGGGCGGGCATCCCCGGCCCGGTTTTCCACGACCAGCACCTCATCAAACAGGGCGGTGAGTGCGGACAGGGCACGGTGCCCCATTGGCTGGCCACCTACCGGTAACATGGCCTTGTCGGTACCCATGCGGCGGCTGGCCCCTCCGGCCAGCAGTGCACCGGTGATGCCGGGGAGTTTATCTGTGCTCACTGGCCCCACCGCCGTGTTTCAACCTGCCAGACTGGTAAGCGGTCACCGGCGGCATAATCGGCAGATTTTTGGCAGGAAGGCGTCACCCTTGTTCCACAATTCATCACGTTTTGGTACATATTTCGTCAGCGACCCCAAACATCCTATCAGGTAAAAAAGACAAAGCCCTTATTTTACAGAAGGTTGTAATTTATTTGATTTATTGGCTCAAGTTTTGCTTTTAAGTTTGGGTGAGGATTTGGTTAACGCTTCGATATTGATATAGAGGTGCCTGGAATGGAAAAATCTGCCACCTGCCCCAAATGCCACGGGTACATGTACTCGGAACGGTTTGCGGACTTTGCATTGACGTTCTTCGCCTGGAAGTGCATTAACTGTGGAACGGTTATGGACTCCGGCATTATTGAGAACAAGAACGGTCAGCATGCCAACCGCATGAACCTGGCGAAAGCCGGCTAAAGCCGCTCGGCATACCCAAGCAGATAACCGCCGTTCCCGGCTTTCGGGGGCGGCGGTTTTTTTGTGCGATCAAGCTTGCCCTGCCACCGTGATGCCACCCAGCCGCACCCCGGCTGGACCGTCATACCCTGCGCGTACGGTGCGCTCTTGTGAAAAGCGCGCAGATTTGAATGCCTCCCAGACGTTACCCGACACGCTGCCCCCGCAGATCGGCAGCACCTTGCCGTTGCCATCGTGCAGATAGGCGGTGCGTAATTCGCCGGAAAACGCCCCGGTAACCGGGTTGGGATGGAAGGTGGAAAATCGTAGGGCATGCAGCACCGGCCCCTCTTGCAGCAATTCTGTAAGGGGGGTTGGACCGGAAGCGACTACCTGGTTTCCGCCGTTTCCGGTGGCCGGGATACCCAGATAATCGGCATATCTTTTGGATGCCGCCCGCCTCTGAAAGACGCCGTCTACAATCAGCCCGACAGGTTTCATAATCTGCCCTTCAGGATCAAACGGCCGACTGCCCATCCGCCAGGCAACGGTGGGGTCCATGGTGAGTGTCAGCGCCTCTCCGTCCACGCCGTTCAACAACGGCTTTCCTTCTGTAAGGCGAGACCAGCCTTCGTAGCGGGAGCGTCCCCCGGCATGGGAGACAAACGTGTCAAACAGGGTGTCTAACGCCTCTTCCCCGAACACCACAGAAAAAGTGCCGGTGGGGGGAAGCGTGGCCTGTAGCCGGTCTGCCGCCCAGCGTGCATGCCGGGAGACGGCATCGACCATGGCCAACTCCTCCGGGCGGCGCGCCCGGCAGATACTCTGGCATTCCACGCTCTGTTTGCCGTCTTCCGCCAGTAGCACAAACTCTGAAAACAGTTCTGTGGTGGTATAGCTGCCCGAGAATTTTTCCGAGGTGAGGACGGTGATTTCCTGCCGGTCGGCAAACAGTTCGGTGGCGCACAGCACCGCGTCCCCCGCCGCCTGATCCATCTGTGCTTCCACGTCGGAGATAATGCCCCACGGGTCCGTTTCCATGCGCGGGTCGGCCAGCGGCAGGTCGGGTGCCTTTGCGGTGGACGGCAGCATGTAGGGTGGGTTGGCCACCAGCGTGGCCCGCGCCACGGCAGCCTCAAGCTGCGCCCGGCTCACTGTGGTGGCATCCCCCGTGAGGGTAAATCCGGCCTCGCCCTGAACCGGCTGCCCGTCTTTTTCTGCACGGGTATGGATGGTTATCTGTACCGTACGCAGTGCGGCGGTACGCTCGCTGTCCACCTTGCCAAAAATACGGTATCGCTGGTGGCTTTGGTGGCGGCGCTCGCAGACGCTCCAGCCGGAAACACCCGGAAAAGCGGAAAGGGCGGATTGAATTTCCTTCAGGCTCACGCCAGCCGCGCCTTCAGCTTCAGGTGCGGCCCGCCATCGGTCACCTTGACCCACTCCTTGTACCCCTTGCCGCACATGCCCAGGCCGGTGATTTCGTTCCGGTTTCCCACCATGCTGATGGAGGTGAGCAGGTCGGGTACAAAACCGGTCACGATCACCGGAGAGAACACCCGACCGGTGAGCTTGCCGTTAACGATTTCGGACGCCATGTGGCCTTCCAGCTGGATGCCCCAGCTTTTCGGGTCTTCCATGCCGTTGGAGGGGCGCTCCAGGTAAAAGCCGTACTCAATATCCTCAAGCATTGCGTCAAACGTATCGTTTCCCGGTCCAAAGAAGGTATTGGACATCCGCGTATAGGCCTTGCGTGCAAACGATTCGCGCCGCCCGTTTGCGGTGCGCTCAATGCCCAGCTGGTGGGCCGTCGACATATCGGTAATGGGCCGGACCAGCACCCCTTTTTCGATGATCTGGGTGCTGGTGGCGGCCTGCCCCTCGTGGTCAAAATGGTAGCTTGCCGCCGCCCCCGGAAAACCGGGATCGTCGTACATCTGTACGCAACTGTCCGCAACCGGTTTGCCCAGATACTCTTCGCCGCGGGAGCGTTTTTTGGGGAACATGTCGGCCTCGGTGCCGTGACCGAACGCCTCGTGGGCGAAGATGCCGGAAAACTCGGGGGAGAAGATGCAGTCGTAGTAGCCCGCCTTCAGGCGCGGTGCGCCCAGAATACGGGTGCAGTCGGTGACCAGGTTTTTCAGCAGCCCATCGGGCAGGCTGGTGGCTTCCCATCCGCCACGCCGCCCACGACCGTCGATCAATTGCGCCTGATGTTCCCCGTCGCTGGTGGTGGCCCCAGCCACCGCCTGGGTGCGGCGCAGGTCCTGGTACAGGCGTTTGGCGCGGTTGACGAACACCTCGCGGCTGCGTACGTGGGAGACCAGTCCGAATGCGTTGACCACCCGGGAATCCAGTTTTGCCACCTGATCTCTCAGGCTCCGTGCCCGGTTCACCTTTTCGTCCAGCGCCACGTCGTCGTACCTGGTGTCCTGTTCGGTGGCGAACTGCTGTTCGAGCGTGGGGCCGGGATCGACGGGCCGGGCGTGGGGGTCGATGCCCACATTGATCGCCCGTTCCACGGCGTCATTTGCTGCCGACTCCAGTGCCTCCGGGGTCAGAATGTCCACCGAGGCCTCCACCGTGCCGTGCCCGGTATGCACGGTAAACACCGCGCCCCGGGCCGGGGCGTTTTCATTCACCTTTTCTTCCGCCGTGCCCATTCGCACCACTTCGCCGGTTTCGTCGGTCACCAGCACGGCGGCGTACGGCACCTTCTCTTCCATGCGGGTGACAAGGTCGGAAAGCAGCGGGATCAACGTTTCAATTTCGGGCTGGGTGCTGACAGTCAAGGCGGGTCTTCCTGTACGCATAGGAAACGGGAATCAGACAAAAGCCAGTGTAGCGGCAAGCGCTGGTATGGTCCAGCGGATGACATGGATGTTCAGGGGGTGACGCCCGGTTCCGGTTTCCGGTCGGGAGGGGGGTGAATGTCTGCGCCGGTCACGGTGCCGTCGGGCAGGAAAGTCAGTGCGGCTTCCGGAAAGTCGGCGGCGGTCAATTCGGTCACGGCTTGCAGGGCGCCGCCATCCGGGTCCATCACCGGTACCCCCCAGCTTTTCTGGCGTACGCTGTGAATGGTGGCCCACAACAGTTCCCCGTCGGGAGCCAGTTCCAGGTCGACGACCGGTGCCACGCCGTTGGGGCCTTTCAGGTTAAAACGCCCGTAGGTCCAGAAATTTCCCATGCTGTAGGCGATAAACCGCTGTTTGTATACCTCCACCGCGCGGGTAACGTGGGGGCCGTGGCCCAGCACCACGTCGGCGCCGGCGTCGATCATCAGGTGGGCAAAGGCGTACACATCGCCCCGGTGTTCCCCGTGGAATATTTCCATCTCCCGTGGAACATGGGTATAGGCTGCTCCCTCTGCACCCGCGTGGATGGACACGATCACGATATCGTTTTGTCTGGCCAGTTTCTTGACGATGCGCCGTGCCCGCCGGGGCTTGTTGATGCTGAGCGTCCCCTTGTTGGGGGAAAAGGCGGCCAGACCCACCATCAAGCCATTTTCCAGGGTGATGGAGGCGGTGCGTGCGCCTTTCTGATCGAGTCCGGCAAAGGCGACCCCGTTTCTTTGCAAGGCCGCCATGGTGGACGCGCGCCCCGCATCCAGAAAATCGCCGTTGTGGTTGTTGGCCAGCGACATCATGTTGAAGCCCAACTCCCCCAGCACGTCGGCGTGGAACTCCGGGCTGCGGAATACGTAGCAGGTTTTCGGGTTGCTGCACGGTTTGGACGGCCCGTCCCCGTTGTAGAGCGTGCCTTCCATATTGGCGAAAATCACATCGCCACTTTGCAGCAGGGCCAGCAGGTCCGGGCCGATGAGGGCGGCAAGGTCGGTCTGCGCCGTCAGGTCCGGATTGAGGTACTCCTCACCCGGAAAAGACGTGCCCATCATGATGTCGCCCACGGCAATCAGCCGGACCGGCCGCGGCGGATGATCGGCCTTGTCTACCCGCTCTTTTGCCGCCGCCTCTGTCTGTCGCGTCGACGGCGCGGTGCTACAGCCCGGCAAGGTCAACGTGACACCCAGCAGGGCGATGGCAACAAACCAGTGTGCCGGTTTCAATACAACTTCTCCGAAATGCAAAAAAACGCTGACCTGAAAAACGGTGCGTCAGGGTAGCAGGACGGCCCACGAGCGGTCTACCGGAGCGGCGGCTGCGGCAGGGATTCGGGAACGGCCTTCCGGGCAGATTATTAAATGCTCAAGAAATTATCAATTATATCCGAAAAAGGTCTGTCAATCACAACAGATGGTCAGAGGGTGACCTATGATGCGGAAAAAGGCCTGGGGAGTGGTGTGCTCCCTGTTTGGCGGTACAGCCATGTTATTTTTGCTTTCCGGTTGCGGCGTGGACCCGCTGGAGGCGGCGGGGGTTGCTAAGGCCAATCCGCCGGGGCTGTATACCGACGCCACGCTGGTCGACCATCTGGAAACCGGGTTTTACGAGGCCAAGTCGTGTGCGAACCTGGAAAACGGTGACTTTACGGCGCTTACCGTGGTGATTATGGAGCCCCGGTTCCCGTGTCGCTGGTACGCGGGCGGGTGTAGCGGAGAGTTTGTGGTGCCCAACACGGTCAAACTGGGCTCTCCTTACGTGTGGAAACACGAGGTGCTGCACTATCTGTTGAACGTAAATACCGGAGACCCGGACTCGAGCCACACCAGCGACGTGTTTGCAGAGTGCACCTAGTTGTGGATTCTACGAGCGTTGTTCACAAGTCTGAGCCCGGAGTCTGTTTCGTTTCCTTTGTAAAAAAAGCCTCAACGTAGCGCTGCTACGTCTCCGGTTTTTTCCCTTCGGGCACCTCGTATACGGGGCAATTTTCACCATCTCCCGGACAAGGCGGCTGGCCAGGGTCGATCGACAGGCGTGGAACATGACCGCTTCCCTGCGCGGCCTCTGATTTACAAAAAAACAAAAAAACAAAGAAACGTCCAGAAACGCCAAAACGTCCAGAAACGCAGGGTGCGGTGGAGAAGTTTCCGCTAATATCTCGTGTCGAGATGAGGGAAACACAACAAGTATGGGGATTAACCGGTGCACAACAACGAAAACAGCTTTCAGCCTACGCCGATTGATGAAATTTTAACCCGCGCCCAGCAGCGGTACATTCAGCCGAACGCCGTAAGAAAGACGGTCTAGCGTGGCCTTCCGGGGGAGCCAAAACCCATGTGGGCCATATTGGGGGAAGCGCCGCCGCAAGACTGGCTGGCGCCGGACCCGAACCCGGAACCGTACAACCCGGACCCCGGTTTCAGCATTCCAATTACCGGGCCGAACCCCGATCCGGGGTTTTATCAGCCCCTTCCTTTCGGTCAGGCAACGGGTATCCCGTTTCCCCGGATACGTCCATTTGATGGGGGGCAGCCGTTTGCTCCACCCGCAGTTCCGGGTGTCTACGGCCCACCCGCCCCTTCCGGTTTTGGAGTAAATGCGGCAGAATCAGGGCTTTCTCCGGTGGGGCACACCAAAAGCCCGGGAAAGCGGCTCACAGGATTTGTAGGGGACGTGGTCGACGGTGCCGGGTCCTATTTCCGGGGAATAGGAAAAGCAGGGGATCAGGTATTCGCCGCCACGGGAGCCACCAACATTCAGGGTCAGACGGCGGCCCGTGATGCCAACGAGCTGTTTGGGGGCATGGCAAAAGGGCTCGCAACACACCCTGGATATTGGGACGATGCAGCCGAAATTGCCGGGCAAGTTATGAAGGAAAACCCTGGTAAAGCCTTGGGACGGCTTGGGGCAGGGGCTGGCATCGGTTTTCTCACGCGACCAGGCGTCGGAATCCCATTGGGGCTTGCGGCAATGTATGGTGACATCATTCAGGCAATCAAAAACGGGGCGAGTGCGAAGGAAGCAATTGCTGCGGCGCTGCTGGGCAGTGGGGCAGTTCCCCCCGGTGAGCTACCCGCCCCGACCAATGGATCACCCACCCCACCCAAGTCTACCCCGTCACCGGAGGAAAAACCCAAGTGAAGCCACTTCCCTGTCCAACCTGCGGAGCGCCGGTCATTTCCGTTTGGAGAGCCGCATGGTTTGGAGCCTTTACGCGGGTGAAGTGCGATGAGTGTGGAGATAGTCTGGGGTTTTCCTACACATCTACTATCGCCATGATTTTCATCAGTACAACGTCCATATTTTTTTCAATACTTGCATTGTCCCTGATGCCGTATTACCTATTGCCATTGTTCCTTCTATTCGTATTGATTTTTCTGCTGGTTTTGCGGCCTTTGGCCTGGAACCTGAAGTCTTACGGGAAAAAAGACAGCCGGTGAACCGGGGCCGAGTGCGGAGAGGGGGGCGACACTTCCTCTGGATTCCCGCGTACGCGGGAATGACCATTGGAACGGCGGCGGAGATGCCGTCCCATCCAAGTCGCGTGAAGCGGGTTTTGTACATCAGAGGCTATGCCGGGTCGCTTTTCAGGCCGCCCGGTTTTGCTCTGCCGGTTGGCAGATAGAGGCATGCGGAACATGACCGTGCCCCAGCGTGGCCTCTGATTTATAAATTCTGGTCGCCGTAAAGTGCGGCAAGTGCGGGAAATAGGCACTTGCTCTGATCATCATGGGGTTGTTGGGCGAGGGAAAACCCGAGGGAACAACCCTCATGGAATCCACACTTAGTCAGCCATAAAGGCGCTGCCTGGAAGCGGGTAACGGCTGATTCCTGCACGTTTCACCAGCCGGTCAAGGTAGCGCTTTAATCGGCCATCCACTTCCTGATCCGTGAGCCGCTCCCGCACCCGCTTCTGTGCATCCGTATCACTTTCGCCCGGCCTGGGGCCGCCGGTGGACTGCAATTCGTCCGTTACCCGGGCCTCACGGATCATCACAAACGCACGGATGCGGGCCTCGATGAATGCATCCACCCACAGCCGCTCCCGTATTTTTTCCACCACGATTTCCGCGTCGATCCAGCCGATCCGGTGCCCGAGTTTTTTTTGTAAGGAAGCGGCAGAGTGCATGACCTCGGCCTCGTCCGGGTGGGCCACGCCGAACCGTTTGGCTTCGGCAAGCAGCATCTGGTAGCGAATCAACCCTTCCACGGCAATTTCCCTGTGAAGCGGCGTCATTCGGGTAAACGATTCCCCCGAGCGAAACAGGGCCTCGTGAATATTTACATCACTGACCAGCATCGGCTCACCGTTTACGCGCGCAAGCAGCGCATCAAACCATTCTTCGGCGGCCCCCACCGGGGACGGGACCAGGCCGAGCAAAAGTACGGTGAGCAGGATCGTCCGGGCGATGGGAGCAAGGTGGGCGCCCGGAGCTTTTTCCACGGTCATCAGCCGCTGGATGCGGGGCGGTACACCACCCGCGTGTGCGAAATCCGATCGTGCAGGGCAAGTCCTCTGGGTCCTGCGGCCAGCAAAAAGCCGATACCCCAGGTAAATACCGATGCCAGGTAGCTGAATGTTCGTCCCACAGCCAGCGCCCAGCTGATGGAGCCGCCACTTTGCTGCCTGATCTGCAGTTTGAACAGCATTTTTCCGGGGGTGCGACCGCCGTAAGCCGTAAAGAACACCAGATAGCCAAACAGCAGCCACGGATATAAATTTTGCGACGCTGACATGGCATATGTATGTGCGGTTTCCCAATCCGCCGGGTTGAAACCGTGCCGGGCGATCGCCTTTGCCGCCGCCGCCATACTGCCCAACCCCCCGGCAAGGAATTCCACCAGTATCAGGTCGGTCAGAAACGCCACCATCCGCCGCCAGAACGGTGCAACCGCACCCTCTTCGTTTTGCTGCACAGGGGGGGGTGTATTGGCAGGGGAATGGGGTGGGTTTTCCGTACCGCGCCCGCCCCCCGGCCCTCCCGGCAGCGGGCTGACCTCATATCCGGCAGGCGCTGCACCGGGCGGCAACTGGTTCTGTTCCGGGTGCGCCGCTTTTGGGTCGTACGTCCCGTGTGGGGGTCGGTACGGAATGCCTGAATAGGAGTCTTGTGTCATGGTTTCACTACAATGAGGGGCGTTTCTAAAAGACAAGACATTACATTATCTGAAAACAAGGCTGACTTGGCGAGGGGGAATGCGGATTTTACCAGTCGGTGGCATTTCCGATAATGCCTCATTTGCCGACATCTGCCTGTTTGGGGAGTGCAGACTCAAAGTTTTCTCCGTTTGCAGGCAGGTGTCTGGAAACGGTGCCGGTGGCAATCAGTACGATCACGCCCAGCGACAGCATGGCGGCAGTGGGTCCCGCGCCTTGCCCTGCGGCAAAGGCGTAGATGCCCATGGCAGTCAGCATACCCAGGTTTTCAAAAAAGTGCTGCACCGCCACCGCGCCGCCCGCACCCAGAGTGCGGTGGCCAATCTCCTGCAGGGCGGCATTCATCGGCACCACGAACATACCACCGGAAAAACCGGCTGCAAGCAGCGCCATACGGGCTGCCCAGATGCCGTCGGCAAACGCCAGCAGTACGATACTGACGCCCATGGCATAGGCCGCAAGGCGGGCACGGCGCAGATTTCCCAAGGGAATAAAGCGGGGGGCAGCCACCGATCCGATGGCAACGCCAATGGCGCAGTAGATGGTCAACTCCGCAATGCTTGCGGTGCTGGTGAGCATCAGTACCGCTGGCGCCCACGCCACCAGCATCACCCTCAGGGTTGCGGCGGCCGCCCAGAACAGGGTGACCCCCAGCACGGCAAACCGCGCTCGCGGGGTTTTAAACAGGGTGCGGATCATATGGGAAAAATGGGGGAGCGCCCGCACATGCTCTGCGGACTTGGGCGAGATACGGGTAATAAACAGCGCCAGCGTGGCGGACACGGCGTAGCAGCCAATCACCAGGGTAAGGGCCGTTTCCACGGAGTTGTCGGCAATGGTGGCCCCCACCAGCGAGCCGGTCAGGATGGCAAGGATGGTGGACCCTTCCACATAGCCGTTCATGGTGACCAGCTTTCCGGGGGGAGAAAGCTCCGGCAGGATGCCGTACTTTGCCGGGCTGTAGAGGGCGGCCCCGACACCCACCACGGCGTAGGACAACAGCGGCTCGATTCCCGCCAGCAGCAGCCCGGCCCCCATTGCCTTGACTACGTTGGCGCCGGTGAGAATGGTTGCCTTGGGGCGGTTGTCGGCAAGGTTGCCTACCCACGGAGCCAACAGCACAAACGAAACCAGAAAGCAGCCCTGCAACGTGGGTACATACCAGCTTGGCAGATCCTGGGTGGCAAGCAGCAGGGCCAAGGCCGAGAACAGCACGGCGTTATCGGCGAAAGCGGTGATGAACTGGGCGACAAGCAGCAGGGCCAGGTTGCGGGTCATGAGGGTTTTCCGGATTTGTTGTCGCCGGGTGTTTTCGTGGCCAGTTCAAGCGCCTTGGCGTAGTCGATTTTGCCCGTTCCCAGCAGGGGAATGGTGGCAACCACCATGACTTTTTGCGGCACCATAATCTCTCCCACGCCTTCTGACCGGGCGTGCTTCAAGAGGGTTTGGCGGCTGGCATCAAGGTGTTCGGTCAACAGTACCAGCCGTTCCCCTTTGGTCTTGTCGAGGACCGCCACCACAGCGTGGGCTTTGCCCGGCCAGACATCCCCGGCCAACTGCTCGGCGGCAGCTAGCGAAACCATCTCGCCTCCCACCTTGGCAAACCGCTTGGCGCGACCGAGAATGGACAGGTAGCCGTCCTCGTCGAATGCGACCACATCGCCGGTATCGTACCAGCCGGGGCCGCGTTTGGTGGCGGGGGGCACCAGCACCCCGGGGTTGTCGGCCAGCAGATACCCCAGCATGATGTTGGGGCCGCGCACTTCCAGGCGACCGCCTTCCTCAATGCCGGGTACCGGCTCCAGGTGGGTTTCGATGCCGGGTAGCAGGCGGCCTACGGTACCTGCCCGATAGTCCATGGGGGTATTGGTGGTGAGGCCCGGTGCGGTTTCCGTAGCGCCGTACGCCTCAAAAATGCGTAGCCCGAACTTGTCGATCCATGCCCGCCGGGTGTCATCGGCCAGTCTTTCGGCCCCGGCGAACACATAGCGAATGCTGTAAAAATCGTACGGATGGGCGTGGCGGGCGTACCCGGCCAGAAAGGTGTTGGTGCCAAACAGAATGGTCGCGTTGATCTCGTAGGTCAGCTCCGGAATGATCCGGTAGTGCAGGGGCGAGGGGTAATAGAACGCCCGGATGCCCGATAGCAACGGCAGCAGGGTGCCGCCGGTAAGCCCGAAGGAATGGAACATGGGCAGGGCGTTCAACACCACGTCGCGGGCGGAAAAATCGATGCGGGCATTGAGTTGCGCCTGATTGGCCAGCAGGTTGGCGTGGGAGAGCACCACCCCTTTGGGTGTGCCTTCGGAGCCGGAGGTAAACAGGACGACCGCCGGATCGTCCGGACTGACCTTGCCCACCCGGCCCCGCCACGCGCGATACGGCATGCGCGCAGCGACCCACG
>CBDUXI010000069.1:0-12223 GCA_965371175.1 uncultured bacterium
ACGGCTTAACGTGTCTCAACAACCTGGTGCCCTGAGGGGGCGCCGGGTGAGCTCAGGGTCTGCGAATCCCGGGCACAAAAAAACGGCCAGCCCAACCGGGCTGGCCGTTTTCATTTTCTGACTATCCCCGGTGCACGGGCCGTATCCCCCCAACCCTCTTCCACAAGGGGGGGGAGGGGGTGACGGGGTTTGGGGAAGCGGGTCTGGTGCCCCGCATGGATAGGGTTATGGAATTAGCGGAGGCGAAAAAGCGGCTGCTGGATGGGCTGCATCCGGAACGGCTGGATGCGGACGACGGCTTTGTGGTGCTGGACGGGGAGACGATCGAAAAGCCGTACGGCTGGATCTTTTTCTATCAATCGAAGAAGTACCTGGAGACAGGAGAACTCAAGGGGGGGTACCTGGCATTCCTGAGGCGAACCGGCGTGGGGCGGCCAGGCCACTAGGGCGCCCACGCCCTCAACCGGGTGATGGGCGGGCGGGCTGCCTGAAATTGACTTTTTTTCGTATTCTCCTAATACTTGGGCACTTCGTACCAGTAAAAAATCAAAAAAGATGGAGGGTTTATGCGGCTTGTAACGTCTGTTTTTGTTTTGTTGGCGGCATTTCTGGCCTGGACGGTTCCTGCCCATGCGCAGGGAACGGGTTCGACATTTACCGGCAATATCAACCTGTTCCTTGGTGCCAAGGCGCTGGACAAGGCCGAGTGGGAACCATTGGAGGAGCATAGCGAAGCCGGGTTCGTGGCCGATTTCGGGCCGGCCAACTGGCCGGTCAGCATCGAAATCCGGATGCTTCACTCGGAGAGTGATCAAAGCTTTCTCGGGATCACGGCCAACACAACCGAACTGGATCTGGGGGTGAGGAAGACGTGGGTGTCGGGCAACATGCACCCCTACATCGGGGGCGGGATCGCCTCTATTGAGGCGGAACTGGACGACGGCTTCACGACCGTTTCGGGGAGTGGCACGGGGATCTGGTTGGGGGGCGGCATCTATTGGGTGCTGGGGCAGCACTTCAACCTGGGGTTTGATTTTATGAGCTCAACCGCCGATGTGACGATTGTGGGCGTCAATGCGGACGCAGGTGGCGGGCACTTCAACTTTCTGTTGGGGTACCACTTTTAACCCTGGTGACTCCACTGCCCCGTCGGCTTCGGCTGGCGGGGCTTTTTTGCTGGTGGCCCCTGGTGAAAGGGGAAAGTCATAAACCCAGCTGCTCTCGCGCGTGAGCAGTTTGTGTAACTAAACCAGAGAGGCCAAGCCCAACGCTTCACGGCCCTCTTTACTAGATGAGGAATTTCATGCGTACGAATAAGGTTCTGTTCGGTATCGGCCTTCTCGGAATCGCTATGCACGTTTCAGCCTGCGCTTCGATCGTGACTGGGTCGCATCAGGAAGTCACTTTCAATTCCAATCCCGATGATGCGATCGTTCATTTAAACGGAAGAGTGTTGGGAAAAACGCCCATAACGACCAGCCTAAAGAAGAAGCCGGGGCAGACGTTGGTCTTTGACAAAGAAGGCTACCAACCGCTGACAATGGAACTCGAAACCCGCATGAATTCATGGTTCTGGGGAAATATCGTACTTGGCGGCGTTATTGGTTCAACCACTGACGGATTATCTGGTGCAGTGAACGAATATTCCCCGAGTCAGTATATGGTCACGCTCCAACCGGCGGGAGCTAGTTCCCTGGAAACGAACACTGCCATTTCTGCGCGACAGAAAAGGAAGGACTATGTCGTAAGGAATTACGACCAGATTGTGATTGACCTAGCGAAAGGCACGGGAGAATACCTGAGTTCCTTGTTGTCTCTACTCAACGTTCCAGCGGATCAACGAAATAGCATTACCAAGCGCATCCGTGCAATGTCCGAGGCGTATCCAGACATCATTGAGTTCTCCGACCACGTCATTGATGAGTTTGGCGGATAGGTCCAGGATGGCCGGGAGGGGTATGGGACCCAAAGGGACCCAGGAATTCCGGGGACACAATACTTAATCCGGGGCCAGATCGCACAATTTGCGAATGCCTGTTGCCAGTGGCAGCACACTTCCCTCTCCCCTTGCCCTCTCCCGCAAGGGGAGACCCCACAAAAAAACGGCCAGCCCTTTCAGGCTGGCCGTTCCAGTCTCGCGTATGTATTGACCCTCACGCCGGGGGCCAACCCTTCCGGAATGTCCGCGTTCATGCGGGTGGGGCCACATCCCCCTCACCCCAACCCTCTCCCACGAGGGGCGAGGGTGTAAGGCCCGTCGCCACCCCTTCCGGAATGTCCGCATTCATGCGGGTTGGGCCGCATCCCCCTCACCCCGGCCCTCTCCCGCAAGGGGCGAGGGAGCAGGTCAGTGCGGCTGCTGCAAGGTGCAGCTGATCTCGTAATCCAGCAGTTCCGTGATCTGCGGATCGGGGCCGCATCCCGGCTGGCTGAAATCAAAGTCTTTGCGCCCGTACCACCCCTTGCTCATCAATAAAAACCAGCCTCTGCTCTTGCAGGCTTTTTAAATCGCGGTCGCGTGTCTTGGTGGTCAGGGATGCATAAAGTCCTTGGTACCACTGGGCCGCCCGGAGTTCCTTGAGGGGGATTCCGGTCGGGGGAAGGTTGTTGAGGATTGTGTACTGGCGGGTGTTGATCTCCTTTTGCCTCAACTTGGCGCTGACCATGTTTTCCATGAGTACCTTGCCGATCAGCACATTCACCCGGTCGTGCAACCGGTTGATCGTTCCCAGCATGGCGCTCAAAAAGAATTCAACAAATGGTGTATTGGGCGAGGGGGCTCCCGCCTGCTCCGCCTTTTCGGCCTGCCGGAACGCGATGTAATACTCGTCCATACGTTCCATGTAATGCCGGGACAGGGCGAACGGGGCAAACTTATACCCGGCCGCAAGCAGAATCATCGCTTCCACCACCCGGCCCACACGCCCGTTTCCGTTGCCGAACGGGTGAATCCGCTCAAAGTAGTAGTGCGCCAGCGGGGCGCGGATGAGGGGGGAGATTTGGATGATTGGCTCGCTGTTGATCCACTTCAGAAAAGCGCCCATTAACAGCTTGATGTCATCCAGGCATTTGGGCGCCACGTATTCCCCCCCGTGCGCGGCGTTCCCCACTCTGACCAACTGGCCCTTGGGGTTGTTTCGGTACTTGCCGGGGATGTTGCCGGCTTCGGTCAGGCCGTCGGTGATGATCCCGTGCAGGTCCGTTAACATATACTCCTCGAGAAGCAGCCCGAACCCCTCGAATTCCGGTGGGATGTCGTTGCGCAGGTCTGCGGCAAAGTCCTCCGCCAAACTGTACGCCGCACGGATGTTGAGCACCCTGCGTTCCGCTTCCTCTTTGGCCTGGGCAGGGTCGGCCACTGTGCGCAGCACCTCCTCGGTTTCCTCCTCCGTGAGCGTGCCCCCCTCGATGGTATTGGTGCCAAATACGCTTGATGCAACCACCTCTTGCTCCAAGCTTCCCGCAATGTCCGGCAATACCGGCACGCTGTTGAATCGATGGTGAGCATCCTCAACGCGTACGAACAATGACGCAAGGGCCGCGTCGTCAATGCCCACCTGAAACGTGAATATGCCGGAGCGGTGGGTTTTGACGCGGACGCTCCCTTCTTCCGGCTTTCCGGCCTTGGCTGTATCGCCGGATTTATCCTTGTTTATGTCCATGAAAATGTCTTGTTGAAATTATGTATAAACAATAGTTTATGAAAATAAAACGCAAAAAACATTCCTGAATAATGTCCCATTTTGTGTCGCACGTCAAGTCCCGCATTCGTGGAACGGTGATCGTGTGCTGGAAAACGGGGATATAAAAAAACGGCCAGCCCGAT
Source organism: uncultured bacterium (assembly GCA_965371175.1). Taxonomy (GTDB): domain Bacteria; phylum Nitrospirota; class JACRHL01; order JACRHL01; family JACRHL01; genus CBDUXI01. Next base: position 3,827 of record CBDUXI010000069.1, read on the forward strand.
TGGACTGACCGTTTTCATTTTCTATGCTCGGTGCCGGGGCCGCATCCCCCTCACCCCAACCCTCTCCCACGAGGGGCGAGGGAGTATAAAGCCCGCCGCGCCAGCTTTACGCCCGGCGCGGCTCGCGCCTCAGTGCGGCTGCTGCAACGTGCAGGAAATCTCGTAATCCAGCAGCTCCGTGATCTGCGGATCGGGGCCGCACAGGAGGCATTTGGGGTTCTTTTTGTACCCCACCTTCATGAACTCCATCTCCAGGGCGTTGTAGACCAGCAGCTTGCCGATGAGCGGGTCGCCCTGTCCTAAAATCAGCTTGATGGTCTCGGTGGCTTGCAGTATCCCCACCGTTCCGGCCAGCACGCCGAGGATGCCCGCTTCCTGACAGCTTGGCACCAGGTCGGCGGGAGGCGGTTCGGGATAGAGGCAGCGGTAGCACGGGTCGGTATCCACATGGCCGTTTAATACCGTCACCTGCCCGTCAAAGCGGAACATGGAGCCGGAGACCAGCGGTTTTTTCATCATGAAGCAGGCGTCGTTGATCAAAAACCGGGTGGGGAAGTTGTCGGACCCGTCCATGACAATGTCGTAATCGCCGATGATGTCGAGCACGTTGTTGCTGACGATGCGCTCTTCGATGGTATTGACGGTGATGTTGGGGTTGAGGGCCAGCAGCGTTTCCCGTGCCGAATCCACCTTGGGGCGGCCCACGTCCGGCGTGGTGTGCAGCACCTGCCGTTGCAAATTTGAAAGGTCCACCACGTCCAGATCCACAATGCCCAGGGTGCCGACACCGGCTGCGGCCAGGTACAGGGCGGCGGGAGAGCCGAGGCCGCCCGCGCCGATCATGAACACTTTTGCGTCCTTGAGCTTCTTTTGCCCGTCGCCGCCCACTTCCTTCAGGATGATGTTGCGGCTGTACCGTTCGATTTCTTCTTCGTTAAAATCCATAACCTTGCCTATTTGTCTCTCTCTTCGTCATTCCCTCGTCTCTTCGTCATTCCCTCGTCTCTTCGTCATTCCCGTCCCTCTCTTCGTCATTCCCGCGAAAGCGGGAATCCAGTTCCAGGCCTTTACGAGGCCGTGGTATGAAAACCACACACGGAAGGCCCGGCGTCCATATGACCGGGTACTGAAACCGCGCCCGGCGTGACCATCTCTGGATTCCCGCTTTCGCGGGAATGACAGTCAGGGGGCGGGATATGACAGTCAGGGGGCGGAAGTAACAGCCCGGAGGCGGAAGTAACAGCCCGGAGGCGGAAGTAACAGCCCGGAGGCGCTTGCCTTACTCGGTCACATTCCTGACTATCAAAGCCTTTTCTCGCGAAACGTTATTCAATAACGTTTCTCTCGATGGGCGCGACCTCGACCCCCATGTCGGTCATGGCCTTTACTGCGCCTTCGATCTGCTGGTGGCTGCCGGTCAGGGACAGGTCCATGGTGCCGGTGCCTTCCTGTATGTCCGCCCGGCGCACGTTGAACTCCACCTCGAACTTGCGCGCCACTTCACTCAGCACCGGCCGGGTGACCGACGTTTGCGGGAAGGTGAGGTGAAAGCGCATTTCGTGACGTTCCATAACGGCCTAGCCCCCCGCGATGGCGGGGACGATGGAGACGGAATCGCCTTCGGACAGCTTGGTTTCGGCCCCGTCCAGAAAGCGGATGTCTTCATCGTTTACGTAGATGTTGACGAACGGGCGGATGGCGCCCTCTTCGTCGCACAGGCGTTCCTTGATGCCGGGGTGAGCGGCTTCCAGGCTATCGACCATGGCGGCCACGCTGCCGCCTTCGACGGTGACGTCACCGTTGCCACCGGTGAGCTTGCGGAGCGGAGCGGGTATGCGAACCGTAATTGCCATCTACTTATTCTCCTGTGGGTCAGCCGCCCGCCTGGCGTACGGACTGGCCCTTTTCTTCCAACTGAAATTTATCTTCAAAGGCGGACAGGCTGGCCGAAATGGTGACCGGCTTGCCCACGTGTTCCTGCACCGCCTCTTGCGTTTTCAGGCCGTTGCCGGTGATGTAGGCGACGATTACCTCATCTTTACCGAAGGTGCCCGACTCCGCCAGTTTTTTGAGGGTGCCGATGGTCACGCCGCCCGCGGTTTCGGCAAAAATGCCTTCGCACTCGGCCAGTAGCTTGATGCCGTCCACAATCTCGGGATCGGTCACGTGGCCCATCAGGCCGTCGGTTTCCGCAGCGGTTTTCAGGGCGTAATAACCGTCCGCCGGGTTGCCGATGGCCAGCGACTTGGCGATGGTGTCCGGTTTGACCGGTTTTACAAAGCTGTGCCCCGCTTCAAACGCATGGGCGATGGGGGAGCAGCCGGTGGCCTGGGCGCCGTGCATGCGCGTGGGCTTTTCATCAATAATGCCCAGCTTGATGAACTCGGACAGGCCCTTCTTGATTTTGGTGTAGAGCGAGCCGGAGGCCATGGGCACCACCACGTGATCGGGGGCCTGCCAGCCCAGCTGCTCGGCGGTTTCGTAGGCCAGGGTTTTGGAGCCTTCGGCGTAGTAGGGGCGCACGTTGATGTTTACGAACGCCCACGGATATTCACTGGCGATTTCGGAACACAGGCGGTTCACATCGTCGTAATTGCCTTCGACCGCAAGCACAGTGGGGTTGTAGATCAGGTTGCCCAGAATCTTGCCCGCTTCCAGATCGGACGGAATGAACACATAGCACTCCAGGCCCGCCTCGGCCGCGTGGGCCGAAACCGAATTGGCCAGGTTGCCGGTGGAGGCGCACGCCACGGTTTTGTAGCCGAACTCCAACGCGCGGGAAATGGCCACGGAGACGACCCGGTCCTTAAACGACAGGGTGGGGTGGTTGACCGTGTCGTTCTTGATATACAGGTGGTTCAGGCCCAGTTTGCGGCCCAGGTTTTTGGCGTGGACCAGCGGCGTCATGCCCACCGATGTGCCGCAGGTGGGCTGGCCGTCAATCGGCAGCAGATCCAGATAGCGCCACAGGGAGTTGGGGCCGGCCTGAATCGACTTGCGCGAGATGCGCTTGCCGATGGCTTCGTAGTCGTAATCCACCTCGAGCGGGCCGAAGCAGAACTCACAAACGTGGGAGGCTTCGGCCTTGTATTCACTGCCGCATTCGCGACATTTGAGGCCTTTTATTTTGGCGGTCATGGGTGAGTTATTCTCTTAAAAATCAAGACGTTGCCGTTACAGTGCGCAGGCGCGTTCCTCGCCATCGATCAGCTCGGTGATGGTGGGGTTGCTACCGCAGACGGGGCATTTGGGGTTCTTCTTGAGCTTCACCTCGCGGAAATCGGAATCCAGCGCATGGTAGGTGAGCAGCCGGTTGGACAGCGGCTCGCCAATGCCGAGGATCATCTTGAGCACTTCGGTGGCCTGAATGGTGCCGATGACGCCGGCCAGCACGCCAAGCACCCCGGCCTCTTGACAGGTGGGCACAATGCCATCGGGGGGAGGCTCATTAAAAACGCAACGATAACAAGCGGTTACACCGGGGTTGATAGCCATTACCTGTCCGGAAAATCGAAGGATCCCACCATGTATCATGGGGATACCGGTGAAGATAGACAGGTCGTTCACCAGGAATTTGGAAGCAAAATTGTCGGTGCCATCGATGATGTAATCGTACCCTTCCACCAGCTGTTTGGCGTTGTCGGCCTTTAAGCGTTCGTGGTAGGTGACCACCTCTACATCGGGATTCATCAGGTTGACTTTGTCCCTGGCGGAATCGGCCTTGTGGACCCCCACATCCTTGGTGTGGTGGATCACCTGCCGTTGCAGGTTGGACAGGTCTACCTGATCGTCATCGATGATGCCCAGTTTGCCGATTCCGGCGGCGGCCAGATACATGGCGGCGGGAGCCCCAAGGCCGCCTGCGCCCACGATGAAGCACGATGCCTCGCGGATTTTGATCTGCCCCAGCCCGCCCACTTCGGGGAGGATGATGTGACGGCTGTATCGTTCGATTTGCTCTTCAGTAAAGTCCATATGCGCACACGCTTAACAGGCGGCAAAAGCCACCCTTCCTAAATGTTGAAGTACTTCTCGATGGAGAAGTACCGCTCGCCGGTATCCGGCAGTACCGTGACCACTTTTTTGCCCGGCCCCAGCTCTTTGGCCACCTGCATCGCCGCCCAGACGTTGGCGCCGGAGGAGATGCCCACCAACAGTCCCTCCTTGCGGGCCAGCAGCTTGGCGGTGCGGTAGGCCTCATCGTCGTTGGCCTTGATGATGCGGTCGATCACGTCCCGGTTCAGCACCGGCGGGATGAAGCCTGCGCCGATGCCCTGAATCTTGTGCGGTCCGGCCTCCTCGCCGGACAGCACCGCGCTGGTTTCCGGCTCGACGGCGATGATCTGCACGCCGGGGTTTTTCTCCTTGAGCACTTCGCCCACCCCGGTGATGGTGCCGCCGGTGCCGACCGAGGCCACGAAAGCGTCTATCTGCCCACCGGTTGCGGCCAGGATTTCCGGGGCCGTGCCGGTGCGGTGGGCCTGGGGGTTGGCCGGGTTTTCAAACTGGTTGGGCATAAAGTATTCCGGGTTGGCCTCGCACAGGGATTCGGCCTCGCGGATGGCGCCGCGCATGCCTTCCCACGCGGGGGTGAGCACCAGTTGCGCGCCGTAGGCCGAAAGCAGGCTGGCCCGCTCCATGCTCATGGATTCGGGCATGACCAGAATCAATTTGTAGCCCTGCACTGCCGCCAGCATAGCCAGGCCAATGCCGGTATTGCCGCTGGTGGGCTCAATGATGGTGCCGCCCGGTTTCAGGTCGCCCGCCTCTACGGCGGCGTTGATCATGCCCTCGCAGATACGGTCCTTGACCGAGCCGCCGGGGTTGAAGAACTCCACCTTGGCCAGCACCTCGGCACAGCCGTCTTCCACCATGCGGTTCAGGCGCACCAGCGGGGTGCCGCCGACCATGCGGCCCACGTCGTGGAACAGACCGGTGTTGGTCCCCTCGCCTGCGCCGCCGCCCATGAAGAACATCAGTTCCAGGGCGTCTCCCTCCGACAGGGTGGTGGTGCCGAACGCATCCCGGTCGAGGATGGTGCCGTTGAGCTCCACCGACACCATTTGGGGTTCGATCTCCTTGGTGGCAAGCAGGGCGCTGATATTGGCCCCGTCCACAACCTCTTCCGGCTTACCGTTTAGCTTGATCCGAATCGTCATGACTTCCATTGACGGATGGTTATAACCGATGCCCCCTGAAGGCCTTGCGCTGGCGGCGTTCGAACCGGAAAACAAAGACCGGCCCGACCGTTCACGCTGCCTGAAATTGCCCGCAAAACAAAGGGGCCCAAAGTGAGCAGAATAATCGATGAAATTTACCAGCTACCCCCTTGTTCTGTCAATTATTTAGCGGGGTGACAGCGCTTTGGAACGGATGGTCCCGGCACCCGTGGGCAATGTGCCGCCGGATACGAAATTCATTGACACACTCCCGGACCGGGCGGTTTAATCGCGCCTTCACGCGCCGCAGGCGGTCCCGGTAGCCGGGGGGAGGGAAACGGTTGTTCGCCACATGGCGGCAGTCCGCTCCACCGCCCGTCCATGCCCGTTGGAGCGTTTGCCGATGTGGCCCGACAACCAGGAGTTTATGACCGCCAGCGCCCGTTACCGCACCTTAGAACTGATGCCCATTTCCCTATGACCCGCCAAAACACCTCAGGATTTTCCCCCGCGGAACGCCGGGCAGTGACCTCCCTTGCGGGGATTTTTTCCCTGCGTATGCTCGGCCTGTTTCTGGTGCTGCCGGTGTTTGCGGTCTATGCAAGCGGGCTGGAGGGGGCCACCCCGGCGTTGATCGGTTTTGCCCTGGGGGCATACGGCCTCACCCAGGCCTTGTTGCAGGTGGCGTTTGGCATGGCCTCCGACCGGCTGGGCCGCAAGCCGGTGATTACCGTGGGGCTGCTGCTGTTTGCCGCAGGCAGCCTGGTGTGCGCCGACGCCGATACCATGCAGACCATGATCTGGGGGCGCATGCTGCAGGGCAGTGGTGCCATTGCCGCCGCCATCACCGCCATGATGGCCGATTTGACCCGCGAAGAGCACCGCACCCGCGCCATGGCCACGCTGGGGGGCGGCATTGCCTTAAGCTTTGCGTTCAGCATGGTGGCGGGGCCGATCATCGGCGCCCGTTGGGGGGTGGATACCATCTTTTACGGCGTGGCCGTCCTGTCCATGCTGTCGATCCCGCTGTTGTGGCTGGTGGTGCCCACCCCGAAAGTGGTGCGCCACCACCGGGATATGGAAGTGACCGCGTCCGATCTGGGCCGGGTGCTGGCCGACCCAAATTTGAGACGCCTGGACCTGGGGGTGTTCGTGCTGCACATGGCCATGACCTCCGTGTTTGTAGCGGTGCCCCCGCTGCTGGCGCGGGGCATTCCGGAAGCGTCCCTGTGGAAGGTCTACCTGCCGGTGATTCTGGTCAGTTTTGCCATCATGGTGCCCAGCACCCTGCTGGCCGAGGTGAAGGGCAGGATTCGCGAGGTGGTGATCGTGGGCGTGGCCGTGGTGGGGGTGAGTTGCGTGATTTTCATGACCGCAGCGGACAGCACCACCGGGCTGGTGGTGGGGCTGCTGGTGTTCTTTATCGGCTTTAACATGCTCGAGCCGGTGCTGCCGTCGCTGGTGACTAAGTTTTCCCCGGCGGGGGCCAAGGGGACCGGTAGCGGGGTGTACAACACCTTTCAGTTTCTGGGGCCGTTCGTGGGCGGCACCGTGGGGGGGCTGCTTATGGGGCATGGCCCCGGGCTGGTGTTTGCCTTTGTGCTGGCGGCCACCTGTGTGTGGCTGGTGGTGGCGTGGGGAATGACGGTGCCGATCCCGTACAAACAGGTGGTGGTGCCGCTTGAAGGCGACGGTAACGGGCGGGCGGGTGATGCCATTCTCAAGGCGCTGTCCGCCATGGACGGGGTGGGGGAGGTGAAGGTGTATACCGAAGAGGCCGAGGCCCACGTGCGCTTTGTGAGCAAAAAGGTAACCGTGCCCGAAATTTTTGCAGCGGTACGGCAGGCGGAGTCCAGTGGCTAGCGGCAACCGCCCGGCAAAAAAGCCGGTCGTCGCGCTGGACGGCCCGTCCGGGGCGGGCAAGAGCACCGTTTCCCGTGCGGTGACGACGCGCATGGGGCTGTTGTATCTGGATACCGGCGCCCTGTACCGGGGCATTGGCTGGAAGGCGCTGGAAACGGGGACAGACCCGAAAGATGCCGACGCCATGGACCGCCTGTGCGCCGGGGTGGACATCACCCTGTCGCCCGACCCGAAAGGGGGCAGCCATGTGCTGGTGGACGGCACCGACGTCACCCCCCTGATCCGTACCCCGAAGGTGTCTCTGGCGGCGGCGGCGGTGTCCCGCCACCCGGTGGTGCGGGAGCGGCTGCTGGCCCTGCAGCGGGATATGGGCGCGCAGGGCGGAGTGCTGCTGGACGGGCGCGACATCGGCACCGTGGTGTTTCCTGACGCCGAGGTCAAAATCTTTCTGACCGCAAGCCCCGGAGAGCGCGCTCGCAGACGCCATGAAGAACTGAAAAAACGGGGCGCCGACGTGTCGTACGAGGAAACCATGGCCGATGTGGAAGCCCGGGACGAGGCCGACCGCACCCGCCCGGTCTCTCCCCTCAAGCAGGCTCTTGATGCCGAATTGGTGGATTCCACCGACCTGTCGTTCGAGCAGGTGGTGGCGCGCATCTGTGAGTTGATCGACCAGGCGTAGTTTTCTGCTCCTCCGGTTCCCTCGCCCCTCGTGGGAGAGGGGTAGGGTGAGGGGGCGGTCATTCAGGCACCGACACCAGCCAACACCCTCCAACGCCATTCACTCTCTGCGGGCTCCCCAACCTTTCGAGAGGTGGTCACCACCCCCTCGACGAGCAAGCCCCGTCAGGCTCCCAACTCTCCCCCCTCCAATTCCCGCGCAATCCGCATCAACACCGCTTCAGTCTGTTGCAGTACCTCGTGATTCCAGAACCGCAGCACCGTAAACCCCTGCGCCTGTAGCCATTCGGTGCGCACTTCATCCGTGGTGCTGGTGGTGTGCTGCCCGCCATCCACCTCAATCACCAGTTGGGCATCGAAATCGACAAAATCCACGATATACGGCCCCACCACCTGTTGCCGCCGGAATTTGGCGTTCAAAAGCCCACGGCTGCGCAAGCGACGCCATAAGGTGCGCTCGGCATCCGTCATGGTACGCCGCAGGGATTTGGCGTGGGTGCGCTGCCGGGTGGGTTCGGATTGCGTCATGGGTTGCTTGTCCGGTTGGGGGTGGGGGCAGTATAGCGGGTCGGTTCACGGGTGGCATCCCCCTCACCCCAGCCCTCTCCCACGAGGGGCGAGGGAGCCGAAACGCCCAACACCACCCCCTCACTGTGCAACCAGGCAGATAGGTAACAGTTTAGCCCAAGCGGAT
>CBDUXI010000070.1:0-12160 GCA_965371175.1 uncultured bacterium
AACCGCCTCCCCCTGTGCCTCAACACCGTCCGCCGCCGCTTCCGCCGGGAGGCGTTCGGGGGCCCGCGCTCTTGGCGGGTGTGGGGGTGGGGGAGGGGGTGGGGGGCGTATTGTGTCCCCGGAATTTCTCTGACGTCGTTTGTTACTCGCCTGACCTGTCCCCCTTTCAAACCAGTCCGGATTGAAGGGGGCAGGTCATCAAGTTTCGCAGCTGATGTGAGCCTCAATAGGTCACGGGCTGGACCCACCCAATAATGTGATTGCAATGTCCCCATCTATCACATCGCTACTAAAATCGTAAAAAAAGCCTCCTGGACCAGCGACGATAATATGGTAAGTGTCGGGATCGCCTGGCGCCGGTACGCTGGAGCCGATATCAACCTCGACTGAGGTCAGGTCGAAGCTTCGGTCAGCTTGTTGAATCCTCAACCGTGCATTATTGACAAGGAAACTGTCGCCCGGCACATAGACGAGTCCGAGTGGATCGGTGCAGCGAACAAATGAGTACGTCGTTCCCGTACTGTTGTAGCGGCAGGTGATGTCATCAAGGTGGAGTTTAACCTTGCCGGTTCCCGACCCGCCGACTGTTACATTGATCTCCGAGGGAACAAAAATCATCCGCGCTGGAACGAAATCCGCAATGCCTTCATTGCGGCGGGTAGGACGGTGGGTAATCGATGCGACGAGAACAACTGAATCGGGTGCGAGCCGGTTGTCTTGAATTTCAATCCGGTAGGTGTAACCGGAAACTCCATTGACGGTGGCCAGGCCCGTACCCTGGAATGATGCGCTAACCGTGCCGTTATCCCTGCACACGATTCCATCGTCAATACCTCCATCCGGATCCGCTTCTATCGTTTCAAACGATAAACCGGTCGCGCTGTGCGTCCAGTCAATGCTGTGGATGGCAGTGATGTCGCTGGCATTGCCGTCAAACATTTCACCGGTGGAAAAGACTCCGGAGGCGGTTACCTCGCAGTCATGAATTGTCGCCGCCATCGCATTACCGGACCAAAGAAAAACAATTGAACAGATCCCAATCAGCCAGATGATTTGCTTCATGACTCTTCTCCTCTGTTAGATCCAAGGGGCAGACCAACACATTGGTCCACATCGCTAGTTGTCGAAAAATTGTACGTTTATTCAGCGTAGCAGGACGGGAGAGGGAAGACAAACATGGCCCCGCCAGCCGAAGCCCGCACATCCGGGAACACAATACTTAATTCAGCCCCCCGGCCCACGCACAAACGCCTCCCCCTGTCCATCAAGACCGTCCGCCGCCGCTTCCGCCGCCAGGCGTTCCGGTTCCCTCGCCCCTGACGGGAGAGGGGGAGGTCAGTCGGCGGGCGGGATGTTGAGGGCGTCGGCCAGGCCGTCCACATCGCCCAGCAGTTTGTCGAGTTCCACCGCCTCCCCCGCCACGTCTACGGCACGCAGCCCTTTTGAGTCTCGAATCACCACCGCCACCGGCTCGCGGCCACCTGCGGCCCATACCGCGCCGCTATGGGCGTGTTGGTGCAGCCAGACGCGCTCCACGGGGATGAGGCACACGCCCCCCGCGCGTACGGGGGTTCCGGCGCGCAGGGCACTCATGGCGCACCCCGCACGGCGGCGCGCACGGCACGCAGGGTAGGGGGGGAGAGGAGAAAGGCCGCCAGCACCATCAGCAGTGCGGCGGGAACAATGCGGGCCTCGGCGTGGGCGTCCAGGTAAAGGAGCGGCTCGGCGAACTCGGGGGTGACTGCCACACGGGCGGCGGACGGCAGGGCCAAAAGCGCCGCGGCGGGGCCGATCAACCCCCACAGGCGACCGGTGTCGGCGGGGTCGTCCAGGCCAAGGCGCAAATCCAACTCAAGGCGGCGGATGTGGATGCGGTGCAGCAGGTCGCCAAAAAGGCGCAGCACCCGGCGGGGGAAGCCGTCGCTACGCATCACCGCCAGCGCCCGGCGGGCGCCGGACAGCCCTTTCTTTTCCCGCTTTTTTTTGCGGGGCTTTTTGTGCCCGCCTTCTGTCGGCAGGCGCACCAGCCCCCACAGCCAGTGCACGGTCAGCCGCGCTTCCAGCCGTTCGCGCCGGTGGGCGGCGAAGGCCACGTCCACCGGCACCGCCAGCACGGCGAACAACACCGCAAGGATGGCTGCCAACCACAGCACGGGACGGTCAGTCCTCGTCGTCGTGCTTGCAGCAGCTTTCTTCGCCCTTGCCGCCCATCTTTCCGGCCATCGCGCCGCAGGTTTCGACCATCTTCTCCAGCACGGATGCGGCGCCGCCCTTGATGGGCTCCACCCGCACTCCGTCGGCGTTGATGATGATGAGGGCCACCGGCTTCACGCCGCCACCGGCTCCGGTGCCACCACCGGTGCCTTCTTCCCCCTTACTGGCCTTGCCGGTACCGCCTCCTGCGCCAAAACCGAAACCCACGCTGATGAGCGGAATGAGGGTGTTGCCCTCCACCGTCATCGCCTCGCCCACCACCGTCTTGCTGTTGAGCATGCGCTCAATCTCGCCGACGGCGGTCTTGAACAGTCCTTCCACGTCTTTCATGGCGTTCTCCTTTCGCAAACCGACCGGTGCACCCCGGCCCGGTGGTTACCTCTTTACTTTCAGCAAAGCAGACCCGGAGGCCGGTGGCAAGCCGCCCGCAGGTTCCCTCGCCCCTGGCGGGAGAGGGCGGGGGTGAGGGGGAGACGGCCCATCCACCCGATCCGGTGATGAGAAAATAAAACGGCCAGCCCAATCGGGCTGGCCGTTTTTTGTTGGACCATGGTTCCGGGACTACTCGCACATATCGTACACACCATTCCCATCCGCATCCTTCAACCCATTTTTGGGAACCCATGAATACGGTACGCGATAGGCGCGGTAAACGCTGGCTCCAAAACCACCACCCGATACCCAGTCGGGAGCGTGTTCCCAGACCACCTCTCCTTCCATCGTGACCTCGAAGCTGCGCCCGGTGTCCGCCTCGGTGATCAGGGTGTTGCCGTTAGGCAGGCGCTGGGCGCCGGCCATGATGTTGCTGAAGAACAGATGATTGTTGCCGAGCCCATCGCCAGTGGTGGGTTTCGGTTGCACATACTGCCAGGTGATCTTTTTCGTGATGGGATTGATCTGGATAACGCGGGAGTAGGTCCTGTACTTGTTGGGCCAGAAACCCAGCTTCACATCGTCACCCATATCCTCGGTACCCATGTTGTCTGTTAACCCCTCGATGAGGGCCCCGTAACCGGCACCGCCACCATTGTCGAAGATCATGATATCGCCGCCGCCGGGAACCGTGTCGGGAATCATGTAGGCCATATGCTGACCAATGACCTGCCCGGTATGGCCGTCAGCAACATCATCTCCGTAATGGGGACCGAGCCTCCAGACGATATCGCCCGCAGACCACTCCCCGGGATTGTCGTACCGGGCGATAATGACCGTGACATTCAGCGAGCGGAAATCGGCGATGATGTTGTCCGGGTGGAAGCGTTCGTCATGAAACCTGGTGAAATTGATATTGTTTCCGAGCCATGCGGCGGAATTGCCGTGGCTCCAGTCTTCCGGGCCCCTGGACCACCGGTTGCTGCCTCCTCCGCTGTTGAGACCCAGATCCATGGCATACTGGGCCGCTGCATCCTCGTACAGGCCAAAACCGAGGTTACCAGCGGTGGGAACGAAATAATCCCGGGCACGCCATTCGAACAGGGCGTTTCCCGTACCGCCGTTGGCTAACGGGTCCCAGTCCCACGGAATCTCACGAATGACGTCATCCGTTATGGCCCTGTGGGGTCTGGTGGGATCAAATCGTTTTACATTAACAATTTCCAACGTGTCTTCGATGATATTCGCTCTTGGGGCGCCTGCGGGACCGACATTTTCGGCGCCCAGTGACAGGGTCTTTCCATGATCGGTAAAGGCAGCCAGACCGGGGTAGTAGTAACCGTCGGTGCTCCCCTCTCTCTGGTGATCGTGGTGGTTGCTCAACCCGGCAAATCTTTTTACCTCCACGCTGCACCAGTTCCGCTGGATCAGATCGCCACGCTCACTACTTACAACATCGCCTCCCCTCAACATCTTGGCCGCCCCCCGGAAGCCGCTACCGCCTCCAAATGTCTGGACGATAGTGCCGTCCATGTCGATCAGAACGGTGGGACCAGCCCCGCCAGCCGGCGTTTGGAAGGCATTGAGAAGTGTATAGCCCTTATAGGCCTTTGCCGGATCGTAGATTCTCGTGCCGCGGGGGCCCGTGAGTACGCCGCCATACATTCGATTGAGGTTCCCGTTATCCCCCACACCACCGTCCGGATTGGGCAAACCATCCAGGGCCGGGTCGAATGGTCCACTGCGCCTGGGGTGTGCATCGGGATAGAGCAACACCGGCAGCGCATCCAGGAGGGCATCATGGACTGCCTTTTGTTTGTTGTAGTCCAGAAGCCCTGCGGGTCCGGAATCAGAGACATCGGTGCCTTGCCACACAAAGCTGTTTGCTACTGCGGCTGTCGGGGAAAGAAATAAGGCCGCGATGATCGCTACAAAGAGTAAGTTGCCTGTTTTCATTTTGCTTCCCTCCTTATGCATACGTCTTGTGCATTTTTAGTACCACATAAAATTTCCTTTTTTTTCAATGGATTGGGGAAACAAGGCGGGGACAGACTTCCAAAAATCGTAAAATTTTCTGACACTCCCATGCGGCTGTTTTCCACGTTTTCTCAGAAAAAACAAACGGTTCCGCACAGGTAATGAAGGTGTCCGGTTTTTTTATGCTGTTTCCGAGCTTTCAATGAATTGGCTATATTCATAATAGAATCAATTAGTTGAAACTTTTGTCACGTGTCATGAATTTTTACACGAGCACAATAAATATGCAGGTCGTTTTCTTTTTACCTGCTGCCGGGCCCGATTGCGACGCCCAGGCGGTGCTCGAACCCTCGCCCCTGGCACAGAATTCCGGGGACAGAACTCCGGGGACACAATACTTAATTCAGCCCACCCGGCCCACGCACAAACGCCTCCCCCTGTTCATCAAGACCGTCCGCCGCCAGGCGTTCCGGTTCCCTCGCCCCTGGCGGGAGAGGGGGAGACGGCCCGCTGCCTGCTGATGATCTGCTCCGCTGTGTGTTGTTTCCGTGCCATTCCTGCCTCCTTCGTTGATCCAGATTTCTAACATTGAACCTGGATCGGTTTGAAGGGGGCAGGTCAGCTTCCGCCCACGGATGGAGCCGTCAGGAATGGATATTCTTTGATTCCAGAAAGTCCTCTGGAACATGGGCGTTTTTCCGACCGGCTACCGCCAGGTAGTACAGGGGCTCTCCCTCGATGGATAGCCGGTGCCGATAGCGTTCGATGTAATAGACATCCAGGTATTTTGAAAAAATGAGCTCTCGGACCATTTTTGAAAATCCGGACGTATCCAGGGCATCAAAGAAGGTTTCCTTAATGTTGAACGCAACCCACCCCTCACTCTTGATCATGTTGAACGCTTCGATGAACGCCCGGGCCGGGATATCGCCAAAGCCGAGGGCGGCTACCGTTACCATGCAGTCGCATTGCCACGATGTGATCTCTTCTCTTTTGGCAGCGTCCAGTTGCGTGAAGTCGTCAATGTAGTAGGCGTCGTAGACGCCGGGCCGGTCGCGGATGGTCGCATCATATGCTTCGGGAATGATGTCGATGCCGACCAGGCGGGAGACGCCGTGCTTTTTCAGTTCTTCCCCCACCATGCCGTTTCCGGCCCCCAGATCCAGGACACGGAGCTCCGTGAAACTGTCCTGGGACTGCCGGACCGCAGCCTCGAGGATGTCGGCAACCTTGCCGGGAGACGTGCACTTCAGGCGGTCGTAAAAGATCTGCTCATACAGACCAGGAATCTGATAGATCTCGTCGTAGTCGTGGAAGCGGATCTTCCGGTTTCCACCGGATCCTTGCAGATAGAAGTAGGCCTCATCCTGGTTGAAGTTGGACAGTTCGTCCTTTGGAAACTGGATCCGGTGGCGTTTTTGCATGGGTTCCTTTTCTGGATGAGGGTAGACCCCTCAGCCTAACAGGTCCGTCCAATGAGTGCCACGGTAACCCCCCCGAAAAACAGTGGTGATCATGACTTGGAATTCCGGGGACACAACATTTAATCCCGCCCACCCGGCCCGCGTACAAACTCGTCCCCCTGTTCATCAAGACCGTCCGCCGCCGCTTCCGCCGCCAGGCGTTCCGGTTCCCTCGCCCCTGGCGGGAGAGGGGGGTAATTAAGTATTGTGTCCCCGGAATCCTACGGAATCCCTGTCCCCGGAACCCCTAGCCTCCACCACTATGACGGAGAAATTAACGAAGTTTGAGGTAATAGGAATACATGAGCGAAGAAATCGAAATTAATGAACATGATTGTTACTGTGGTATCTGGAAAAAAACCCCCGACTTCTTTAAAAAGGAGGGGATTCCTGAGGGTTTTTGTGGCTTGTGCATGAAGTGCGGTAAACCTGGACATACAAGACACCACCCGGGAGCCGTTCCTTTTACAGGCTCATGGTGTGACTATCATTATAGGCTCACTGCCTGGACTCATCCTCTTGCCTTTCCTGGTGGAACACTTTGGTTTTCAGTAATCGCACTTATTGTCTTTATAGTCTGGAAGTTGACCCACCCTTGATAGATATGGTGCATGTAGGCTGGCCTTTCGCTGTGGGGTTGGTCCCTTGCTTTGTCATTTACGCGTTCGGCGCGAGCATAGCGTGGGTCAGGCGGGGATTTCGGGAGGCGTGATGTCAGGCCCGATGAGCGACTGCTATGTGCTTTCTCCGGACCGTTCGGCGGATTTCGCGCTGGCATTTCTGGATAAGTTCCTCCCCTCGCGCGAGCCGACATGGGATGCTGCAGATCCCATCGACATACTGGGCGTCCCGCCGAATCACTCCCTGGAAGACATCCTTAAGTTTCTCGAGGATCACGCCGGTCGCAGCTACTCAATATATCTGAGCAATCTGGAACAGCGATCTCCGTATTACGCGATTCTTGCCTACTGTGAAGATGGCAGCTTGATCCTTGGGTTATCCGGCGATGAGGACGAACAGGCTGCTCTGGAATTACTCGGTCGATTGGAAGACTTCACGGGCGCCACAGGATATTGGTCAGTCGAAGAGGCGCCTCCGGGTGACAGGAAGGAATTTAGCGCTCGGATCGACATGCAACAGGAATAGGGGCATAAGGAACGGGATAAGGCTTCATTGACTTTTAATGGGGCGATTGCCATGTTTATGCTAACAGCCTTGGGAAGGGTTGTGTTGTTTCCTGACGGTGACTTGGGAGGTTTTTCCATGAGAAGCCGAAACAAATTGTGTTCTGTCCTGGTGGCGATTTTTCTCGCCGTGGTGGCGTCGGGTGGGTTCACTGAAAGAGCCGAGGCAATACCGGTAAGCGACCTGGTAAGCAAGGACTGGATGGCTGCGGGAGATGGGCTGCTGACCCTGGATACGAATACCGGCCTGGAATGGCTTGATCTGAGTGTCACCGCCACCTGGTCCATCATGGATGTCTATAACGCCGCGTATCTGGATGATAGCTCGGATCTCTACGGGTTCCGGTGGTCCAACTTTTCTGAGATAGACGACTTTTTGGACTTGCCGATTGCTGCATGTTGCGGCGGATCCCCAGACGCGTATGACCATGCTCTTGAGATGATTGATTTTCTTGGCCTTTGGCATGATCTATCCGGCCAGGGAGACTTTATCGCTGCAGGGTTCAGGGATACGCCAGGTGCCGCCTTTTGCGCGGCTGGAGATTCAAGCGTTTGCACAAATGCGGATAACCATCCCGTCATTTTCTGGGCGGTGGAAGGGAGGGGTGGTTTTGAAGTTTTGACTGACGCCTACTCAATGATTGAGGAGCCTCCTGAGTATGTAGGCCACTTCCTCGTGCGCACCGCACAAGTTCCAGAACCGGGAACCCTCATTCTTATGGGTGCGGGACTGATAGGGGTTATGGCTCTGCGCCGCCGCTTCCGCCGCTAGGCGTTCCGGTTCCCTTGGCCCTGATGATAGAGGGGTAGGGTGAGGAAGCCGTTTGCGTATGATGGCCCCTGAATTTTGTGTTCCCGGAATCTCTGCCGGCAGCCGGACCGGCTGGCAAGGGGCGGAAGACGCACGAACCCCCACGCTTCCGCCACCTGCCCGTGTTTATCCCCCAACGCCCAGTGTCAGCGCATCAATCCATTGCGGCTATCAGCACCAGCACAAAGACGTAGAAAGCGATTTTTCCCACCATCGCTCCCTCCCTGATAAATTGTAGTTAAACCAACTATGTACACAAAAGCGCGGGATGTCAAATTGCGGAATTCCCGGAATTCCGGGGACACAATATTTAATTCCGCCCACCCGGCCCACGTACAAATTCCGCCCCCTGTTCATCAAGACCGTCCGCCGCCGCTTCCGCCGTTAGGCGTTCCGGCTTACCGGCAGGTGGTATTACCAAAAGAGTCTGTGGAGCAGGAAACACGGTTGCCATAACTGTCCGTATAGGTCGTGTTGCCAAAGGAATCTGTATAGCCGCGCACCGTATTGCCACGGTTATCGGTCCAGGTCTCATTGCCAAAAGAGTCTTTGTAGCCGCGCGTCGTATTGCCACGGGTGTCCGTGTAGGTGGTGTTGCCAAAGGAATCCGTGTAGCCGCGCGTCACATTGCCACGGCTGTCGGTCCAGGTTTCATTGCCGAAAGAGTCTGTGTAGCCACGCACCGTGTTGCCATCGCTGTCGGTGCACGTGGTGTTGCCAAAGGAGTCCGTGTAGCAACGGGTATCCGCAAAGGCCGGAGCGCTGAACAAAAGCGTGGCCAGTAACAGCAACGGAAAAGACCGCATCATTGCCAGTTTCATTGGTTTATCCCCCATTCGCTGAATGAATAATGATTCATTTTGAGTCTATCCACGGGAAAATACCCCGTCAAGCACGGTCCGGTTCCCTCGCCCCTGGCGGGGGAGGGAGCAGACGGGGACAGGCGGCCCCCACCCACTTTATTTCCCTCCCCCCCTTGCATACTCCCCAAAACAGGATTATATATTGTTAATGACTTAACGATATTTTTAACCTATTCATATAAGGAAGGGAGGTACAGATGAACACCACAACCAATCGACCCGTTACACAGATCATCGACACCGTGCCCATGCTGGAAGGGGCGGGGCTGCCGGTGCGGCGGGCGTATCCCAACAATCAACTGCGCGAACTGGACCCGTTTCTGCTGTTCGACCACTTCGGCCCCGTCACCTGGGGGCCGGGAGAGGCATCCGGCGTGCCGGACCATCCCCACCGGGGGTTTGAAACCGTCACCTACCTGCTGCAAGGGGCCATGGACCACAAAGACTCCACCGGCGGCGGCGCCACCCTGAATGAAGGCGACGTGCAGTGGATGACGGCGGGGGCAGGGATCGTCCATTCCGAAATGCCCACGGCGGAGATGGTTCAAAACGGCGGCACCCTGCACGGTTTTCAAATCTGGGTGAACCTGCCCGCGAAAGACAAGATGACCCCGCCCCGGTATCAGGACGTGCCGAGGGAGAACACCCCCACGGCCCACAGCGCAGACGGCCTCACCACCGTGCGCGTGGTGGCCGGGGAGGCGCTGGGGGTCAAAGGCGCAGTGGAAACCCACCTGCCCATTACCTATCTGCATGTGACCCTGGCCCCCGGCGGGGTGCTGGAGCAGCCGGTGGAGGCCGGTCACAACGCCGTGGCCTATGCGTTCGGCGGCAGCGCCAGCGCAGGGCCGGAAGGGGTTACAGTGGAAGAAGGGCAGATGGCCGTGTTCGGGCAGGAGGGGAGGGTGCGGCTGGAAAACGCCCCGGAAGCCACAGAAGCAGCCGAACTCTTGATACTGGCGGGACAGCCGTTAAACGAGCCGATCGCCCGTTACGGGCCGTTTGTGATGAACACACGGCAACAACTGCACGAAGCCGTGGCCGACTACGAACCCGGGCGCATGGGACGGATTGCGCCCACGGATGTAGCGTGACATTGCACAGCCAGCACGCTATAAGTTAAACACTTAAGTCAGGGGAGGGAAGGATGAACGATCCGCAGATTGCCGGGCGGGACCCGGTGCCCGCCGAACTGGAATTGGGGGAAACGTACTACTGGTGCACCTGTGGCCGCTCCGAAGCGCAGCCGTTTTGCGACGGCAGTCATCGGGGCAGCCGCTTTGAACCTCTGGTGTTTACCGCGGATGCACCCGGCACCGCCTATCTGTGCGCCTGCAAGCACACAAACAATCCGCCGTACTGCGACGGCAGCCACGCCTCCCTGCCGAAGGAAGAGAAAGTAGCCAGACCGGCCAAAAAGGCAGGGCCGGTGAGCGCCACGCCGGAAGAGCCCGCCCTGACGCTGATCCACGCCCTGGCCACCGATGGGCTGACAAAAACAGGGCATCACGGCGAGGTGGCCGCCATGGGGGTGCCGGGACCCACCCTGCCGCTGTGGAACGATATTCAACTGCTCACCGCGCAGTTAGCCACCCGCCCGCTGGCCGACGACGCACCGGTGGGCACGGAACTGGTCATCGGCCCCAACGCCAAAAAACCGCTCACGCTGAACATTCCGTTGTTCGTCTCGGACATGAGCTTCGGGGCCCTGTCGGAACCGGCCAAGGTGGCGCTGGCAAAAGGGGCGGAAGCAGCCGGTACCGGCATCTGTTCCGGCGAGGGCGGCATGCTGCCGGAGGAGCAGGCGGAAAACAAGTACTACTTTTTTGAAATGTCTCCCGCCCGCTACGGCTATTCGGAAGAGGTGCTAAAAAAGGCGCAGGCGTTTCACTTTAAAGGCGGGCAGGCGGCCAAAACCGGCGTGGGCGGGCACCTTCCCGCCAGCAAAGCCAAGGGCAAGGTGGCCAGCGTGCGGGGCGTGCAGGAGGGCCAGGCCGCCACCTCGCCCCCGGCGTTTGACGACCTGAAAACAGCGGGCGACTTTGCCCGCTTTGCCGACCGGGTACGCAAGGTGACCGGCGGCATTCCGATCGGTATGAAGCTATCGGCCCAGCACATTGAGGCGGATCTGGCGTTTGCCGTGGAGGCGGGGGTCGATTACATCATTCTGGACGGGCGCGGCGGCGGCACCGGGGCCGCGCCAACGATCTTCCGGGACCATATATCGGTGCCCACCATTCCCGCCCTGGCGCGGGCACGGCGCTTTCTGGACGGGCAGGGCCGGGCCGACATCACCCTGATCGTCACCGGCGGCCTGCGCACCCCGGCGGACTTTGTCAAAGCCCTGTGTCTGGGAGCGGACGGGGTGGCCGTGGCCAATGCCGCCATTCAGGCCATCGGCTGCATCGGCGCGCGCATCTGCCATACGGGCAACTGCCCGGCGAGTATCGCCACCCAGGATCCAAAACGGGCGCAGGCCCTGGACGTGGACGAGGCCGCCGCCCGGCTGGCGCGTTTTTTGGACGCCAGCACGGAACTCATGCAGGGGCTGGCCCGCGCTTGCGGGCACGATCACTTAAACGGCTTTGGCATGAACGACCTCACCACGTGGAAGCGCAAGATGGCCGATTTGAGCGGCATTTCCTACGCTGGTGAGCGTCCACAGTAACAATAAAGGAGGATGGAACATGGCTGGATGGCAAAACGAACCGTTTGCAATTGAGGTGAAGGCGGGCGACACCAAGGCGTTCTGCATGTGCGGGCTATCGAAAAACGGCCCGTTCTGCGACGGCAGCCACGCCACCACGGATATCACCCCCGAGGTGGTGAAGTTCGACGCGGACAAGACCGTCCATGTCTGCGGCTGCACCCAATCGAAAAACAGGCCGTACTGCGACGGTACGCACGCGTCGCTGTAAACGAGGTTAGTCGGGGGGAGTAATCAGTCCGCCCGGCGGGGCGGGCTCGGCCAGTTGCGGGTCGTTGTACTCGTACATCCTGCCCGCGTAGTTGCGCAGCACCCACTGTTCGCCCATCTGCCCCAGCACATAGTGGGGACTCACCGGCACCTTGCCGCCACCCCCCGGCGCGTCGATCACGAAGGTGGGCACGGCATAGCCGGTGGTGTGGCCGCGCAGGGATTCGATGATCTCCACCCCGGCGTTGACCGGCGTGCGGAACTGGGCGCTGCCGGAAATGGGGTCGCACTGGTACAGATAGTACGGGCGCACCCGCACCTTGAGCAGCCGGTGCATCAGCTCTTTCATTATCGCCGGG
>CBDUXI010000071.1:0-11909 GCA_965371175.1 uncultured bacterium
GTGCTGGGAGCACGCCTCATGGATGCTGGTGCAGCTGCTGGTGCTGGGGGTGGCATGGATGGACGGCTTGTTGCGTTATTACACGGCAAAGGCCGCGCTTGCGGACAGCAAGGCATCACTGGTTTCCCAGTACCAGCAGGTCTTTCCAGATGCGGTAAGGGTGCCGGACCCGATCGCCCAGGCCAGCGCCGAGCTCAAGTCGATGCAGATGCGTACGCAGATGTTTGGCGGCAGCAACATCACTGTATTGGGCTATTTGAATGCAGTCAGCGCCGCCATCCCCAAGTCGATCACCATCGACGTGCTGGAGTTTTCGGTAGAGGGAGAAAAGCTCCGCATGGAGGCGGAGGCCAAGTCGTTTGACGCCATTGACCAGATCAAGGGGCTGCTTGCGGCGCTGCCGGAGTTTTCCGAGGTGCGGGTGAGTGACGCCAAGGCGAGCGCCAGGAAAAACCGCGTCAAGTTCCGGGTGCATATCACCCTCACGGAGGGGGTGTAGCCATGGTGCAGACCATCTCCGCATACCTGTCGCGCCTGAACCCCCGTGAACGGCTGATCGTGGTGGGTGGCGGGCTGGGTGCCGTCGTGCTGATTGTCTGGGCGCTGCTGGTAGACCCGGCCTTTAGCGATGCAAAGCGGCTGGACAAGTTGACCGCCCGCAAGCAGGGGACCGCGGTGGCGTTGTCCGAGATCCTTGCCGACTACCGCCAGCTTGAGTCAAAAATGGGCGAAGCCGCCTCCCGCCCGGTGGACAAAAACTTCTCCCTGCTGTCTTTTCTGGAGGGGTTGTCTTCCCGCGCCAGGATCAAGAGCAACATCAAGTACATGCGCCCCACCACCAGCGACGTGACCGATACCGTGCGGGAGCATGCTGTCGAGATCAAGGTGGCCAAAGTCCGGCTTTCCGCCGTGGTGGACGTGCTGACCCAGGTGGAGCGGTCGCCCCATTCCCTGCGGGTGAAACGGCTGCATATCAAACGGATTTATTCCAGCCCGGACCTGCTGGACGTAACCTTCGTCGTGGCCCGTTACGAGGGATTGTAGCGGGCCTTGCGGGTTACCCCGCTCACAGCCGCTCACCTGCGCTTAAACGCGCGGCTCACCCCTTTTGCCGGGTGGGACATGCCGCTGTCTTATGCGGGCACCGCCGCCGAACACCGGGCCGTGCGGGAGCGGGTGGGTATTTTCGACCTGTGCCATATGGGCCGCTATACCGTACACGGCCCGGACGCCGTTCGCGTGCTCGAAGCCGTCACCCCGTCCACCCTGTCCACCCTGACCGTGGGACAGGCGCGCTATACCGTGATCCTGAACAAAAACGGCGGCATTGTGGACGATATTATCGTCACCCGCAGGGAGAACGACGCGTTTCACCTGTGCGTAAATGCCAGCAACCGGGAGCCGGTGAAAACCGCCCTGACCCGGCACATCCAACAGCAAACGGCGGATGCGGCGTTACACGACGAGAGCGAACAGATCGCCCAGGTCGCCGTGCAGGGACCGGCATGTGCCCCGTTGATTCAGCCGCTGCTGTCGGGTCCGTTCCCACGCTTTTTTCACGCTGTGCCGGGCCGTTGGGACGGGGAGGATATCACCGTTTCCCGCACCGGCTATAGCGGCGAGTTGGGGGTGGAGATTTTCGTTCCCGTGCATGTGGTGACGTCGCTCTGGGAGCATCTGATTCAAGATGCCGTGCCGTGCGGCCTGGGGGCAAGGGATACCTTGCGGCTGGAGATGGGGTACCCTCTGTACGGCCACGAACTGAGCGCCACCACCACCCCGGTGGCGGCGGGCCTGTCGTGGCTGGTGGACTGGCAGCGCGAAGGACTGCCGCAAAGGGCGGCCCTGGAGCACGACCGGGACCACCCGCAGCGGGTATTGTGCGGCGTTGTGATCGACGGGCCGGGCATCCCCCGCGCGGACTGTTTGGTACAGGCGGACGGCAAGGAGGTGGGTACGGTGACCAGCGGCAATATGGGACTGAGCGTGGGGCACGGCATCGGCATGGCTTACCTGTCGCAGCAGGCATCCGCCGTGGGCACGAAGCTACAGATCGACGTGCGCGGAAAATGGCTTGCTGCCAAAGTGGTGCGCCCACCGTTCTATCTGCACGGCAGCCTGAAAACCAGGGTATAGCGTGGATTTTGTTCCCCATACCGCAGGTGACGAGGCGAAGATGCTGGCCGAAATCGGCGTGGAGCAGTTCGATGAACTGCTGGCCGATGTGCCCGAATCCTTAAAAAAGACCGCCATCCCGGACATTCCGAACGGTATCTCCGAGGCCGAAATCTGGGAAAAGGCGTTGGGCCTTTCCGTGGCCAACCGGCCGCTGGTCTGCTTTCGCGGGGCCGGGTTTTACGACCATTTCATTCCCGCCGTGGTGCCCGGCATCCTGTCGCGCAGCGAGTTTCTGACCGGCTACACCCCGTATCAGGCCGAGCTTTCCCAGGGCATGCTCACCACCATCTACGAGTACCAGTCGCATATCTGCCGCTTAACCGGCATGGAAGTGGCCTCGGCCTCCATGTACGACGGCGCCTCGGCCCTGGCGGAAGCTGCGCTCATGAGTATTCGGGTCAGCAAAAAAAACAGGGTGCTCGCATCGGCGGGGGTGAACCCGCGCTATTTGCAGGTGGTGGCCACCTGCCTGTCGGGCATCGGCGCGGAACTGGTCACCGTGCCGCTATCGGACGGCGTGACCGACCCGGCGGCGCTGGCCGCCCGGATCGACGGAGAGATTGCCGGGGTGCTCTTGTCTTCCCCCAATTTTCTGGGGCGCATCGAGGATATACAGGCGCTGGCGCAGGCCGCAAAACAGGCTGCAAATCCCGCTCCGCTGGTGGCGGTGGTGGCCGCTCCCATTGCGCTGGGGGTGCTGGCGCCACCGGGGGAGTCGGGGGCCGATATCGTCGTGGGCGAAGGCCAGCCCATGGGAGTGCCCATGAGTTTTGGCGGCCCCGGCGTCGGTTTTTTTGCCACCAACATGAACCACGTGCGGCAGATGCCCGGACGGCTGGTGGGGCGCACCGTGGACGGGCAGGGGAACGAAGGGTTCTGCCTGACGTTCCAGACCCGCGAACAGCATATTCGCCGGGAAAAAGCCACTTCCAACATCTGCTCCAATCAGGCGCTGCTGGCGCTGGCCAACACGGTCTATCTTTCCTCCATGGGTCCCCACGGGTTGTCCCGCGTGGCCGCCCGCTGCCACCGGGGGGCCACGGTGCTGGCCCGGGGCATCGACGCCCTGCCCGGCTGGAAGCGCGCCTTCCAGGGGCCGTATTTCAACGAGTTTGTGACCACGCCGCCGGTGCCGCCGGAACAGGTCAACCAAAAACTGCTGGAAGCGGGCATGCTGGGCGGGGCCGATCTGGGAGCGTACGACAGTGAATGGGCGGGAAAAATGCTCTGGTGCGTCACCGAGCGGCGCACCCCGGAACAGCTTGATCGCCTGCTTGCCGTATTGAAAGAGATTGGCTGAGGCCCGTGAAACAAGCCTCGTGAAACAAGTCCCATGAAGCAAGCGAAAGAAATCGGCACAAAATCCATCTATGCGGGGCGCATCGTCAACCTGTCCACCCACGATGTGGTGCTGCCCAACGGCCACGAGGTCAGGCTGGAGATCGTCCACCATCCGGGGGCTGCGGCGGTGGTGCCGCTGCACGACGACGGCTCGGTCACCCTGATCCACCAGTACCGCCACGCAGCAGGCGGCTTCATCTATGAGATTCCGGCAGGTCTGCTGGAAGAAGGGGAGGCGCCCATCGCCTGCGCCGGGCGGGAGTTGCAGGAAGAGACCGGTCTTGCCGCCGCAGAGCTTGTGCCGCTGGTGGCCTATCACACCACCCCCGGATTTTCGGACGAGATTATCCATATTTTCGTGGGCCGGAATCTGACCGAGGGCGAGGCGGCGCTGGAGGCGGACGAGGTGCTCACCTGCGTGCGTTGGCCGCTTGATGATGCCGTGGCCCGCATTTACCGAGGCGAAATTACCGACGGTAAAACCATCATCGCCCTGCTTGCGGTAGCGGGGCAGGGGAGGGGCCGATGAAGCACGCCGAAACCATCTACGACATGAGCGTGGAAGGGCGTGGCGCGGGTCCCAAGCCGGGGCTGTCTGCGGAACTGCGCGAGGCGCTGGACGACAACATCCCGGCACGCCTGTTACGCAAAAAACCGCCCCCGTTGCCGGAGGTGGACGAGTTGTCGCTGGTGCGCCATTACACGGCGCTGTCGCACAACAATTACGCCATCACCCGCGGTTTTTATCCGCTGGGCTCCTGCACCATGAAGTACAACCCGGCCATCTCTGACCGGGTGGCGGCGCTGCCGGGCCTGAACGACCCGCACCCGGATGCACCCCCGGAAGCGGTGCAGGGTACGCTGGAGATCATGTGGCATCTGGAGCAGCTGCTCGCCGGGATCGTGGGGATGGACCGGGTCACCCTGCAACCGTCGGCGGGGGCGCAGGGGGAGTTTTGCGGGCTCTTGATGATGCGCGCATATCACAAGTCCCGGGGGCGCCATCCGAATTATGTGATCGTGCCCGACTCGGCCCACGGCACCAACCCGGCCTCCGCCACCCTGGCAGGATACGATGTGAAGGTGGTGCGCTCGGACGAGAACGGGCTGGTAGACGTGCCGTATTTGCGCAAAATCGTGGACGAAAACTGCGCCGGGATCATGCTCACCAACCCCAACACCCTGGGGCTGTTCGAGCGGGAAATCGCGCAAATTACCGACATCATCCACGATGCGGGCGGGCTGGTATACATGGACGGCGCCAACCTGAACGCCCTGTTGGGCATCGCCCGTCCGGGCGATATGGGGGTGGACGTGCTGCATATGAACCTGCACAAGACCTTCTCGACCCCTCACGGCGGCGGCGGCCCCGGCTCGGGGCCGGTGGCGGTTGTGGAAAAGCTGACCCCGTTTTTGCCCGCCCCCACGGTGGAGCGGGTGGCCGGGCGGTTTGAACTGCAAACCAACCGACCGGATTCCATTGGCCGCCTGCACGCGGCCCACGGCAATGTGATGGTGCTGGTGCGGGCCTGGGCATACATTCTGGGAATGGGAGCCGACGGCCTGTCGCGGGTATCCCGCTCGGCGATTCTGTCGGCCAACTACCTGAAGGCGCGCCTGTCCGGCACCTTTCCCGTGGCGTTTGAGCGGACGTGCATGCACGAGTTTGTGCTCACCTTAAAGGGTGTGCGCGAGCAGGGGCTGCACGCCTGGGATATCTGCAAACGGTTGATCGACTACGGCTTTCACCCGCCCACGGTGGGTTTTCCCATCAGCGTGCCGGAGGCGCTCATGATCGAAACGCCAGAGACGGAGTCGAAGGAGCAACTGGACGCTTTCGCAGACGCCATCCAAAAAATTTACGCAGAGGTGAAAACCGACCCGGAGAAGGTGGCGGGTGCTCCCGAAAGCCTGCATCTGGGACGGCTGGACGAGGCCCGGGCGGTGCGGCAGCCGGATTTATGCTGGCAAGCCGATACCATTCGGCCCGGCGATAAGCGACAATAGCCCGAGGTACGGTAAACGCCGCAGGAGTCCCGGCGCTTACCGATGAATCAATCCACATGGGAGAGCAGCGTGATCGATATATTCACTGATGGGGCCTGTTCCGGTAATCCGGGGCCAGGGGGGTACGGCGCCATTGTCCGGTACAACGGTCGCGACAAGGAACTGTTCGGTTACAGCCCGCACACCACCAACAACCGCATGGAACTGCTGGCGGCCATCCGCGGGCTGGAAGCGGTGGAGGTGAACGAGGCCAAGGTGGCCATCACCACCGATTCCAAATATGTGAAAGACGGCATCTCCAGCTGGATCTACAACTGGAAGCGCAACGGCTGGAGAACAGCCGGTAGAAAACCGGTCAAAAACGCCGACCTGTGGCGTGCCCTGGATGAGGCGGTTTCCCGCCACGACGTGAGCTGGCACTGGGTGGAAGGGCACTCGGGTCACCCGGAAAACGAACGGGCCGACGAGCTGGCCCGGCGGGGCATTACCGATGGCCAGCAGGGGTACATCGATGCGGACCCCATGGGCGCAGAATAACCAATGGCACCCCTGAAAACCGCCGTGAGCAGCCCGATTGCTGCGTTGGGCGGTGCTCGAGCCCTTGCCTATCGGTTTGATATGTCTTCGGGCTCTGCGCTCCGTCCGCCTTGCACTCAGACTGTTCACGACAATTTTTAGAGGTGCCATATTGACCACCACCGACCCCACCTGCGCCGTGATCGTCATTGGCGATGAGGTGCTGGGCGGCCAGGTGGAGGAGGTCAACGCCTCGTACCTGTGCCGCCGCCTGACCGATCTGGGCGTGAGCGTGCGGCGGGTGCTGATTATCCCGGACGAGGTGGACTACATTGCCCGGGAAGTGGCGGACTGCGCCAAATCATTTACTTATGTACTCACCTCCGGCGGCGTGGGGCCGACCCACGACGACGTGACGATGGAGGGGGTGGCACAGGCCTTTGGCGTACCGCTTCAGCGCCACGCCAAAGCGGAATCGGTCATCCGCGAGTTTTACGGGGAACACATGGCCGATTCGGCCCTGACCATGGCCTTCCTGCCGGAAGGTGCGGAGTTGGTGCTGGGAGAAGGTATTCGCTTCCCGGTGGTGCGGGTGGAGAATGTATGGGTCTTTCCCGGCAGTCCGCATTTGATGAAGGCCAAGTTTGAGGCGGTGCGGGAGCACTTTGCCGGTACCCCGTTCGCCTCCGCGCAAATTGCCGTCAACGTGGATGAGCCGGAGATTGCCGATCTGTTGCGGGCCGTGCAGGAGCGGCATGCAGACGTGGCCATCGGCAGCTATCCTCAGGAGCCGGGGGCGCAGGTCAAACTGGTGATTACCTTAAAGGGGCGCAAGGAAAGTCGGGTGGAGGCGGTGCGGGCCGAGTTGGTGGAGCAGCTTACGGCGCAGCGGGTACCTCAGGTCTGAACCCCGGAATATTGGGCGGAGGCGTCAGGCGGGGGCGTCGGCGGTGGAGCGCGGGGTGATTTTACCCCCGGTCAGGTCCTGAATCGCGGCGGTCTGTGCGGCGTCTATGCCGTATATCAACAGCCCCATGCCTTCATCGTCGTGGCGAATCACCTGACCGGGCACGGTAATCACGTCGGGCTGGCCGCCTTTGACCACCATCAGGCTGATCTTGCATTCGGTGCCGTCGGGCAGCAGGTTGTCCGTTTCCATGAACACGCCCGTGGTACTGATGTTGCGGGTATTGCCGATGCATTCGCCCGCTTCACTGCGAACGGTTATGGGGCAAAGGACGGAAAACCGCTCTGCGGCCCGGGGTGGAAAGTCGTAGCTTGGTTCTTGTTCTTCGTCGTCCATGTTCCCACACCTAAATAATGTGCAAAGGGCGTTTTGTTGTTCTTTTCCGGGGGGCTTGGGCCAAATCAGCCCCGGACTCCTTCTTATCGGATGTGCAGGCATTTGAGTTTAGGGCGGCTGGAGCCCAGGCACCATAAACGCGGGCCGAGGCCGGTTTTTTACGCAGGATACAAAAAAAGGGGGTGTTAAGCTTGACATAAACACGGAGCTAAATGATAATGAGAATCATTGTCGTTATCGCTTAATTATGGAGTGCCTATGTCCCCCCTGCTTTCCACCCGCCGCCCGCTTCTTTTTGTGTTCGGGATTGCCATTACCCTGTTCATGGGGGCCGGTGCCCCGCTCGCACTGGCTGCCGATGTGCTTGAGCTTCGCATTATCAAGACCGACCGCGGTATCGAGTTTGACCCGGCCGTACTGGAGGTGCCCGCGGGCAAGAAGATGAAACTACTGGTCATCAACGACAGTGGCGAGGCGGAGGAGTTTGAAAGCCACGAACTGAACCGGGAAAAGATCATCCGCGCCGGGGGGCGGGCAACGATCTTTCTGCCGCCGCTTGAGCCGGGTGAGTACCCGTTCTTTGGCGAGTTTCACCCGGATACCGCCCAGGGCGTGATTATCGCGAAGTAGTTTGGCGAAGTCGTCTGTATGAGTTCATTTTGAGGTAAACGGTATGGCTGGTTCATTTGTCATCATGTTGCGCGAGGGGTTCGAGGCCGCCCTGATTGTCGGAATTATTCTGGCGGTGCTGGCCCGCACCGGGCGCGCGGCGTACAACCGTCTGGTATTTGCCGGGGTGGCGGCGGCGGTGGTGGCAAGCCTTGGCTTTGCCTTGCTGGCAGATGGGGTCAGCGGGTTGTTTGAAGGCGCCGGGCAGGAGGTGCTGAACGGCATTGTGCTGGCGCTGGCTGCGGTGATGATTACCTATGTGGTGGTATGGCTGAGCCAGGCCCGCAAGCAGATGGGCCAAAAGCTCGCCGCCCAGGTGAAATCGCGGGCAAACGCCCAGGGGATCGGGGTGTTTCTGCTGGTGTTTCTGACCGTCTTTCGGGAGGGGGCCGAATCGGTGCTGTTTTTGTGGGGAGCCATGCTCTCCGGCGCGGGTGCGGATCTTGCCACTACCCTGACCGGCGGTCTTCTGGGACTTGCCACTGCGGTGGCGGTGGCGTGGGCCATCTTTGCCGGGGGCCGTCAGGTGCCGCTGGGCGCGTTCTTTAGCGCCACCACGGCGTTGCTGGTGTTGCTTGCCGCGGGCATGCTCTCTTCCGCCGTCGGGTTCTGGGTGGCGGTGGACTGGCTGCCCGCCCTGTCCTATTCGGTGTGGAACACCGCCCACATCCTGCCCGAAAGCCATGGGCTGGGCGCGTTTTTGGGGCTGATGTTTGGCTACAACGCCAACCCCACGCTGATGGAAGTGTGCGTCTATACGGCGTATCTGGTGGGCATCGGCTCCTGGCTGGTGTTTGGGCGCATGCGGCGGCAGGTGTCGGCACAGGCCGTGGGCTAGAGTTTTTTTCGTAATTTAACCTGTTTGAGTGGAGGTGTAATGTGAGCGTGCGGATTCTTTTGTCGATGGGGCTGGTGTTGTTGCTGGCGGTGCCTGCCCAGGCCAAGAAGGTTGTCTACTCCCCGATCGTGGAGGAGACGGAGAAGGAGTTCGAATACTACGTGGACTGGCGTGAAAAGCCGGACGGCACCACGGTGGTGGGCCACGAGTTCGAATTCGAGTACGGCTTTGCGGAAAAAGACATGATTGCCTTCTATGTGGTGTACGAGGAGCAGTCAGGCGCCGATCTGGAATTTGCCAAGTACAAGGTGGAGTGGATCCACCAGGTGTTCGAGCAGGGGGAGCGCAACTGGGATTTTGGCACCTACCTGGAGTATCAGGCCAAGGACACCACCGCAGGCAAGGCCGACAAGATCGAGTTCAAGCCGCTGTTCGAGAAGTCGCTGCCGAATTTCACCCTGACCCTGAACGGCGTCTTTGAAAAGGAGATCGGCGTGAACGCCGGGGGCGGTACGGAGATGGGGTACGCGGTCCGCTATGCCTGGAACCTGAACCCCGGGTTTACCCCCGCTATCGAGGCGTTCGGCGGCTTCGGCGACATCACCGACATCAAGGACACGGACGCCCAGAGCCATATCATCGGCCCGGTGGTGGACGTGCAACTTAGCAAGCACATCGGCTGGCAGGTGGGGGCGCTGTTCGGCCTTACCGACGGCAGCGAAGACGTGCGTATCAAAAGCAATCTGGCGTACGAGTGGTATTAGGCGGCTTCGGTCCCCACCCGTTCATCCTGAGTTTGTCAGAGGGCGTTGCATCCCCTGGTGGCCCATTACCCTCCATTGCAGGTGGGATCGCCGCAGCCACCTGGACCGTGGGGTGGCCTCCCGTGGCCTATTACCCTCCATTGCAGGTGGGGTAGCCGTAGCCACCTGGACCGTGGGGTGGCCTCCCGTGGCCCAAGTCGTCCACAGGCCTGCCCCCCCGTTTATAAAAACGCTGAGAGGGGGATTTCTCCGGTGAACAGGACACGGGCGGGGCCGTCGATGGTGACGGCACGGAAGGTGTCGCCTTCTTTGGTGAAGTGGACGGTGAGTGCTTCGCCGGAGATGGGGATGACGCTGACCGGGCTTTTTGCTTCGCCCCGGTGGGCCAGCACCAGTGCGGCGGCGGTGACGCCGGTGCCGCAGGCCATGGTTTCGGCCTCTACCCCGCGTTCGAAGGTGCGTACCCGGATGGCACCATCCGGGGTGTGGGAGACAAAGTTGACGTTGGTGCCTTCCGGTGCAAACCGTTCGTCGTGGCGGGCTTCGGCCCCCAGCAGTTCCACGTCGATCTGACCGACCGATTCCACCGGAATGACCAGATGGGGCACGCCGGTATCGATAAAGTGGCCCAGGTATGGCTGTCCGCCCAGTTCCAGTTCGATATCGGGGGTAACGGTTCCGGGCGGGGTGAGGTTGACGCGCACGTCGTTGCCGTGGCATTCAGCGTGGATGACCCCGGCGCCGGTTTCAAAGTCGGCGCTATCGCCGGTGATGCCGATGTGCCGGGCGAAACTGGCGGCGCAGCGGGCACCGTTTCCGCACATGTTGGCGTTGGACCCGTTGGCGTTAAAGAAGCGCCAGGAAAAGTTGTGGTCCTTTGAGTCTTCAATCAGGATCAGTCCGTCCGCGCCCACCCCGTAGATGGGGGAGCAGGTGCGGATGACAAACCTGTCCAGCGACAGGTCGGTCTGCTTCAGGGCCGATTCCACCACTCCCTTGCGGTTGTCGATCAGCACGAACGTGTTGCCGGAGCCGGTCATTTTGGAAAACGGAATGCCCATGGGGGGCAGTCTATCACGGCGGTCCGCTCCCGTGGCGGATGCGATTTGGCCAAAACGGATGCGGATGGTCATTGTGAAACGGTTTTCCCATTCCGCCCCGAAACAGGAAAAAAGTTTCCCACAATCCGTGGAAAACCCCGTGTTTTACGCGGATATCAATGCTGTGATAACAGGTTGTTATGGCTGGCCTTTTTAAGGGTTGAAACTTGCATGTTTTCGTGCCCAAGACAGGGGTCTTCCCAGACCCATGATCGGCACATTCAAAAAACGCGCTTCTGTGCCTGACCGGTGCGCGAGTTGGTGCGTCCAATTTTTGCCCATCATTTTCTGGGGGGTGTGCGCCTCATTCTTCGCCTCCGTGGCGTATGCCGCGGACACCAAGATCATCAACAGCGGTGATGGTTTTGCCACTCCGGAGCAAACCCAATTGTACACCTCGGCCCCGGGCAGTTGTACGGAAGACCGGGCGGATCCGGGTCTGGTTGCGGCGGGGCTGGCGTTTACCGATTGCAACCAGCGCGGCAACATGGCGGTGGCAGCTGCCGCCAACAATACATTTTTTTCCGATCATAGCTGGAGTGACCTGAGGGACGGCGACTGGGATGGAAATGGCGTTTCCAACGAAGACCAGTACGGCATTGCACTCCCCACCGACATGGGCCATAGCTGGCTACCGGACAACTGCTGGGGACCCCAGTGCGGCCATATCATGCGCGGTGACGTGCTGATTGTAGATATGGGTTTGGGCTACGGCACGTGGCTGCTGGGTGAGCAGTTCTCCTGGGGAACTACCTCGTTTGTGGATGTTTCAGACTTGAGCATCGAGGGTTCCGGCCGTTACCCGGCAGGCGTCACCCGGATGCAGGTACGCATGGCAATCGGTACCGCCACCACGGGAGGAAATTGCGACTACAACAAGCTCGAGCCGGATTGCGTGAATCAGGAGATCAGCGGCAACGTGGACGATGCCCCCAGTGGTCGGGTGAATGACAATCCGGGGGTGGATGACAAAATATGGGGCCGGTGCGACCCGGATCGCTTTCTGCCTTATGCGGGCGACTTTACCAAGACGCTGGACGACTTTACCGAGGCAGAGAAGGATTCGGCCGAAGTGCAACTCCTCAACTGTCTGTACCGGGTGGCGACGACACCGCTGACCAGTGCCGTGCAGGGGGATGCCTATGATCCCACCTGGGATGCACTGATGGATGCCGGAATGCTGAATGACCGCA
>CBDUXI010000072.1:0-11788 GCA_965371175.1 uncultured bacterium
CCCGTGTTTGCTCATGCCGCCGTGGGGTTCGGCGTAGGCGGTCAGGGTAAAGCCCACCCCGCCAATCAGGGCGAAGGCCAGCGCGAACATAATGATTTTATTGAATTTTTGAGCCATGATGGGTTCCTCTCATTGGCGCTTGAAGGCGACGTGCAAAACATCCGGAAGGCCGGTGTACGGCCAAGACTGATCAGAATACAGGTGGCAACCGGAAAATAAAAGCAAAACGTCGGCGGCGGATATGCAGCCGTCTCCTTCGTTATTTCCACCGACTCCCCTACGGCGGTGGGCCGTCAGGCGGTTTCTTCATCCACCTGCCGGGCCATCGCATGCAGCGCCGGGGCCACGGTCACCGGCACCGGCTTGGGACTTTCCAGCCTTCTGGCCGCATCGGGCAGGGTGGCCAGTGCCGTGGCGGCGCGGGCGCGAATCTGGCCCACAGAGGGGGTGGCCAGGCGCTTGCCCGACTCCATCACCGGCATAATCAACGGTATGCCCGATCCCTCGTCGCCTTCCACCGTAAGGGTGTCTGCGTCAATGCGCCCGCCCGTGTTCAGTCTGCGGAACACCTGCTTGCGGCCCGGCCAGGTGGCCTTGCCCTCGCTGCGCTTTCTGCGGGGCTTGCCCGCATATTCCTGCAACTTGTAGGCGCAGTCCAGATACGGCGCGTCGGCGCTGGTGGTCAGTTTGGTGCCGATGCCAAAGCCGGTAATGGGCTTATCCGCCAGCGCCGCGAGCTGATATTCGTCCAGATTGCCGGAGGCAAAGATGGTGGTATCTGTAAGCCCGCCGTCGTCCAGAATCCTGCGGACTTTTACCGCGTGATCGCCCAGGTCGCCGGAGTCGAGCCGCACCCCGTGGATGGAAATGCCGTCCGCAGCCAGTTTTTTTGCCAGTTCCACCACTTTTCTGGCCCCGGCTTCCGTGTCGTAGGTGTCGATCAGCAGCACCACGTTGTCCGGGTGGGAACGGGCAAAATGCTCAAACGCGACCGCCTCGTCGTCGTGGGCCTGAATGAACGAGTGGGCCATGGTGCCAAAAATGGGGATGTCCCACTGCTTTCCGGCCTCCACCGTGGCGGTGCCGGTGAGCCCTGCGATGTACCCCGCGCGGGCGGCCAGCAGCCCGGCCTCGGCCCCGTGGGCGCGCCTGAGGCCAAAATCCACCAGGGTTTTGCCGGGGGCGGCCAGCACCATGCGCGCCGCTTTGCTGGCGATGACGGTTTGAAACTGCAACAGGTTGATGATGCGGGTTTCCACCAACTGCGCTTCCGGCAGGGGCGCCACCACCCGGAGGATCGGTTCATCGGGAAAAAACACGGTGCCTTCCGGCATGGCGTACACGTCGCCGGTAAAGCGAAAGGTGGCCAATTTGTTGATGAAGTCGGAGGAGAAACGGCCGCAGGTGGAAAGCCAGTCCAGCTCATCCGGCGTGAAGCGGACCGTTTCCAGATAATCCAGCACCTGCTCCAGCCCGCAGGCTATAAGGAATCCCCGGTTTTCGGGCAGCTTACGGGCAAAAAACTCGAACACGGCGGTCTCTTCCATGCCGTGCTCGTAGTCGCTTTGGAGCATGGTGAGCTGGTACAAATCGGTTAATAACGCCGGGGTGGGCAATGGCATCTCCTTCGGCGGCGGATATTACGGCACCTGCTTCGTTGCACATGGGGAAAAAATCCTCAACGTAGAATACTACGCCTCCGGTTTTTTACCCACGAGCGCCTTGCATCTGCCGCAATCTCCACCGCCTCTTATGCGTTCTACCAAAGAGATGAATTTGCTAACATTCCTCACTAATATTCCGCCCCCCTCGTCATTCCCGCGAAAGCGGGAATCCAGAGAGGCCCGATTGGGAGGCGGTGGAGATGCGGTCGTATCCAAGGCGCGTGAAGTTTTTGTAAATCAGAGGCCACGCCGGGCAGCTTTTCAGGCCACCCGGCTTTGCTCTGCCGGTTGGCGGATAGAGACATGTGGAACATGACCGTATCCCGGCGTGGCCTCTGATTTACAAAAACCCTTCGAGGGTGACGGGGATCGCTCCCAGTTCGAGCATTTCGTCCAGCGCCTTCTTGCCGTCTCTGGGGCGCTTGTTCACGGCGCGGATGGCGTCGATGAGCAGGTGCACGGTGAAGCGTTCGGTGAGGGCGTCCTTGACGGTGTTCAGCACGCAGTAGTCGGTGGCCAGCCCGCCGATGAACAGCCGACCGATACTGGCGGCGCGGAGTTTTTCGGCCAGCCCGGTGCCTTCAAATGCGGAATAGGCGTCCTGCTTCAGGTGGATGGCCTTGGAGATGATCTCCACCCCGTTGGGCAGCCGCAGGGCGGCGGCAAAGGCCGCGCCGTGAGTATGGGCCTGACAGTGGGTCGGCCATTCGCCCCCCTGGGCTGCAAACGAGCAGTGGCCTGCCGGGTGCCAGTCGCGGGAGGCGTAAACCGAGCGCCCCTGGGTGACAAAGCGGTCGACGTAGGCATTGAGCGGCTCCACCACCTTGTCGCCGTACGGCACAGCCAGCGCTCCCCCCGGCAGAAAATCGTTCTGCACGTCCACGACAAGCAGGGCATCGCTGCGCTCTATTTTCCAGGGGGCGGATGGGGGGTGTTTGGTAGCCATCGGCAGACATTCTACCCTTTTATGCAACACATGGGGGCAAGCCGTGCCACTTTGCGGGCAAGACCCGCCCGGTGAGCCGCCGACACCACCTGTTCCACGTCCTTGTATGCACCCGGTGCTTCCTCGGCCACGCCGCGCATGGAAGGGGAGCGGATGAGGATGCCCTTGCCCGCCAGATCATCCACCAGCTTGCGCCCGTGCCATTTTTTGCGCGCCTGATTCCGGCTCATGGCACGCCCGGCGCCGTGGCAGGCGGAGCCAAAGGCGACCTCCATACCGTCGCTGGTGCCCGCAAGTATCCAGGAGGCGGTGCCCATGGTGCCGCCGATCAGCACCGGTTGTCCGGCCTTGCGCAACGGGTCCGGCAGTTCCGGATGGCCGGGGCCGAAGGCGCGGGTGGCCCCCTTGCGGTGGACGAACAGGCGTTTTTTCTGGCCGTTCACCCGATGGGTTTCCTCCTTGCAGGTGTTGTGGGAAACATCGTACAGCACCGCGAGCCGGGCTTCGGGAAAGACCGTGGCAAACGCCTCTCTGGCCAGGTGGGTAATGATCTGGCGGTTGGCCAGGGCGCAGTTGATACCCGCCCGCATGGCCCCCAGATAGCGCTGGCCCAACGCCGAGGCGATAGGCGCGCACGCCAGTTCCCGGTCGGGCAGCGTCAGCCCGTGGGCGGCGGCCTGCTGCACCATCTCCTTCAGGAACTCGGTGCCGATCTGGTGGCCCAGCCCGCGGGAGCCGCAGTGAATGCTGATGATGGCATCCCCCCGTGCCAGCCCGTATGCCCGGGCGGCGTCCCCATCGGCCACCTCGGTGACTTCCTGCACCTCCAGGTAGTGGTTGCCCGAACCCAGGGTGCCCATTTCGTCCTGCTGGCGTTTTTTGGCGTGCTCGGACACGGCGTCGGGATCGGCTCCCTCCATGCGGCCGTGCTCCTCGGTGCGGGCAAGGTCTTCCGGTTTGCCGTACCCCTGTCCCACTGCCCAACTGGCGCCTCCCGCCAGCATGGCGTCCATCGCCTCCGGCCCCAGGTGAATCTTGCCCCGGCTGCCCACCCCGGCGGGCACGGCGCGAAACAGGGCCTCGGCAAGCGCACGCAGCCGGGGACGGACCGCCTTTGCCGTCAGCCCGGTGGTGAGGGCGCGCACCCCGCACGAAATGTCGAACCCCACCCCTCCGGCAGAGATCACGCCGCCCTCGCTTTGATCGAAAGCGGCTACGCCGCCGATGGGAAAGCCGTATCCCCAATGGGCGTCGGGCATGGCGTAGGAGGCGGTGACGATGCCGGGCAGGGCGGCCACATGCTCCACCTGCAGGATCGCCTTGTCGTCCATGGCGGCAAGCAGCGCCTCGTCGGCGAACAGGATTCCCGGCACGCGCATGGGGCCGTGCATGGGCAGATGCCATTCATATTCCGAGTGTTTTTCCAGCCGCGACAGGTCCATGTTGCCGTCCCCCTGCATATCCACTACCGCCCGGCAGCGGATATACCATCATCTCCACCGCCGGGTGGCCATCTCGAAGGTCACGGCGTCCAGCCCGTCGGCCCGCAGCCGCCGCCTCGCAAACAACCCCTATGTCCATTCTGACGAGCCGTAGCGGGGTTGGCAATGACGCCGGTCAGGGCCTCGAAAGCCGCCGCCCAGGATTGTCATTCCCGCGTACGCGGGAATCCAGCGGATATACCATCATCTCCACCCCCGCCCACGGCAGGCTTTAGCCACCGGGGGGCGACAGGGTTCTGGTCATGTGCCGGTGCGGGATGCCCGCATCCATAAATTCTTTTCCGTGCGCGGCAAAGCCGTGGGCCTCGTAGAACGGCACGGCCGTAACCTGGGCGTTCAACACCACCTGCCCCAGCCCGGCTTCCCCGGCCATGGCCAGCAGACGGACCAGCAGGGCATGGCCCACCCCCTGTTTCCGGTGCGCAAGCTGTACCGCCATGCGACCGATATGGCCGTTTGGCAACATGCGGGCGCAGCCGATGGGCGCACCATCCAGGCGGGCCAGCAGATGACGGGCGGTGTCATCCTCGCCATCCCACTCCAGTTCGGGCGGCACCTGCTGCTCTTCCATAAATACTTTTTTGCGGATGGCGGACAGGGGTGCGCAGGCTTCGGCCCAGGTGACTTCTTCCACCACTAAATTCACGGGGCGGCCAGCGACCCGGCCCCGAACACGGCACACAAAAACGCCCGCACGGCGGCCTTTTTCGCCATGGGTCGAAGGGTGTGTGCGGTCAGCACCTCTCCGGCGCACAGGGCGGGAATCAGCTCGGCCAGCGGCGCGGGCGCGGCATAGGCCACGCCGTCGGCAAACACCGTGCGACCGTCTTGACCTTCCACATAGGCCCAGCGGCTCCACGGGGGGCGCATCAGGCCGGTGGCGGACAGGGCGGCGGCCACATCGTCCCACAAGGCGGGGGGTTCGGGGGATACGCCGCCTCGGGGGGTGGTGACGTGGCAGCCAAACCAGTGCCCCACGGTGGCGTCATCTCCCAGTAGATCGGCCAGAATACGGCGGGCCTGTTTGATGGCTGCGGTGTCGATACGGGCCGGATCGTCCGGAATGGACAGGTCCGGGTCCTGCCAGCGGGCGTTCGGGTCGGTGGCATCCAGCCGTTCGCCCAGATAGCTTGCCGCCATTTCCGCGTGGGTAGGGGCGCGAAAGCCGATGGACCAGGTGGTGCACGGCGCATCCCCCACCCCGTGATGGGGCACCCCCGGCGGCAGGTAGAGCATGTCGCCAGGAGAGAGCCGCCATTCATGCTCCGGAGTGAATGTGGACAGCACCTGCAACGGCAGATCGGGGATCAGGTCGGTGGGATCGTCCTTTTTGCCCACCTGCCACAGACGGCTACCGGAGCCCTGAATCAGAAACACGTCGTAGCTGTCCACGTG
The DNA here is from genome assembly GCA_965371175.1 of uncultured bacterium. Taxonomy (GTDB): domain Bacteria; phylum Nitrospirota; class JACRHL01; order JACRHL01; family JACRHL01; genus CBDUXI01. Next base: position 5,508 of record CBDUXI010000072.1, read on the forward strand.
CGGTCCCACGGTGCCGCCGGGGGCGGAAAAGCTGGCCATGATGTCGTCCAGCCGCCAGCCGGGCAGAAAGCGAAAGTCGGCAAGCAGGGCGGCCACAGCGGGGGAAAAATGATTGACCTCCTGCACCAGCAGGCTCCAGCCGGTTTTGGGCAGGTTGTTGAAATGGCCTTCGGCAAACGGCCCCAGGTCGACTTGCCAGTCGGTCTTTTTTTTACCGGTTTGGACCAGACGGCTTTCGATGCCGTTTTCGGTGGCCAGCCCCGCCAGTTCATCCGGGGAGAGGGGATCGCTCCAGTCGGGAAACGCGGCAGGGATAAACAGCGGTTTTTTTTGCCAGTACTCGGCCAGAAACCGGGCGGCGTCCATGCCGCCGGGCAGGGTAGGTTTTTGTAAATCAGAGGCCATGCCGGGACACGATCATGTTCCAGATGTATTTATCTGCCAACCAGCAGAGCAAACCTAAGTGGCCTGAAAAAGCTGCCCATTGTAGCCTCTGATTTACAAAAATCCGCCGCCCCCCTCTACCTTCGCACCCACGTCCCTGAGCACATCGGCGAAGCCGGGGAATGAGGTGGCAATGGGGGCGGCCTCCACCGTCATAACGCCTTTGGCGACCAGCCCCAGTATCGCCATGGACATGGCCAACCGGTGATCGCCGTACGCCTTGCACTTCATGCCTTCAATATCTGTGGGGCCGTGGATGATCAGCCCGTCCGGGGTTTCTTCCACCTTGCCGCCTGCCTGGGTCAGCTCACGGGCGGAGGCGGCAATGCGGTCCGACTCTTTTACCCTGAGCTCGTCGGCATCGGTGACGACGGTATCGCCTTTGGCACAAGTTGCGGCGGCAAACAGAATGGGGAATTCATCGATGGTGCGGGGCACCAGCGCCGGATCGACGGTAATGCCGGAAAGCGGCGCGTGGCGCACGGTCAGATCGGCCACCGGCTCGCCCCCTTCTTCCCGCTCGTTTTTGTGGGTGATGTTGGCTCCCATTTGCGTAAGCACGTCCAGAATCCCGGTGCGGGAAGGGTTGATGCCCACGTTTTCGATGGTGATTTCCGACTCCGGCACCAGGGTTGCGGCCACGATCAGAAAGGCGGCGGAAGACAGGTCGCCCGGCACGGTGATCTCTGCCGGGGTAAACGGTTGCCGACCTGCCACCGACACGCTCAGTTCGTCCCGCTCGAGCGCCACGCCAAAGGCGGGCAACATGCGCTCCGTATGGTCGCGGGACAAGGACGGCTCGGTGATGCGGGTGGTGCCTTTGGCGGTAATCCCGGCCAGCAGCAGGGCGGTTTTGACCTGGGCCGAGGCCACCGGGGTGGCATAGTCGATCGCGGTGAGCGCGTTGCCGGTAACGGTTACGGGCAGCCGTTTTTCGTCCCCCTGTCCCTCGATTTTTGCCCCCATCAGGCCCAGCGGTCCCGCCACGCGGGCCATGGGGCGGCGGCGCAGGGAGTCGTCGCCGGTAAGGGTGGCCGAAAACGGCAGGCCGGCCAGCAACCCCATGAGCAGGCGGGCGGTGGTGCCCGAATTGCCGCAATCGATGATGTCTTGCGGTTTTTTGAATTTTTGCCAGCCGGGGGAGTCGATGGACAAAATACCGCCCCGTTCGCGAATCTCCACCCCCATTTGCCGGAATGCACCGATGGTGGCGCGGCAGTCTTCCGACGGCAGGTAGCCCCGCACGGTGGAGAACCCCTTGGCCATGGCGGAAAAAATGACCGCCCGGTGGGTGATGGATTTATCACCGGGAACGGTGACGGTGCCGGTGAGCGGCCCGCTTTTTTTGATGCTCAGGCGGCCCGTGTCCGCGCTCATCGGCTGACCTGATCGCGGATGGTGCGGGCGGTTTCAAACGCATTCATGAGCGTCTCTGCATCGCCGGACTCGATGGCCTTGCGGAACATTTCCAGGTGTTTCTGATAGGTGCCGATGAGCGTCAGCATGGCGGTGCGGTTGGTCAGAAAGATATCCCGCCACATGGTCGGGTCGCTGCCGGCGATGCGGGTAAAGTCGCGCAGGCCCCCGGCGGCGTACTCGGCGGGATCGATCCCTGCCGGGCGGGTGGAGGCCACCGTTTCCATGAGGGCATAGGCCACCAGATGCGGCAGGTGGGAGACGCAGGCAAACACCTGATCGTGCACATCGCCGGTCATGGTTTCCACCCGTGCGCCCACCTGTTCCCACAGGGCGGTGACGGCGGCCACCGCATCGGGGTCGCTGTTTTTGTCCGGGGTGACGATGCACAGGGCGCCGTGAAACAAATTCGGATCGGCGGCGCCCACGCCGGAATGCTCTTTTCCGGCGATCGGGTGGGCACCCACGTAGCGCGGCCCCAGTATGGGGGTGAGCGCGTCCGCCACCGGTCCCTTGACCGACCCGGCATCGCTGATGACGGCGGTGGGTTTTAGATGCGGGGCGATGGCGGTCGCCAGTTCGGCAAACGCCCCCACGGGGGTACACAGCACGATCAGGTCGGCCTCTGCGGCGGCAACTTCCAGCGAGACCCCCCGGTCGATGGCCCCGGCCTTGACGGCATCGTCCAGCGGCCCGGTATCGACCCCCAGCACTGTGCCTGCGCCGTTGGCCTTTAACGCCAGCCCCAGCGAGCCGCCGATCATGCCGACACCCAAAATGGCCACGGTGCCGATTTTTGTGCGGGTGGCCACGGGGCTTACCCCTTTTTTCCCAACCGGGTAATGACCTCGGTAAACACCTGATCCAGCCGTGTAAGTTCGGCGTCGGTGCCGATGGTGATGCGTACCCAGTCGCCGTGAATATGGCGGATGATGACGCCCTGTTTGAGGCATTCGGAAAACACTTCTCCGCCGTCCATGCCCACGTTCACATAGACAAAATTGGCCTCGGTAGGCAGGTGGGCCAGACCCAGTCCGTCAAACAAGGCGGCCAGCCTCTTTTTGCCCGCCTCGTTCACGCCCAGGCTGGCCTGCACGTGGGCCGTGTCTCCCAGTGCGGCAAGGGCGGCCTTCTGGGCCAGATCGTTGGCGTTGAACGGCTGCCGCACCCGGTTCATCCATGACACCATTTGCGGTGAGGTGATGCCGTAGCCGATGCGCAAGGCGGGCAGGCCGTACACCTTGGAGAAGGTACGCAAAATGACCGTATTGGGCCGCGCTTTTAAAATGGGCAGGGTGTCCGGGTAATCGGTGGCGGTGGCGTATTCGGCATACGCCTCGTCAAACACCAGCACCAGATCGTCGGGCACGGACGCGACCAGCTTTTCCACCTGCGCCTGGGTGTTGTAGGTGCCGGTGGGGTTGTTGGGGTTGCAGACAAACAACATGCGGGTGCGCTTGCCCACGGCGGCGGCCATGCTTGGCAGGTCGTGCACATGGTTGGCCAGCGGCACCTCGACAATCTTGCCGCCGGCGGCGGTGGTAATGAGCCGGTAGACCACAAAGGTGAGGTCGGCGGCCACCACTTCGTCTCCCGGTGCCAGGAAGGTGCGGCACAGAAATTCGATGATCTCGTTGGAGCCGTTGCCCAGGATGAAATGGTCGGCGGACAGCCCCCATTTTTTGGCGAGCGCGGCTTTCAGGTAGAAGCCGCCGCCGTCCGGGTAGCGGTGCAGGCCGCCTTCGTCCAGGGCGGCACGCAGGGCGGCCATGGCTTTGGGGGAGGGGCCGAGGGGGTTTTCGTTGGAGGCCAGCTTGATGACCGGCGAGACCCCCAGTTCGCGCTCCAGTTCGGCGATGGGCTTGCCCGGCTGGTACGGGGTGATGCCGGCAATGTGGTCGAGGGGGCGGGCCACAGGTCAGGCCTTGTACTTGCCCCGGGCCTCATCGGCCTGCGCATAGGTGCCGAGCACCTTGACCCACTGGCTGCCGGACTCCACTTCGGCCAGGGCCTTTTTGACGTTGGCATCTTCGGGGATGCCCAGAAAATCAATGAAGAACAGGTATTCCCACGGCTGCTGACGGGACGGGCGCGACTCGATGCGGGTGAGGCCGACCTTGTGCTTGTCGAACGGCGCCAGCATGGCATGCAGGGAACCCGCCTGGTCCTTGATGGAGACCAGTAAGGAGGTTTTGTTGGCGTCTTTGGGTGCACGGTCCCCGGCGGCAACCACCCAGAAACGGGTGCGGTTGGTGGCGGTATCCTCGATATTTTCCGCCAGCACCGAAAGGCCGTAGGTTTCTGCCGCCATGCGCGAGGCGATGGCGGCGCTGCCGGGGTTTTTGGCCGCCTCTCCCGCCGCCACCGCGGTGCTGGCCAGTTCGCACACTTCCACCCCCGGCAGGCTGGTGGCCAGCCAGGTGCGGCACTGGGCCACCGGCTGCGGGTGGGAGTACACGCGGGTGATCTTTTCGATGGGCGTGTCTTTGGCCAGCAAGCAGTGATGAATGGGCAGGACGGTCTCGCCGCAGACGGAAAGCTCGGAGGCCCCCACCAGATCGAGGGTGACGGCAATGCTGCCCTCGGCGGAGTTTTCCACCGGCACCACGCCGTAATCGGCCTCCCCCTTCTGGATGGTGGTGAGCACATCGGGCACGCTGGCTTTGGCGACAAAGGTGCATCCTGCGCCAAAGTAGCGGTGGGCGGCCTGATGGCTGTAGGTGGCCTGGGGACCCATGTAGGCGATGCGTATCGGCCCTTCCAGGTTCAGGCAGGTGGAGATGATGTCGCGGAATACCGCCATGAGTGCGGTGGTGGGGAACGGCCCGGGGTTTTCTTTGGCCAGCCGCGCAAGGATCGCCCGCTCCCGCTCCGGCACATGCAGGGGGGCGTTGTGGTCGTTTTTGACCTTGGCGACCTCAAGGGCCAGATTGGCCCGCTCGTTCAGGAGCCGCAGCACCTGATCATCAATCGCGTCAATCTTTTTGCGTAGGGGGGGCAGGGCATCCATGGAACCCTGAATCGTACAGGTCTGCGCGGTTCCGATTCAAGTGCCCGAAAGCGGTTTTACCGCGTTGGGGAAAAGGGAAGGGGGGTCAGCCCTGAACCTTTTCTGCGATATCCCGGAAGGTAATGTCGCGGGCGTACACCTGTTCAAATATTTTTTTCGCCTCGGCCCCTTCGTCTGCGGCCTCCAGGGCGCAGCCCAGTTCGTAGGCGAGGGCGACCCACTCGTCGGTGTCGTTACCGGTTTTTTCCACCGCCTGCCGGAGCTGCCCGACGGCAAGGGTGGGTTTGCCCATATCGGTAAAGCACCGGGCCAGCATGACGCAGGAGTCGGCGTAGCGCGAGACGCCCTTGATGGCCAGTTGCAACTCCTCGATGGCGTCTTCCACCATGCCCATTTCGTGGTAGGCGACCCCCAGGTCGTAGTGGGTGTCGGAGTCGTCTTCCGTCACTTCCTCGGAGATGCCCTTGCGGAAGGCCCCCACCAGTTCGTCCACCTTTTCTTCGTCCAGATCAAGACCGCCGTCTTCCTCGGCGGCGTCCATGACTGCGGCGGTCCAGTCGGTGAACTCGTCGGCAATGCCGTCCACGTAGTTCTGCTCGTTGTTGTACTCCTCCAGCCCTTTCAGCCTGGTGGCGGCCACTTCGTGGTCCGGTTCCTGTTCCAGTATCTTCTGGTAAAGCGCCACGGCCTCATCGCGCAGGTTCTGTTTTTCGTAGAATTCGGCTTCTCCGAGCGCTTCTTCGATGTTGACCGGGCCGTCGTCGGCGGGCGGCGGGGTGGCCGCTTCGATGGGTGCAGCGGGTTCTGCCGGTGCAGCGGGTTCTACTGGTGCAGCGGGTTCTGCCGGTGCAGCCGGCACCGGGGCATCTTCCATGCCGGGGATGCCGTCCAGATTGATGGCCATGTCGTCTGTGGGTGCATCGCCGGCGGGTGCATCCCCTATATCCATGTCGAGGGAAAGTTCACCCGGCGGGGCCTCTTCCGCTGCCGGTGCAGGCTCCACATCGCCACTTAAGTCCAGTGCGCCGTCCAGGGAGATGGACATGTCGTCCGCCGGGGCGGCGGGGGCTTCCTCGGCAGCAGGCGCGGGTTCAATTTCCCCGCCGGAACCTTCCAGTCCGGGCATCTCGAACTCTCCGCCTGCCGGCGCTGCGGGGGCTGCTGCGTCTTCGCCGGGGGGGTCCAGTGATATATCAAATCCTTCATCGGCAGGCGCTTCCGGTGCGGCCGGCGCTTCCTCAGCGGCAGGTGCTTCTGAACCGTTGCCTTCCAGCATGTTGCTCAGGTCCAGCCCGGCCTCTTCCGGCGCTGCCGGTGCGGCCAGGGCGGCCTCGTCCGCAAACGGGTCGGCGGCCGGGGCGGCCTCGTCCGCAAACGGGTCGGCGGCCGGGGCGGCCTCGTCCGCAAACGG
>CBDUXI010000073.1:0-11646 GCA_965371175.1 uncultured bacterium
GGAACATGACCGTGCCCCAGCGTGGCCTCTGATTTACAAAAAAACGAAGGAGATGGCAGCATATCCGCCGCCGGTGCCACACTCTAAGGGGTGAGTTGCTCGACGCTGGTGCCCGAACCACCCGGGGAAATGACCGGTGGTAAGTACAATCTTTTCAGTTCGATGACGACCGACCCGATGGCAATCTTCACCTGCACCTTCACCGGCAGGCGGCGCTCGTCGTCGGTAAGCCAGATGCGCACGTCGCCCCGGTCGTAAAACACCCCCTTAAAACGCACCTCCGCCTTGATCTGAAAGGTGTCGAAGGTTCCGGCAGGCACGGTAATCCGCTCCCGGTGTTGCGGCTTTACCAGCAGACGCCAGTTTTTTTTCCCCTCATGCACATCGACCACCGAGACAGGGTTACCCGGCTCAATATTCGGCAACCCGCGAAAGTAATAAAAGCACGAAATGATGTCGTGCACGTTGGGCGGTATTTCCACCTTGACCGGTTCCCGTCCGGGTTGGTGGGTCACGGCAGTATGGCCTGCCTGATCGAACTCCACCGAGCGGAAACGCCTGCGCTTGCCGTGGCGCTGGTTGATCTCGATTTTTCTGGGCAGGCTGGTTTCCGGGTCCAGATAGCTCACCACCAGATCCCGGACCGGATAGAACATCGACAGCATCTTGCCGGATTTGGCGGTAGAGATCAGCCGGTGCACCGGACGCCCGGACTTGTCTATCCCCGCAGACACCGACATGGTGGCCGTCCCCGCGCGGATATTGCCCCAGCGCATGTTGAACACCAGCGATTCCCCCGGCACAAACGCCTGGCGCGCCAGCGGCTTGTTGATCAGTTCCCCCACCGGGGGCAGCGGTTCGGCTCCGGCGGTGGACGCGGGCAGCCCGAGCAGGACGCAGGACAAACAGAGCCACGCGCAAAGCGCCGCAGGCGACCATCGTCGCCATTCGCACAACCTTTTGTGGTGAGGAAAACCTGTCATTCTACCCAGTGCTTATCATCCGGGCGCGGCTTTAAAGCGTCAACCTTTCATTTGCCGGTCCCCCGCTTCGTGCTGGCGGGATATGCACGGATTGCCCGATATGCTACATTTCACAGGCGTCCCGATGCGGTTTTCCCGGCATCCGGACGCCCCGAACCATGCCCGCTACCACCACAAAAAAGACCCCGCCCCTGATCGTAACCCCCCTGGGAGGGCTGGGAGAGGTGGGCATGAACCTGATGGTATACGAATGTCAGGACACCATGATCGTGGTGGACTGCGGGGTGTTGTTTCCCAATGCCGACATGCCGGGGGTGGACATGGTCTTCCCCGACCTGACCCATCTGCTGGAAAACAAAAAAAAGGTCAAAGCCGTGTTTTTGACCCACGGCCACGAAGACCACATCGGCGCCCTGCCGTTCCTGCTGGATAAAATCAACGTGCCGGTGTACGGCACCCCCATGACCCTGGCGCTGGTAAAGGCCAAGCTGGCAGAGCACGGCCTGGACAAAAAAACAAAGCTGATCCCGGTGCCCGCGGGAGAGACGGCCAAAAAAGGGCCGTTTTCGGTGGAGTACATCCGCGTGACCCACTCCATCATCGACGCCGCCTCCCTGGCCATTACCACCCCCGCCGGGGTGATCATCCATACCGGCGACTTCAAGATCGACCCCACGCCGGTGGATGGCGAACTGTTCGACGAAGACCGTTTCCGCGAATACGGCGATGCCGGGGTGCTGGCCCTGCTGTCCGACTCCACCAATTCGGAACGGCCCGGCTCTACCCGCAGCGAAAGCGACGTGGGGCGTTCGCTGCACCGGCTGTTCGGCGAGATCCCCGGACGGGTGATTCTGGCCACGTTCTCGTCCAACATTCATCGGGTACAGCAGGTGATCGACGCGGCCCACGCCAACAACAAAAAAGTGGCCATCGTCGGTCGCAGCATGACCCAGAACACCCGCATTGCCCACGAAATGGGATACCTCAAATACCCCAAAAACACAGTGGTGCCGATTGAGGACATCAAGGACCACCCGGATACCCCGGCCGTCATCATCACCACCGGCTCTCAGGGCGAGCCCATGAGCGCCCTGTCGCGCATGTCGATCGGGGAACATCGGAACATCACCATCCATCCGGGCGATACGGTGATGCTCTCCTCCCGCACCATTCCCGGCAACGAACTGTCCATCGGCAGGGTGGTCAATCACCTGTACAAAATGGGCACCCGGGTGATCCACGACCAGTTGTCCGAAATCCACGTTTCGGGCCATGCGGCGCAAGAGGAGCAGGTGCGGATGCTGGAACTTGTCCGGCCCCGTTATTTTGTGCCCGTTCACGGCGAATGGCGGCACCTGCACACCCACGCACGGACCGCACAGGCCCACGGTGTGCCCCCGGAACGGACTTTTATAATTGAAAATGGCGAGCGCTTGAAAGTCAGCCACCAGCAGGTGGTAAAACTGGATCCGGTGGCCGCCGGACGCACGTTTGTAGACGGCCACGCGGTGCACGATAGCGGCACGGTTATCCTGCGGGATCGTCAGAGTTTAAGCGCAGCGGGTATCCTTATCGTGGTCATCGGGATTGAGATGCACACGGGTGCACGCCTGCTGGGGCCGGAAATTCTCACCCGGGGGTTTGTGGTGGAAGAGGAGTCCCCGGGGTTGATCGACGAATTGAAGGACGTGGTGGAGGGCGCACTCGACTCCCTGGACAAAGACGCCCTGGGCGATGTCGAGGTGGTGCGGGCCAGAGTCCGCAACCGCACCCGAAAATATATCTCGCGTACGCTGGGCCGCAGACCCATCGTCATGCCGATGATTCTGGAAATGTAGGGAGCCGTTATGGCGAACGTGAGGAAGGGAAAAAAAGAAACGGCCCGGCCGGAAGGTTTTTTACTGGCCGAAGTGGGGGGCATTGTGCTGCTGGCCATTGCCACCCTGATGCTGGTGAGCCTGGGCAGTTACACCGTGGACGACCCGTCGTGGGCATCTTCCGGTATGCTGCGGGCCGCCATCGACCCGATGGCACCCATTCCCGCACCGTTTGTTTACAACAAGGCCGGAACCTTCGGCGCGCATCTGTCCGACGGCATGTTGCGGGTGCTGGGCGATTGCGCCTATGTGCTGCCGCTGGTCTTTCTGTTTCTGGGCATCAATGCGCTCAAGGGGGGTGTCATCCGCCCCGGCGGGCTACGTGTCGTCGGCTGGGTACTGTTCTTTCTGGCCACTCCGGCGCTGCTGGATTTGTGGGCCACCTCGGTGTGGACCTTCTACGACGGCCCCATTATGTTTGGCCGCGCGGGCGGATCGGCAGGCGAGATAATCACCTCTACCCTGCTGCCGTTCTTTGCCCCGGTGGGCACCGCCATTTTGCTGTGCACCCTGTTTGTGCTGTCCGTGGTCATGGGTCCTGCGGTCACCCTGCATCGGGCCTGGGCCACGGCGGCGGTGGGATTTGCTGCCGTGCAACGGCACCTGGAGGCCCGCCGCGACCGGCGCATGGAAAACGAGCGCATGCTGGGTGCCCTCAGCGGCCCTGCCGTGACCCGCAAAATGAGTAAATTCAACAGCAGCAAGCCCCGAATCGTAGAGCCGGAACTGGCCGATATTGCTCCCGCGCAGGAGTCGCTCTCGTTCATGCGTAGCACCGGCACCTATAACCTGCCGCCGTTGAATCTGCTGAGCGATCCGCCCGTATCCAAAAGCAAAATTTCTCACGATGAACTGACCGCTGCCTCCCAGGTGCTGGAAAAAAAACTGATCGATTACGGCGTGGAAGGCAAGGTCGAGCAGGTCCACCCCGGCCCGGTGGTAACCATGTACGAGTTTGCCCCGGCCCCCGGCGTCAAGATCAGCAAAATTGCAGGACTGGCCGACGATCTGGCCCTGGCCATGAGCGCCACCCGGGTACGCATTGTCGCCCCCATTCCCGGCAAGAGCGTGGTGGGCATCGAAATCCCCAACGCCCACCGGGAGACGATCGCGTTTAAGGAACTGCTGCGCTCCAACCAGTTTACCGAGGCGGGCATGCGCATCCCGCTGGCGTTGGGTAAAGATATCTTCGGTGCCCCCATCGTGGCCGATCTGGCCGACATGCCGCATTTGCTGGTGGCTGGCTCCACCGGCTCGGGCAAGAGCGTGGGGCTGAATTCCATGATCCTCAGTCTGGTGTTTTCGGCCACCCCCAACGACGTCAAACTGGCCATGGTCGATCCGAAGATGCTGGAGTTGTCCGTGTACGACGGCATCCCCCACCTGATTCACCCGGTCATCACCCGCCCGAAAGACGCAGTCAAGCTGTTCCACCGCATGGTGGTGGAGATGATGCGGCGCTACAAGCTGATGCAGCAGGCCGGGGTGCGAAACATCATCGGCTACAACGAAGCTGTGACCACCGACGCGTTTATCAAAAAGGCCGAAACCTGGCGCGAAGAGGCCATCGACGCGGGCGAAACCCCGGCGGAACACGGCAAGCTGCCGTACATCGTGGTAATCGTGGACGAGTTAGCCGACCTGATGGCCGTGGCTGCCAAGGAGATTGAAGACCCCATCGCCCGGCTGGCGCAGATGGCCCGTGCCGCGGGCATTCATTTGATTCTGGCCACCCAGCGTCCGTCCGTGGATGTGATTACCGGCTTGATTAAAGCCAACTTCCCGTCCCGCATCGCCTTTCAGGTGTCGTCCAAAACCGACTCCCGCACCATTCTGGACGCCAACGGCGCCGAGCAACTGCTGGGCCGGGGCGACATGCTCTATCTGGGTTCCGGCACCAGCGACCCCCGGCGCATTCACGGCGCGTTCGTGTCCGACGCCGAGGTGCACAAGGTGGTTGAGTTCATCAAGGACGAGCAGTCCCCCGAGTACGATCCGGACCTGCTCAAGGTGGACGATCTGCCCCCGGAAACCCCCGGTCTGCCCACCGCCGCGCGGGGCGAGGGCGACGAGCGGGACGAAATATACGACAAGGCCGTGCATCTGGTGGCCGAAACCGGCAAGGCGTCGGCCAGCTTTATGCAGCGCCGCCTGCGGGTGGGCTACCCCCGCGCCGCCCGGTTGATGGAGTTGATGGAAGAAGACGGCGTGATCGGTCCCGCCGACGGTGCCCGGCCCCGCGAGGTGCTGGTGCGTCCCGATCATCTTTCCGGCGAACAGACGATTTGATGCGCGCGGCATCCCTGTGGCTTGGGGCACTGGCGTGCCTGGTTACCGTGCTTGCGACCGCTGCACACGCAGAGCCGCCAAAAAGCCCGCTCGATCACATGCTGGCCGCCCACGAGAATATGACCACCCTGACCGCAGACTTTGTGCATGAAACCCACTTTGCCGGGTTTTCCAAAGCCAGACAGTTTACCGGTACGGTACAGGTTGCCCGGCCCGACCGTATGCGCTGGGACTATCAAGAGGGCAGCGACCAGCAGATTTTTGTGAACGGTCGCACGGTGACCATTTACATGCCCGCACAGAATCAGGCCATGGTCAGCAACCTGACCCCCATGTCCGACCGGCAGATACCGCTGTTTTTGCTGGCCGACGTCACCCGGATTCCAGAGGTCTACGAAGTTTTGATCTACAAGACCGATGAGCTGGAATTGATTCCCCATCGCCGCCATCCCAACGGCCCCCGGAGCGTTTATCTGAAAATCGACCCGAACAGCGGCATGATCACCCGCGTGATCCTGAATCTGCCCGGCGGCAACCGCTCGGAAATCCGCTTCACCAACCAGCAGCTTGACGCACCGGTAGAGGTCGCCCGGTTTAATTTCACCGCCCCCGAAGGGGTGCACGTGATCCACACGGAAACCCTGGGCCCCGGCAAGGGAAAATGAGCGCCGTCATCGAGGCCACCGGCCTCACCCGCACATTCGGCAACGGCCCCCGCGCCATCCACGCGGTCAAAGGGGTGGACCTGACCGTACACCGGGGCGAAATTTTCGGCTTTTTAGGCCCCAACGGCGCGGGCAAAAGCACCACCATCAACATGCTGTGCACCCTGCTCACGCCCACCGGCGGCACCGCCACCGTGGCCGGGTACGACGTGGCAACCGCCCCCCACAAGGTGCGCCAGCAAATCGGTCTGGTATTTCAGGACCCCAGCCTGGACGAGCGCCTGACGGCCAGAGAGAACATGGTCTTCCACGCCATGCTCTACGGCGTGCCCGGAAAAGAGCGCGCCGAACGCATCGACACCATGCTGAAAATCGTGGAGCTGGAAGGCCGCGCCGACGATCTGGTGCGCACCTTTTCCGGCGGCATGAAGCGCCGTCTGGAGATCGCCCGCGGGCTGTTGCACCGCCCCGCCATGCTGTTTCTGGACGAGCCTACCCTGGGGCTGGACCCGCAAACCCGCAGGCGCATGTGGGAATACATCCTGAAGCTGCGCACCGAGCACGACATCACCATCTTTTTGACCACCCACTACATGGACGAGGCCGAGCACTGCGACCGCATCGCCATCATGGATCAGGGCAAGATCATCGCCCTGGATACGCCGGATGCGCTCAAAGCCGGGGTCGGCGATGATCGGGTGGAGATCGACACCGACAATCCCAAATCCGCCGCCGCCGACATCTCTGGCAAGTACGGCTTTGAAACAAGGGCCACCGATACCGGCGTGACATTTCAGGTAAAAAACGGGGCCGGGTTTCTGCCCGGATTCATGACCGATACGCACCTTGCCATCAGCCGGGTGGAGGTCCACCGCCCCACCCTGGACGATGTGTTTCTGACCCTCACCGGCAAGGACATTCGCGACGACGCCGATCAGCCGGATCATTTTTCGAATATCAAATCCAGCACCCGGCGGGGCAAAAGCTCATGAACGGCACACCGCCACTGACCCACAACCTGATGGGAGTTTACACCATCTGGCTGCGTGACGTGCGCCGCTTTGTGCGCGACAAGCCGCGCATCATCGGCTCGCTCATTCAGCCCACCCTGTTTTTGCTGGTGCTGGGCACCGGCCTGGGCCACGGTCTGACCCGGGGCTTCGGGCGGGGCGGCGAGGAAGGGTACATGGCGTTCATCTTCCCCGGCATCGTGGCCATGACCATCCTGTTCACCAGCGCCTTTTCCGCCATCAGCGTGATCTGGGACCGGGAGGTGGGTTTTTTGAAAGAAGTGTTGGTGGCCCCCGTATCGCGCTGGGCGGTGACTCTTGGCAAGGTGCTGGGCGGGGCCACGGTGGCCACGGGGCAAGGCTGCATCATGCTGCTTCTGGCCCCCATCGCCGGGGTGGATCTGTCGCTGGGTGTCATCGTTCGGCTGGTGCCGCTCATGTTTCTGGTGGCGTTCGCCATGACCGCTATGGGGCTGGCCGCCGCATGCCGTATGCACAGCATGCAGGGCTTTACCGTGATCATGAATTTCATCGTGCTGCCGATCTTCTTTCTGTCCGGCGCCATGTTCCCCATCGATGGGCTGCCCACGTGGATGAACGCCCTGGTCCACGCCGATCCGCTCACCTATGGGGTGGACGTGCTGCGCGGGGTGACCATCGGCCAGTTCGACCGTCCGGTGCTGATGAACGTCGGCGTGCTGTTCGCCTTTGGCATCGGTATGCTGGGACTCTCTGTACTGGGATTTAACCGGGAGGGATAGCGCCCCCCTCCCCGGCCTCAACGACAAACGGTTTCCTCCCCCCGCACCCGGTGACAAACCGGGCGGTTTTGTGCGCCCTGTCCCGGCCCGATCCCCAGCCCATTGCCGACACCGGACCGCCCTGTTGCAACCTGACCTTGACTTCGCACAAGAGTAGTTTACTATTTGATTGAATACTTTATTTATCTCGGATGGATTGCGATGGCATACACACCCCGCCGCTACAAGGAAACGATCTTCGAGCAGTTCGCCCGCATCGGCAAGGCGGTCTCCAGCCCCGTACGGCTGGAGTTGCTCGACCTGCTCTGCCAGGCCCCCCGCACAGTGGAAGTGCTGGCGAAAGGGGCGCGCCTGTCGATGGCCAATGCCTCCCGCCACCTGCAAGTATTGCGGGAGGCGGGGCTCATCGTGGGTGAAAAGCGCGGACTGTTTGTTACCTACCGAATTGCGGATAGCGCCGTGTGTGCCTTTTACCGGAGCATCCGCACCCTTGCCGAGGATCGTCTGGCCGAGGTGGAGCGCATCAGCCGGGAGTTTCTGTCGGCGCGGGAAGGCATGGAGCCGGTGGACCGGGACGCACTCCTTGCACGCGTCCGCGACCGGCTCGTCACCGTGCTGGATGTGCGCCCGCCCGAAGAGTACGCTGCGGGCCACGTGCCGGGGGCGATCTCCGTACCGTTGGAGGAACTGGAGGGACGCTTGGCGGAACTGCCGAAAAGCGGCGAGATTGTGGCCTACTGCCGGGGACCGTACTGCGTACTGGCGGTGATGGCGGTGGAGACCCTGCGGGAAAACGGATATCACGCCGTGCGCATGGCCGAGGGCATGCCGGAATGGCGGGAGTTGGGCCTGCCGGTGGAGAAGGGCGCCGGCCTCGCCGCTCTCAATGGAGGATGACGCGATGGGCTGGACAGGTGACATGGGAGAGATGATGGACGGTATGGGGGCCATGATGGGCGTGGGCATGCTGTTTATGGTGTTCGGCCTGGTGGGGGCGGTGGTGCTGATCGTTTTCCTGATACGCGGGCTGGGCGGGCCGGGAATGCCCACCAACAAAAACCCGCTCGACATCCTGAAAGAACGCTACGCCAGGGGCGAGATCGACCGGGAGACATTCGAGCGCATGCGCAACGATCTGGAGAGCTGACCATGACGCAGGGCAAAACCATTCTTATTCCGGGCTGCGGCATCGGCGGCCTGATGGCCGCGAACAACCTGCGCAAGGCGCTGCCCAAAGAACACCGGATCGTTGCCGAATCGGACCGGGTGCTCACATTTTAAGGTGATACTGTGCCCCTTGAACGCCTGACCCGACTCGCCCTCGACCGGCCCCGCACGGTGATCGGGGTGGTGCTGGCCGTCACCCTCCTGTTCGGCCTGCAGTTCCCCAAGATCGGCATCGACACCGACCCGGAGAACATGCTGGCCGCCGATCAGCCGGACCGGGTTCTCTATAACCAGATCAAGCACGACTTCGGCGTCCGCGACCTGATCGTGGTAGGGATCGTGGACCCGGCGGGCGTGTTCCGCCCGGAGGCGCTGGCCGCCGTCTCCCGGGCCACGGACGCGATCCTTCAGGTCGACGGGGTGATCATCCCCGACGTGGTGAGCCTCACCACCACCGACAACGTGAAATCGGCGGGAGGGCTCCTGGACATCCGTCCCGTCATGGCGGAGGTGCCCCCGACCCGGGAGGCCGCCGAGCGGATCCGGGCCGACATCGCCGGGAACCCGTTCCTGGCCGACAAGCTGGCCTCCCGCGACGGCACCGCGCTCGCCCTCTACGTCCCCATCGAACGCAAGGATATGAGCTACCGGATCGCCGGAGAGATCGAGACGATCCTGGAGCGGGAGCGGCTCCCCGGCCAGACGGTCCACCTGGCGGGCCTGCCGGTGGCCGAGGACACCTTCGGCCACGACATGTTCATGCAGATGGCGGTGGTGGCCCCGGCGGCGTTCATGGTCATCCTGCTTTTGGTCTACCTGCTGTTCCGCCGTCCGGCGTTCCTGCTGCCGGTGGGGATGGACGCCATGTTTGCGGTGGTGTGGGCGATGGGGCTTTTGATTGGCACGGGCCACACGGTGCATATCATGAGCTCCATGATCCCGGTATTCCTGATGCCCATCGCCATCCTCGACGACGTGCACGTCCTGAGCGAGTTCTTCGACCGCTACCGGGTGACGGGGGACAAGCGCCAGGCGCTGATCGAGGGCATGCGCCCCCTCTACCGGCCCATGCTCATGACCTCACTCACCTCGGCGGCGGGCTTTGCCTCCCTGGCGCTGGCTGACATCCCGCCGGTGCGGGTGTTCGGCCTGTTCGTCGCCTTCGGCATCATGGCCGCCTGGCTGTTCTCCATGACGATTGTACCGGCGGTCATCAGCCTGATGAGCGACGACAGGCTGAAGCGGGCCATGCCCGGAAAGGGGGTTCCGCAGGCTCCGCTGCTGGACCGGCTCCTGGCCCCCATCGCCCGCCTTTCCGCCGCCCGCCCCGGCGCGATACTGCTGACGAGCCTCGTGGCCCTGGCTGTCGGCATCGGCGGCGTTGCCCGCATCGAGGTCAACGACAACCCGGTCAAGTGGTTCAAGCCGGGCCACCCCATGCGGGTGGCGGACGAGGTCATGAACCGGCAGTTCGGCGGTACCTACACCGCCTATTTGCGGGTGGCGGGGGAGCGGCCGGAGGCGCTGAAGAGCCCCCAGGCGGTTGCCTGGATCGCCCGCGCTCAGGGCCACCTGGAGGCCGACCCCCTGGTGGGCAAGACCTCCTCGGTAGCCGATATCGTGAAGCGCATCAATTACGTCCTGCACGATGGTGACCCGGCCTGGGACCGGGTGCCGGACACGGCGGAGGCGGTCGGCCAGTTCCTGTTCCTGTTTTCGTCCATGGGCGACCCGGACGACCTGGACAACTTCCTGAACCGGGACGGTTCCCAGGCCAACGTCTGGGTGCAGATGAAGGGGGGTGACAACCGCCAGATGCAGCAGGTCGTGGAGCGCCTGGCGGCCTTCACGGCAACCGACCCGCCCCCGCCGGGGATCACCCTGAAGTGGTCGGGCCTGACCTACATCAACAAGGTGTGGCAGGACCTCATGGTGGGGGGCATGCTCAAGGCCATCCTGGGCAGCTTTGCCGTGGTGTTCGTGCTCATGGCGTTCGCGTTCCGCTCCCTGTCCCTGGGGTTCCTCGCCATGGTGCCCCTGTCCCTGTCGATCCTGCTCTCTTACGGCCTAGTAGGCTGGGTCGGTAAGGGATACGACATGCCCATCGCGGTCTGCTCCTCCCTGGCCCTGGGGCTGGGGATCGACTTCGCCATCCACTTCATCGCGCGTTTCAGGGCCCGCTATGCGGAGACGGGGAATCTCGACGACGCCCACCGCTATATGTTCGGCGAGCCCGGACGGGCCATCGCCCGCAACGCGGTGGTGATTTCCATCGGCTTCCTGCCCCTCACCGCCTCCACCCTGGCCCCCTACGTCACGGTGGGCATCTTCTTCGCCCTGCTGATGGCCTTCTCCATCCTGGCCACCCTGTTCCTGCTGCCGGCGGCCCTGCACCTTGTCGGGCCGCGTGTCCTTTCCGGAGGGGAGTCATGAGACGCGTACTGACGTTGATGATGTTCCTAGCCCTCGTCACCCCGGTTTCCGTCTCGGCTCAGGACGCCCCCACGGCGCCCCGGATCGTGGCGCGCTCCCAGGTCGCCTTCCACTACGCCGGGGACGACATGCAGGCCCGGGTGACCATGCGCCTCATCGACCGGGAGGGCCACACCCGCACCCGGGTCATGACCATGCTGCGCCGGGACGAGGCGGAAGGAGGCGAGCAGAAATACTTCATCTACTTCCACGAGCCGGGCGACGTGCGCCGCATGACCTTCATGGTCTGGAAGCATCCCGGGAAGGCGGACGAGCGCTGGATCTTCGTGCCCGCCGTGGACCTGGTGCGGCGTATCGCGGCGGATGACAAGCGTTCCAGCTTTGTGGGATCCGACTTCACCTACGAGGACGTCTCGGGACGCGACCCTTCCGATGATCGCCACGTCCTGAAAGGCGAGGAG
>CBDUXI010000074.1:0-11507 GCA_965371175.1 uncultured bacterium
ACTCCTGGCTGCATTCCCAAACCCAGAGCAGTCAGCACCGTTTCGACAAGGATAAAGGGTATGTCTGTACGCTGAGCGCCTTAATCATCAAAGCCGACACAGCGCACATTTTCCATGTTGGAGACACCCGCATATACCGTCTCACATCAAATGCGCTGGAGCAGCTGACCAACGACCACAGGCTTTGGGTCACGCAGGACAAGAGCTACCTCAGCCGGGCGCTGGGCATAGACGCCCAGTGTGAGATTGATTATCAGTCACTGCGCGTCAACCCGGGGGATATCTTCATACTGGCCACCGACGGTGTGTACGAATTTCTGGCCGATGCCCGGTTTGTTTCCGGCGCCATCAGTGACCACAGCCAGGATCTTGACCTCGCAGCCAGGGCCATTGCTGAGCACGCCTACGAGCAAGGCAGCGGAGACAATCTCACGATTCAGATCGTTCGGGTGGATGAGCTCCCGGGGGGGGCCGCACTCAAGGTTCACCAGCAAATCGATGAACTGCCCTTCCCCCCCCTGCTAACCGCAAGAATGAAGTTTGACGGGTACCTCATTCTGAGGCAGGTACATTCGAGCAGTCGCAGCCATGTCTACCTTGCGCTGGACGAAGAAACCAACACCCAGGTCATTATCAAAATTCCATCCATTGACCTGAGGGACGATCCGGCCTATCTGGAGCGCTTCGTGATGGAAGAGTGGATCGCCCGGCGGATCAACAGCGCAAACGTACTCAAAGCCAGCCTGCAGGATCGCAAGCGCAATTACCTCTATACCGTTACCGAGTTCATCGAGGGACAAACGCTGGCTCAGTGGTTGATCGACAACCCGAAACCGGACATGGAAACCGTAAGGGGGATTGTTGAACAGATCGCCAAAGGGCTGCGGGCTTTCCACCGCATGGAGATGCTGCATCAGGACCTCAACCCCGGCAATATCATGATCGATAAAACCGGTACGGTGAAGATCATCGATTTTGGCTCCACCCGGGTTGCAGGTCTGGTGGAAAGAGCCGTCGACACCAAACAGAGCCACCTGTTGGGCACGGCGTTGTTCAGCGCGCCTGAATATTTTGTCGGTGAACGCGGCACCCGGCGGTCGGACCAGTATTCACTGGGTGTGCTGGCCTACTATATGCTCTCCGGCCGGTTCCCGTACGGCACCAAGATACCCGGCGCCAAATCGGTTGCCGCCCAAAGAAGGCTGCAATACACCTCCGTACTGGACAACGAACAGGAAATACCCGCCTGGGTAGACGGTGCCGTGCAAAAGGCCGTTCAGGTGAACCCTGACAAGCGGTACGAGGAAATTTCCCAATTTCTTTACGACCTGCGTCACCCGAACCAGGAATTTTTAAATAAAGCCCGCCCCCCGTTAATGGAACGAAACCCCGGCGCTTTCTGGCAGGGGGTGTCACTGATTCTGGCCATCGTGATTGTGTTTCTGCTGAACAAGCTGTACTAAAGGAATTTGAAATGATCGAAAACCGAGACGACGTCACCCGGCTCATCCTTTGTGAGAAGGTGAAAAAAGGCATCAAGTGGCGTGATGTGGCAAGTGCCACGGGGCTTTCAAAGGAGTGGACCACCGCAGCCTGTCTGGGGCAAATGACCTTCGATAAAAAGCAGGCCGGGATCGTTGGTGAAATCTTCGGGCTACCGGATGAGGCGGTGGCCTGGTTGCAAATCGCACCTTACAAGGGTTCCCTGCCAACTGCCGTACCCACCGACCCCTTAATTTACCGCTGGTACGAAATCGTGAACGTATACGGCAGCACGATCAAGGAGCTGATTCACGAAGAATTTGGTGACGGAATCATGAGCGCCATCGATTTTTCAATGGACATACAACGCGAAGAAAACCCGAATGGGGACCGTGTCAACGTCGTCTTATCCGGGAAGTTCTTACCGTATAAGACATATTGAGATGACGCCCGTCCGGGGGGCTGTATCCACCGGAATCCGTTGATCCGAGCAGGCGAAAACTCATACAAGGCGCCCCCTTTCTGGCCCGGTGCCGACTGTGGCCGTGTACCCGGATGATCGGGATGGCTTGGTTTCGATCTCTTTCAGGGCCGTGGCGCGGATGGAAGCACGGTTGACGGGCAGTCAGAAAGTTGGACATTCGATCCTTCCGATCCCACTGACTTCATCTATAGAGGTGGAATATCCTTGGCTAAGGAGAGACTCATTGCCGATGAGTATGTGGTAGATATGGTGCCGAGGGCCGGGTGGCTAGGCCTGTTCATACACGATGCCGGAAGTGATGCACTCCCCGGCAGGGAGGTTGTGAGGACCCAATGAGTCTGATACAAACCGTGCGGAAGCTGGTCCGAAAAACGGGCGTCGATATCGTCTGGTACTCTCCGCCGACCCATCCGGTTGCCCGCAGAAAGCGGTTGCTGGACGTCTATGGCGTGGAAGTGGTGCTCGATGTGGGCGCCAATGTCGGACAGTACGGGCAGGCACTCAGAAGACTTGGATTCAAGGGGGAGATCATCTCCTTTGAGCCGCTCAAGGCAGCGTACCGGAAACTGGTTGCGTGCAGCCGTTCAGATGCCGCATGGAAGACGTTCAATTGCGCCCTGGGTGACCAGGAGGGGGTGGGCGAAATCAACATTGCGGGCAACTCCTACAGCAGTTCCATTCACGACATGCTGCCCGCCCACGAGCAATTTGCGCCGGAATCCAGGTATGTGGGCACGGAGGAAATCGAGATCCGCACGGTCGATGGGATGTTTGGGGAGATCCTGCGGGAGGGGTAGTCCGTGTTCATGAAGATCGATGTTCAGGGTTTCGAGTCCAGCGTGATCAAGGGGGCCGAAAAGTCGCTCCAGCACATCGATACCCTGCAGCTTGAGATGTCCCTGATTCCCTTGTATAAAAATGAAATGCTGTTTGATGACATGCTGGCCCTGTTGACCGGAAAAGGCTATCAGATGGTATCCATCGAGCCGGGGTTTGCGGATGCGGATACAGGCCGTCTGCTACAGGTTGACGGAACTTTTCACCGGTTCTGATCCGGGATTGTTGTAAATCGCGCAGGGGACGGGGGCGTGGGTGATTACATAGCGCGCCCCCGGCTCCACCACTTCCCTTCCCGGCATGTCCGGGAAGGCGCAAAAAACCCGCTGCCTGCAAAGGTGGTGGGTTTTTTGTCTTGTTGGGGCGAGGTCTGGGTGGCCTGTATCCACCGGAATCCGTTGACCCGAACAGGTCAAAACCCATAAAATACGCCGCTTCACTCTTTTTGGCCCGGTGTCGGGCCGTGAATCCGGTGATGGCGAGGTGACGTTTGTTTCGCCCGCCTGTGTGGCCGTGTCTGTCGTACTGTTTTTTTCAAGGAGCGTATCGTTTGACTTTCAAGAAGTATCTGCTGGCTCCGGGTCCGGTGCCCGTGCCCCCCAACGTATTAAACGCCATGGCGGCACCGATGATTCATCATCGCTCCCCCGACTTTGTCGAGGTGTTCGCCGAGGTGAAGGAAGGCCTGAAATACCTGTATCAGACCGAAATGCCGGTGCTGATTCTGGCGGCCACCGGTACCGGCGGCATGGAAGGGGCGGTGACCAACTTTCTGTCTCCGGGCGACAAGGCCCTGTTTGTAAACGGCGGCAAGTTCGGCGAGCGCTGGGGCAAGATCCTGACCGCCTACGGCGTGGAAGCCATCGAGATCAAGGTGACCTGGGGCGAGTCGGTGGACGTCAGCCAGATCAAGGCGGCGCTGGATGCCGATCCGTCCATCAAGGCCGTGTATCTGCAGGCCAGTGAAACCTCCACCGGTGTGGCCCACGATGTGAAAACCGTGGCCGAGATCACCAAGGGCCGGGATACCCTGTGCGTGGTGGACGCCATCACCGCCATGGGCGTGACCAACATACCCATGGACGAATGGGGGCTCGACGTGGTGGTGTCCGGCTCGCAAAAAGGGTACATGCTGCCGCCAGGGCTGGCGTTTGTGGGGGTGTCCGAAAAGGGCTGGCGGTTCAACGCCAATGCCACATGCCCGCGTTTTTACTTCGATTTTGCCAAGGAGAAGAAATCGCTGGAAGGTGACCAGACCGCCTTTACCCCGGCTGTCTCCCTGATCGTGGGCCTGAAGGAAGTGCTCAAGATGGTGCGCGAAGAAACCCTGGAAGGGGTGCACGCCCGCCACGAACGGCTGGCCAACGCCACCCGCGAGGGGCTGAAGGCCGCAGGGCTCACCCTGTTTCCCACCGGCACCCCCAGCACGGCGGTGACTGCGGTCAATGCGCCCGAAGGCGTGGACGGGCAGGATATTTACAAAACCTTGCGTACCCGCTACGGGGTCACCGCCGCCGGCGGACAGGATCACTTGAAGGGCAAGGTGTTCCGGCTGGCCCAACTGGGGTATGCGGACACCTTCGATACGATCATCGCCGTATCGGCGATCGAGATGGTGGTGGCGGACCTGGGCGGCAAGGTGAATCTGGGTGCGGGCGTAAAGCGCGCCCAGGAACTGCTCCGGGCGAACTGATCCCGCCGGAGCCTGTCAGCGTTATTTAAGGAAAAAAGTCCCATGGCCGAAATGCGTGTGCTGGTAAGTGACAAGATGTCTTCCCGGGTAGAGGAAATCCTCTCCGCCGAGGGCATCCAAGTGGATGTGAATACCGGCAACAGCCCGGAAGAGCTTGCCGCCATCATTGGCGATTACGATGGGCTGGTGATCCGCAGCGCCACCAAGGTGGTGGCCGATATCATCGCCAAAGCCGACAACCTGAAGGTGGTGGGACGCGCGGGCACGGGCCTGGACAACGTGGATATCCCCGAGGCCACCAAGCGCGGCGTGGTGGTCATGAACACCCCCGGCGGCAACACCGTGACCACCGCCGAGCACGCCTTTTCGCTCATGTGCGCCATGGCCCGCAATATTCCCCAGGCCACAGCGTCGCTAAAAGACGGCAGGTGGGAAAAGAGCAAGTTCATGGGGGTGGAGCTGTACGGCAAGACGTTGGGTGTGGTGGGTGCGGGGCAGATCGGCAGCCATGTGATCCGGCTGGCCCAGGGGTTTGGCATGCACGTGATTGCCTACGATCCGTTTTTGTCTCCCGAGCGGGCCGAAAAACAGGGCATCGAACTGTGCGACCTGCCGGCTGTTTTTTCCCGCGCCGACTTCATGACCCTGCACACGCCGCTGACCCCGGAAACCAAACACATGGTCAACGCCAAAACCATCAGCACCATGAAAAAAGGGGTGCGTATCGTCAACTGCGCCCGGGGCGGGCTGGTGGATGAAGACGCCCTCTACACGGCCCTGAAGGAAGGCCGTGTGGCCGCGGCGGCGTTCGACGTGTTCGAGGCCGAGCCGGTAAACGCCGACCACCCGCTACTGACCCTCGATAACTTTGTCTGCTCGCCGCACCTGGGGGCCTCGACCCACGAAGCCCAGGAAAATGTGGCGGTGGCGGTGGCCGAGCAGATTGCCGATTATCTGGTGCGCGGCGTAATCCGCAACGCAGTGAACTTCCCGTCCGTGGCCCCGGACCTGGCACCGATTATCTCTCCGTACATCACCCTGGCCGAAAAGCTGGGCGGCGCCCTGTCGCAGATTTACGAAGGCGGGCTGGACCGGGTGACCGTCAACTATCAGGGCAAGGTGGCGGAACTGGACGTGGACTCGGTGACCATCGCGGCATTAAAGGGGCTGCTGGCCCCCATCTTGAAAGACACGGTGAATTTTGTGAACGCCCCGGTGATTGCCAAGGAGCGCGGTATTGAGGTGGTCGAGATCAAGGGGGCCGATACTGACGACGTGCTGGCCCCTACGGTCACCCTGACCGTCGAGGCGGGAGGCAAGTCCAGCCGGGTGGTGGGTTTGCTTACCAGCCGCAACGAGCCGCGCATCGTGGAACTCAACGAAATCGTGGTGGAGGTCGTCCCCGACGGCTATATGCTGATCCTCTCCAACCAGGACACGCCGGGGGTGATTGGCGCCATCGGCACGGTGCTGGGTGATGCCGGCACCAACATTGCCCTCATGAATTTTGGCCGCGACAAGGCCGGAGGCCGTGCGATTGCAGTGGTCAATGTGGATCAGGAGGTCTCGGACGAGGTGCTCGAAAAGCTGCGTGCCGTGCCCAATATCCTTACCGTCAAGCAGATTTACCTGTAAAGATTGTGCGCCCGCGTTCCCCGGTTAAACACGGCGGACCGTTTGTGGGTGGACAATGGCCCGTAACATTGCGGCAGGAGCCGTTCGAATTTTGATCCAAACAGGCTACAATGCCGGCGCTGCCGATTTTTCGTTTGCCAACCTGCATGGGTCACCTGCCCGCGCGGGTATCGACCCGTACCAAAAGGTGCACCCATGAGCCGCGCCCCCAAACCGTCTATCCCCGACCTGCCTGCCACCGGTCTGCCCGTCACGGCTGTGCCCCAGGGGGGAGCGGCGTTCTTTCCTGACGTGGCGGCCAAAAAGCGCCATGTGGAGGCGCGGGTGTTGTCCACCTTTTCCGGCTGGGGCTACCGGGAGGTGGTGCCGCCGCTGTTTGAATATCTGGATATTCTGTCCCGCGGGCTGGCCCCGGATGTGGTGGCGCGCGGCTATAAGATTGAAGACCGTAAGGACGGCCGCCTGATGGTCATCCGCCCGGATGTGACCGCCCAGGTGGCGCGCATGGCGGCAGCCCGCAAGGACGACCCGGCCGTGCCCCACCGGTACGGCTATGCCACCAATGTCTATACCCAGCAGGAGGCCCACCGGGGGCGCCCGCGGGAGGTGTTTCAGGTGGGTGCGGAACGGCTTGGGCCGGGCGGCGTGGCCGCCGACGTGGAGATCGTCTCCCTGTTAATCTCGACATTGCGGGAACTGGGGCTGTCCGGGTTTGTGGTGGCCATGGGGCAGGCGGGCTACTTTCAGGCGATTCTGGACGGGATGGACCTGCCTGACGGCGCCTCCCGGGAACTGACCCGCGCCGTTGCCCGCAAGGATGCCGCCTCCATCCGTACCGTACTGACCCAGGCCGGAGTGGCGACGGAGCAAATCGATGCGTTGACGCAGATACCGTTTTTAATTGGCGGTACGGAGGTGTTTGCCGCCGCTCGTAAGCTGACGCGCAGCAAGGAGGCCGTTGCTGCACTGGATCATCTGGAAGCGGTGGTGGCGGGCCTTGCCGAGTGTGGCATGGGCGAGCACGTGCTGGTAGATCTGGGAGAAATACGCGACCTGAACTACTACACCGGTCTGGTGTTCGAGGCGCTGGTGCCCGATGTGGGATTCGAGCTGGGCGGCGGTGGCCGTTACGACGGCCTGATGGGTCGCTTCGGCCACCCGATGGACGCCACCGGTTTTGCTCTGGATGTGGAGCGGGTGATGGAGGCCATGTCCCGGGCGAGCGTGGCCGTGGCCGTTCCCTGCCTCGATTACGTGGTGACCGGTGATCTGCCTGCCGCCCATCAGCTTGCGGCACGCCTGCGGGAAGCCGGGCTTTCCGTGGTGACGGGCCTCACCAGCGAGGCGGACGGCGCGGCGCAACTGACCGTGCAGGGGGACGGCTGGATCCTGAGCGCCCCCGGCCGCAAGCCGGAAGCGGTATCGACGGATCTGGATGCCCTGGTGGCCCGTGCAAACAAAGGGGGTCGCTAGATATGGCGGCTGAACCCCAACTGACCAAACTGCCGCCCCAGAACCTGGAGGCGGAGCGTTTTGTGCTGGGCGCGGTACTGATTGAGAACGATGCGCTCATGAAGGCCGCCGAGGTGGTGCGCGAGGAAGATTTCTACCGGGAAGCCCACCGCACCCTGTTTCGCGCCATGCTCGACATCAGCTCCCAGGGGGAGCCCATCGATCTGATTACTCTGACCGAGCATTTAAAAAATGCCGACAGGCTCGAAAAGGTGGGCGGCGCCGCCTATCTGGCCCAGTTGACCGAGGTGATCCCTACCGCCGCCAACATCCGCAACCACGGCAAGGTGGTGCGCTACAAGGCGGTGTTGCGCGGGCTGATCAACACCGCCACTGAAATTGCCGCGCGCGGCTATCAGGAAACCGACAAGGTGGAAGATCTGCTTGATTTCGCCGAGCGCGAGATATTCGCCATCAGCGAACAGCAGGTCAAGCAGGGGTTTGTGTCGGTCAAGAGCGCCCTCAAGGACGCCTTTTCGGCCATTGAACGGCTGTACGAGCGCAAGGAAGAAATTACCGGCGTGCCCACGGGCCTGACCGATCTGGACAAAAAAACCGCCGGGTTCCAGCCGTCCGATTTGATCATCATCGCGGGCCGTCCGTCCATGGGCAAGACCGCGCTGGCCCTGACCATGGCGCAGCACGCAGGCATTGAGGGCAACGAGCCGGTGGCGATTTTCTCGCTGGAGATGGCCAAGGACCAACTGCTCACCCGCATGCTGTGTTCCGAGGCGCGTATCGATGCGTCCCGGGTGCGCACCGGCCATCTGACTGATCGGGACTGGCCCAAGCTGTCCACGGCGGCAGGCCGTCTGTCCGAGTCGAACATTTTTATCGACGACACCCCGGCCCTGACCGTGATCGAACTACGCACCCGGGCCCGCCGCCTGAAGGCGGAGCACGGCCTGGGGTTGATTGTGGTGGACTATCTGCAACTGATGCGCGGGCGCAACTCCGACTCCAGAGAACAGGAAATATCCGATATCTCCCGCTCCTTAAAGGCCCTGGCCAAGGAACTGCACGTACCGGTGGTGGCCCTGTCCCAGTTGTCCCGTGCGGTGGAATCCCGCAAGCCGCCGGTGCCCATGCTCTCCGATCTGCGTGAGTCCGGCGCCATTGAGCAGGATGCCGACGTGGTGATGTTCGTCTACCGGGAAGAGTTCTACAAGGAGTGCGAATGCGGCGAAGACACCCCGTGCGAGTGCGGTCGTCGGGGGCGGGCGGATATCATCATCGGCAAGCAGCGTAACGGCCCCACGGGCACCGTGAAGGTGGCCTTTCTGGGCCGTTATACCCGGTTTGACAACCTGGATGAAGGTCATGCTCAGGCGGCGGCATACGCCGGATGATGAGCTTCCCCCACGCACCGGGCCGGTTTGCGGCCCTTGCCGACCCATGCCTATAATGACCTGTCCTTAACGGCAACAGGAGATTTCTTATTTTGTTTGGTCTGGGTTTTCAGGAACTGCTCATTATTCTGGTCATCATCCTCATCGTCTTTGGCGTGGGGAAGCTGCCGCAGATTGGTGAGGGGATGGGCAAGGCGATCCGGGGTTTCAGGAAAGGTGTCGATGCACCGCCGGATGAGCCGTCTGACCGTGAGCCAGACGAACCGGACACACCGTCCAAAGACAAAAAGCCGTAGCATTGAACCAGCAAAAACAACGGCGACCCGTTCCATGCGGGCCGGGTGTCCGCACCCAAAATCCGATCAGGGGGTGTTCTTGATCCACACTCGTTTCAGGCGGCTGCTCCCGCCGTGCGCGCTGGTCGGTCTGCTTGCCGTGCTGACCCCCGGCTGCGCCAGCCTGCCGGCACAAACGGCGGATGTTCCGGTGCAGACGGCAGTGCCTGCGCCGGTGCTGCCGCCGGACCCGGTCCGGCCCGACCCGCACGCCTACTACCACTATTTAAACGGCTACAACCTGGAGTTGCGCCAGCAGTACGATCTGGCTCTGTCCGAATACCTGGCCGCGCTGACGTATATCCCCGACTCCCGCGAGTTGCTGTTCCGGACGGCGAGCCTGTATGTAAAAAATGGCGATATACAGGGCGCCATCGAAACGGCGGAGGTGGCACTTGCCGCATATCCGGGAGACAGGGAGCTGTTGTTGTTTTTGTCTTCCCTGTACCTGAAGGAAGAAAATTTTGAGCAGGCCGAACAGACATACCGCAGCCTGATTGCACGCTATCCGGCAGATACCAAGCCGTATTACCTGCTCATTCTGGCCAATATTCGCGAAGAGCGGTACGACCAGGCACGGGCACTGATTGCCACGACCCGCAAGGTGGATCCCACGTCGGCGCTGCCCGATTATTATGAAGCCCGTATTTTGCGTGCGGAGGGGAACGTGCGTGGGGCGCTCAAGTTTTACCGGCGCGCCATTCGCAAGGATGCCTCGTTTGAGGCGTCCTATCTGGAGATGGCCGACATCCACGAACGCGCGGGCAAGCCCGGCAAGGCCATGGCGCTGTACAAAACCGTGGTGAATGAGGTCAACCCCGCCAGCAGCGTGGCCCGGGACCGATTGATCCAGCTCTACATCAAACAGGGGGATCTGCAGCAGGTGCTGGCGCAGCTCGACGGGGTGTTGCGGCTCAATCCAAACAACCCGGCGGTGCTCTACCGCAAGGCCGTTGTGCTGGCCGAAAACGGGCAGGAGGCCGAAGCCATCGAAGTGGTGACCCGGGTGCTCAACCTGTACCCTTCCGACATTCGCTCGCTGGAATTTCTGGGATCGCTGTATCAGCAAACCGAGCAGAACGAAGCGGCCCGCAAGGTTTTCGAGCGGGTGCTGGAGGTAGACCCCGGACTGTACCGGACGCATATCCAGATTGGTTATCTGGCCCATTTTATGGAAGACCCCGAAGGGCTCGACCGGGAGGTCGAGGCGGCGGAAGCCGCCCTGGAAGAGCACCCGGACGACCTGTCGCTCTACCTGTTCATCGGCTGGGGACACTCCCAGGCCAAGCGCTATGAGGCGTCGGTGGATGTGCTGGAGCGCGCCATGGCCATCGAGTCCGAGCGGGTGGATATCCGTTTTTCTCTGGGAGCCGCCTATTACGAACTGGACCGGCACGAAGACATGGCCCGGGAGATCGGCTGGGTGATCGATCAGGACCCGCTGCACGCGGACGCCCTCAACTTTATGGGCTACGCCCTGGCCGAACGGGGGGAGCAACTGGACTATGCCCAGGAGTTGATTGAACGGGCCCTGAAGGAAAAACCCGACACGGGCTACATTCTGGACAGTCTGGCGTGGGTCTACTATATGAAGGGGGTATATCCTGCGGCGCTCAAGTACCAGCGCCGGGCGATTGAGCAGACGCCGGAGATGGATGCGGTCATGTACGACCACCTGGGGAGCATTCTGCTGGAGACGGACCACTCCGGAGAGGCCCGCGCGGCGTGGGTGCAGTCGCTACAACTGGATACCGATAACGACGACCTGAAGGAACGCTTCCGGCAGGCGGGCTTTGGCAACCCGGATGCCCTGGAGGAGCTGCTGACACCCATGTCCACTGAACCTCCCAGCCCCACCTTCGCCGCACCATAACACCGCCTCCGCCTCCGCCCGTGCCCGCCTGTGGGTAGGCGGTTACCCAGTCCGCACAGTTTTGAACGCCAAACCGGCCTCCCGGCCCCGTCCGGGATCGGGGGCGCGTGGGCGCATAAGTAAGTATATCTACGACAATTCAGCGGGTTAGGTGTTTCTACCTATTTATGGCATGTGCCTTGCAAATAACCTGGCGTTAAATGGATGGCTGACACAGACCACCCGAGTTTAACGAGGCAAGGAGATAGAGAGATGTTTAAGAAAATGCACAATGTGCGCAACCAAAAGGGTTTCACCCTGATCGAGC
>CBDUXI010000075.1:0-11390 GCA_965371175.1 uncultured bacterium
GGGGCTTTGACACCAAAGCGCCGAACCACCAGCCCGTCCGGGTCGGCCAGCAGAGCGAAGTTCAACGCGTACTGTTCGGCAAACGCCCGGTGTGAGGCAATGTCGTCGGTGCTCACCCCCAGCACCCGGACCCCCAGCTTGTCCAGCGCGTCCGAATGATCCCGGAAGGCGCACGCCTCCAGGGTGCAGCCGGGGGTGTCGTCCATGGGGTAAAAGTAGATGACATACCAACTGCCTTTCAGCTCTGCCGAATCGATATTCGTGCCTTCATGGCTTTCCAGCACAAAGCGCGGGGCGGGGCTGCCTGCAACCAGCACGTTGCACTTGCGCGCCTTGCCCCAGCGGACAATCAACAGCGCCACGGCCACCGACACGGCGCCCAGTACTACCCAATACATGCGCTGCGTTACTTTTTCAGCTTGTCGCCGTCAAACACCAGCGTCCCACCCGGCTCCAGCGGCACAAATTCGGGGCTGCTCCTCCAGAATTTCCAGCCGTGGCCGCCCTTGAGCGCTTCCTCAAAAACGCTGGTATCCTGCGCCAGCACCGGGAAGGTGCCGTAGTGGTGGGCCACGGCGTACGTTGCACCGATGGCCCGCACCGCATAGGCGGCCACATCCGGCTCCATGCCGAAATGCCCGCCGGTATTGGCCAGCGCCACGGTCACGCAACCGCAGTGGCGAAGGACATATAACTCCTTAAAGAAGTCGGTATCGCCCGTGTGATAGATGGTGGGGCCGTCATCCACTTTCAGGATAAACCCGCCCGCCTGACCGCCGTAGACCAGATCCGGATCGTTCGGCCCGGCCTTGGGGTTCTTTACGCTGGAAGAATGAATGGCCGGGGTCATCTGCACCGTCACCGTGCCGTCGGCCAGGGTCAGTTTGCCGCCCGGATTCATGAGGCTGTCAAACCCGGCTTGTTCTGCGGGAAAACCCTGTAATTTCACAAGGTTACTCCCCAGTTCAAAGCTGGATATCAACTTGGCTCCGGTCTGTTTGGCCAGCGCCACGGCGTCGGCTGTGTGGTCAAAGTGGCCGTGGGTCAGCAGGATGTAATCCCCCTTTTTGACCTCCGCCACCGGGTCTTTGCCCTCCCCGGCGTTGGGATTTTTGGGGTTGTTCAGCCACGGGTCGATCCAGAACACATGCCCCGACGGCGTGGTGATCTCAAACGCCGCATGGCCGTGCCAGGTGATTTCTGTTTCGCCCGCAAAGGCGGGGGCGGCCAGTGCCGTCAGCACGGCGGCCATGACCAGTGCAAAAAAACGTTTTTTCATGAGGTGGTCCCTCCCCTTGGTATCCAGTGGATAATCGATACATCGTTGTGACGAAAAGACCCCGGCATCGTGGCAAAATTTGCCGGTCTGCACAAGGGGGAAGGCAACGATACGAAAAGATGGGGCCGATCCGGCTTGACCATCCACCCTCCCCGTGATAAAAATTCGGTTCAGCCACGCCGCGTGACTGACGGACCTGATTAGGTGGAGTACCACCGGGGAGCGCGGCGTTTGGACCTTGCCGACCGTCTGGGCATCCCTCACAAATTAGTGGAGTTCCGCTTGGAGCGAACGGCGAGGCCCAACCGAAAAATCTACCGTGCCACCCTGGGGCCACCCCCGGTCGACGTGGCTCAGGTGGAGTCCGACCCGAAGCGGCAGGGCAAGCTCACCCGCACCATCGGCAAGTTCATCCACGCCCCCACGGCCCCCAGACGGCGCGCGCCGGAGGCGGTGGACATGATGGGGCTCTTGACTGCCGTACACGCCCTGTACGGCTGTTTAAGCCGCCCCATGGTGGAGTTTCTGTCACGCACGGTGGAGCGGTTCACCGGCGAGGTCTACAGCACCGCCTCGTTTTACGACGATATCTATCTGGACCCCAAGGGCCGCCACCACGTAAAAGTGTGCACCGGCACCACCTGCCACGTGAACGGCGCGGGCAAGCTGGTGGCCGCCTGCAAAAAGATGCTGCAAGTGGAACCGGGCGAAACCGATGCGGACGGTGAATTCACCTTCTTTGCCACCGCCTGCGTGGGGGCCTGCTCCCTGGCCCCGGTGCTGATGGTGGATACCGACCTGTACGGCACCCCCGATCTGGACGGTCTGGAAGCCGTGCTGGCCCCGTACCGGGAGACGGGCGCATGATCCCCCCCGATAATTATCCCCGCGTGTTTGTGGGCACCGGCAGTTGCGGGCTGGCGGCGGGGGCCGACAAGGTGTTCGACGCCGCCAAAACCTTTATCCGCGAAGGCGGGCGCGACATTCATCTGGTGCGTACCGGCTGCATGGGCATGTGCCACGCGGAACCGGTGCTCGAAATTCACGTACCGGGCCGCCCACGGGTGGTATACGGCGGTGTGGAACCGGACCGGGTGGCCGAAATTTTAGGCACGCATTTTTTCCGCACCCGGCCACAGGACAGCCCGGAACTGGTCGGTCAGCGCCCGGCGGATAGCGAGTCCATCGTTTACCCGGACGTGCCGTATCTGGCAAAAATTCCGTTTTATGCCGGGCAACGGACGGCCCTGCTGGCAAAGAGCGGCCTGATCGACCCCCATTCGCTGGTGGATTACGAAACCGAAGGCGGCTACCGGGCCATTCAGGAAGCACTGAAATCCACCCCGGACAAGGTGATCGCACGGGTGCGGGATGCGGGGGTGACCGGCCGGGGCGGCGGCGGGTTTCTCACCGCCGACAAGTGGCAACTGGCGGCGGATCAACCCACAGACCGCAAGGTGGTCATTGCCAACGGCGACGAGGGCGATCCCGGCGCGTTTTCCGACCGTACCCTGTTAGAGAGCGACCCCCACGCGGTGGTGGAAGGGCTGATGCTGGCGGCTTACGCCACCGGGGCCGATACCGGCTACATCTACACCCGCGCCGCCTACACCACGGCGGTGCACCGGCTGGAAGTGGCGCTGGCCTTCTGCCGCAAACGCGGCTATCTGGGAGACGGCATCTTCGGCAGCGGCGTTAAGCTGGACATCCAGCTACGCAAAGGCGCGGGGGCCTACATCTGCGGGGAGGAAACCGCCCTGATCGCCACCCTGGAAGGCAAAAATCCCATGCCGACTGCCAAGCCGCCGCGCCCGGCGGTGGTGGGCTACATGGGCCGCCCCACAGTGGTCAACAATGTGGAGACGCTGGCCACCGTCACGTTCGTGATGGCCCACCCCAAGGCCATGGCCGATACCAAGCTGCTGTCCCTGTCCGGGGCGATTCGCCGCCCCGGCGTGGTGGAGGTGCCGTTCGGCACCTCGCTCAGGGAGGTTATTTTTGACCTGGGCGGCGGCATGAAAAACGGACGCGCCTTCAAGGCGGTGCTGGTGGGCGGGCCGGACGGCGGTTTTCTGCCGGAAGCGCTGCTCGACACCCCCATCGGCTTCGACTCCCTCATCCAGGTCGGTTCCATGCTCGGCTCCGGCGCGTTGGTGGTGGTGGACGATGAAACCTGCATGGTGGGGCTGGCCCGCTACTTCGAAAATTTTGAGGCCAACGAATCGTGCGGCAAATGCACCCCGTGCCGCATCGGCACCGTGCGGCTGGTGGAACGGCTCGACCGGGTCATTGCAGGCCATGCCGACAAAAGCGAGCTGGGCGTGATGGAACGGCTGTGCGAAGTGGTCAGGGAAGGCTCCCTGTGCGGGCTGGGACGTGCCGCCCCCAACCCCATCACCACCGCCCTGGCCCACTTTAAAAGCGATTTTGACGCGCACCTTGCCGGGCGCTGCCCTACCGGCCAGTGCGAACAGGAGGCTCAGGTATGACAACCGCCATCGCCCTCACCATCAACGGCGTGCAGGTAGACGCCGCAGCAGGGGCCACCGTGCTGGAAGCCGCCCGCGCCGCGGACGTGCCCATCCCCACCCTGTGCTACGACAAAAACACCAGCCCGTTCGGCGGCTGCCGCGCCTGTCTGGTCAAGGTGGAGGGCGAGCCCCGGCCCATCGCCGCCTGCACCCACCCGGTGACCGACGGCATGCGCGTGGTGACCGACGACACACAAGTCACCCAACTGGTGAAAGACATCGTTGCCCTGCAACTATCCGATCACCCGGAAAACTGCACCGCCTGTGCCGCCTCCGGCCATACGGAACTGCACGACTTGGCGGATGTTTTATCCCTGTCCGGCCCCGGCATGTTTGCGGGTGCCGTGCGGGAACAGCCCACGGAAAGCGAAAACCCGTTCATCATCCGCGACTTTTCCACCTGCATCGCCTGCGGCAAGTGCATTCGCATCTGCGACGAAGGGCGCGGGGTCACCGCCATCAGCTGGAAAGGGCGCGGCTTTGACCTGAAAGTCTCCGCCGCCTTCGACGACGTGCTCGATTGCGAGTTCTGCGGTCACTGCGTCGACGTGTGCCCCACCGGGGCATTGCGCGAGCAGCTATCCGAAGGGCTGCCGGAACCGGATCGCTCCGTGGAGACCATCTGCGGCTACTGCGGCGTGGGCTGCGGCATGGAGGTGCACCTGGCGGGCGATCAGATCATTCGCATCACCGCCACCCACGACAACCCGTCCAACCTGGACGGCGCCCTGTGCGTGAAAGGCAAGTTCGGTTACGACTTCGTCAACCATCCTGATCGGCTTGGCGCGCCGGACCGGCTGGGCCGCGTGCCCGAAAAAGGCAAGCGCATCACCGGCCCGCTGGTGCGCGAAAATGGAAAACTGCGCCCGGCCACGTGGGCAGAAGCGCTGGATCGGGTGGCAGGCGGACTGCTGGTCATCAAGGATCAACACGGCCCCGAAGCCATCGCCGGAATGCCGTCGGCCAAATGCACCAACGAAGAGAACTACCTGTTCCAGAAGATGCTCCGGGGCGGGCTGGTCACCAACCACATCGACCACTGCACCCGCCTGTGCCACGCCGCCTCCACCAAAGGGCTGATTATGGCCCTGGGCACCGGCGCCATGACCAACAGCACCGACGACTTTCTGGTGGCCGACGTAGTGTTTGCCGCAGGCACCAACACCATCGAAAACCACCCGGTATCGGCCCTCAAGCTCAAGCGCTCCATCAAGGAAGGGCGCAGCAAGCTGATTGTGGCGGATCCCCGGCGCATCGAGATGGTGGAATGGGCCGACATCTGGCTCGATCTGCAACCGGGCACCAACGCCGCCCTGTTTCTGGGGATGCTGCACGTCATCGCCGCAGAGGACCTGCTGGATCACGAATTCATTGCCGCCCGCACCGAAGGGTTTGAAGAGACCATTGCCGCGGCCCAGCCGTACAACCCGGAGTTTGCCGCCACCATCACCGGGGTGGACCCAAACAAGATCATCGACGCCGCCCGGCTGTACGGCAAGGCCAAAGCGGCCGCCATCTACAACGGCATGGGCATCACCCAGCATACGTCCGGCACCGACAACATGCTGTGCCTCACCAATCTGGCCCTGGCCACCGGCAACATGGGACGCGCAGGCACCGGGGTGAACCCGTTGCGCGGCCAGAACAACGTGCAGGGCTCCTGCGACATGGCGGGGATTCCCACCGAACTGCCGGGCTACCATCTGATTGCCGACCCGAAAGCACGGGAAAAATTTGCCACCGCCTGGAACAGCCCGGTGCCCGACTGGATCGGCAAAACCCTGGTGGAGATCACCGACGCCGCCCACGAGGGGGAAATCAAGGCCATCTACGTGCTGGGGGAAAACCCGATCCTGTCCGACCCGGACGTAAACAAAACCACCGAGGCACTGAAGCGGCTCGAGCTGCTGGTGGTGCAGGATATCTTTCTGACCGAAACCGCCGCCCTGGCCCATGTGGTGCTGCCGGGGGCCAGTTTTCTGGAGAAGGACGGCACCTTCACCAACACCGACCGCCGGGTGCAGCGGGTGCGCGCCGCCCTGCCCCGGCCCGAAGGCGCACAGGACGACCTGACCACCATCATGGAGGTCAGCCGCCGCATCGGCCTGCCCATGGACTACGACGGCCCGGAGGACGTGTGGAACGAAATCCGCTCCCTCTGGCCCCACGTGGCGGGCATCTCCTACGCACGGCTGGATAAAGGCGGCATCCAGTGGCCGTGCCCGGATGAAACCCACCCCGGCACCCCGTACCTGTATGCCGAAACGTTCCCGCGTGAAGGGGGCAAAGGCAAATTTCACCCGGTGACGTTCGCGCCGCCCGCAGAACTGCCGGACGACGAATACCCGCTGATGCTCACCACCGGGCGCTGGCTGCTGCACTACCACACCGGCAGCATGACCCGGCGCACCAAAGGCATTGATGAAGCCCTGCCGGAAGGGTTTGTGGAGATCTCTCCCGAAGATGCGGCGGCACTCGATATTGCTCCGGATCAAGCCGTGCGTATCCGCTCCCGCCGGGGGCAGATTGAGGTGCGCGCGCTGGTGACTGACCGGGCCAGGCCAGGGGTGGTATTCGTGCCGTTTCACTTTGCCGAGGCGGCGGCAAATACCCTCACCAACACAAAATTGGATGAAAAAAGCAAGATTCCGGAGTTAAAGGTATGTGCGGTCCATATTGAACCGCTGATATAACGACGGAAAGACACCACCCATGAAAGACATTCTGATCTACACCACCCGCGCCTGCCCCTACTGCATTGTGGCCAAGCGGGCGCTGGACGGGCGCGGCATCCCCCACCGGGAAATCGACATCACCCTCACCCCCCACGTGCGCGATGAACTGGCGGCCAAAACCGGCGAGTGGACCGTGCCGCAGATCTTCGTGGACGGCGTGTATATCGGTCAGGACGACGAACTGGTAGAGATGGTGGAGGCCGGAGAACTGGACCCGGATGTCCCGGCCAGGGCATCCACCAGCGCAGGCGCTGCGGTATACGACGTGGCCATTATCGGCGCGGGCAGGTCGGGACTGGCCGTAGCGCAGTCCCTTGCCGGACGGGGCAGGATAGCGGTGTTTGAGCGCGCCCCTCACATACCGGGAGCGCAGCCGGAGACCGACGCCGTGCGCAAAAAACTGGAACAGGCCGGGGTGGCGCTGCATCAAACCGAAATATTCGGGCTGGAATCCGATGAAAACGGCCATACGCTGATCACCCTGAATGCACCGGTACGGGTGCGCAGTGTGGTGATCGCCACCGGTTCCCGTGACCGGGCGGCTTCTCTGCCGGGGGAAGAAAAACTGTCCGGCAAGGGGGTCAGCCGCTGCGCCGAGTGCGACGGCGCGTTTTTTACCGGCGTGGCCGTGGCCGTGGCCGGAAACGGCGAACGGGCCGCATTCTCCGCCCTGACCCTGGCACCCACGGTGAAAGCCCTGGCGCTCCTGTGCCCGGACGAAAAACTGGCCGTGAGCGCCGATACCAGAAAACGGCTGGACGATTTTCCCAACATCACCGTGGAAACGGACGCCACCCTCACCGCCGTGCATGGCGATACGCACCTGACCAGCATCACGTTTGAACAGAACGGTGCAGAAAAACAGGCCGAACTGTCCGGCCTGTTCGTATACCTTGAAGGCAACCTGCCCGCCACCGGGTTTGTGGGCAGTGCCGTGGAGCGCGGAGCGGGTGAAGCGCTTGCCGTCTCCAAAGCGGGAGAGGCGGTGGTCAGCGGACTGTTTGCCGCAGGCACGGTAGCCAGTCCAACCCCCGACCCGGAACGGGTGGCGGGCGCAATCTCCCGACTGCTGGCCAACTGAAAAAAAAATAGCTAATTGCTCATTTTTGCCTAAATATTAGGCGTCAAATTTCCGATAACTGCATATCAGGGATGATGCACTGCATGTCGTCCCGTACACCCGATTGCACGTTTGGAGACGCGACAGGATGAGCAAGAACACAGAAACAGAAACGAAGAACACCCACTGGACGGCGTTCGGTTTGATGGGGTTGGGACTGATGGCCGCCGTGGGCGTCAGTCTGGCCAATGTGAGTGGGAACGGAAAGTTTGATCCGAGCGGCCTGATGCAGGAGCAGATGGGCTATTCCGTGGTATTGGACCATTATGTGGACAAGAACCGGGAGATCTCTTCTACGCCCACCTATCAGGAGCAGTTGGGACACCAGGTGGTGCTGGACCACTTTGTCTCCACAGCACAGGCTGCCCAGCAGCAGTTGCACGCCCTGAAGCAGGAACAGATGGGATTGCGCTATATGCTGGAGCACAAGGCCAACAAGCGCTCCCGGTAACCGGGTACCCCTAAAACCGTCGTGAGCAGTCCGATTGCTGCGTTGGGCGGTGCTCGCACCCTCGCCTATCACATGATATGTCTCGGGTCCTGCGCTCCGTCCGCCTTGCACTCGAACCACTCACAACGGTTTTAGAAGCACCCCATGAATTTCGCCGGCAGGGGCCTTAAAACCCCTGCTGGCGTTTTTTTTGCCGACTGCGTTACTTGGCGCCAGTCAACATCATGACTTCGTCAAACAGATGGGCATTGGTGGACACCAGCCCCTTGATCAGCGGGTCTTCAGAGTTGTACGTCTGGGGATGCCCGCCCAGTATGTGCACCTTGCCGCCCGCTTCGCTGACCAGTAGCGCGCCTGCGGCAAAGTCCCACTCGTTTTTGGGGGTCAGGGTAAAGGTCAGGTCGGCTTTCCCCGCAGCCACCAGCGCCAGCTTATAGGCAATGCTGCCGATCGGCGTGATGTTGTAATCGCCGGTGAACCGTTCAAATTCGCCCCGGGCCACCTCGGACCGGCTGGCCAGAATAGACGCCCCGGAGATGACCTTCCGCTCGGTCACACGGACCGGCTCCCCATTTAACATGGCGCCTTCTCCCCGTACCGCCGAAAACATTTCGTCCCGGGCCGGGTTGTATACCACCCCCACCTGCCCCCGCCCGTCCACGCACAGGGCGATGGAAACGGCAAACTGGGGGATGCCGTTGATAAATTCCTTGGTGCCGTCAATCGGGTCCACAATCCACACCCGTGAGCGGGACAGCCGGTCGCTTGAGTCCTGCGTTTCCTCGGACAGCCAGCCGTCGTCGGGCCTCGCGCCAAGCAAGGTTTTTTTCAGGATTTCGTCCGCGGCCAGGTCGGCGGTGGTCACCGGGTTATCCACCCCCTTTTCCTTGATCTCGTACTCGTCCTTGTAATACCCCATGATGACCCGGCCCGCGATACGGGCGGCCTCTATGGCCAGTTCAATATCCGACTGCATGTCCTGTCCGTCCCTCCGGTTAAATCCGCCTACGCCGCCGTCAGGCGTCTTCCTTCAGCAAGGTCTGCGTCAAATCTTCCAGCATGGCGCTGTCCATTCCCGCCGTTTTCATCTCGGTCAGGCAGTCTGCTGTCTGCGCTGTCTGCCCGGCAAACAGTACCTTATCCACGCCTTCCGGCGATAGGTCGGCAAGCACTATCGGCTGCTGCCCCAGAAAAGTTCTGGACGCCCCGGACACGGCAACCAGCGTCATCCCCAATTCGGTAATGGTAAGGAAAGCCGCCTCCGCCACCGGGCCGTCGCCGTACAGCACCACCCGGGAAACCCCCTCTGCACGCAACTGCTTCAGCCGGTTCAGGAAGGCTTTTCTGGCGTTTCGATAGGTGGCGAACGAGTCGCTCAGGTAGCGGGCCGAAAGACGCCCTTTTTCGACCATGCCGGTGGGAGTCAGCAGGTAACAGACCCGGCGGGCGGAAAGTTTCCTGACCTTGACCAGTTCCTGCCGCATCAGGCGCTTGAGCGACAGGTTGACCAGCCCCAGGGCGATATTCATCCTGCGGGACAACTCCCGCTGGGTGAGGGTGCCGTTTTCGTGGATAAGCTCCAGCAACCGAAAATTCCGGCCGGCCTCCTGCCCACTCGAATCCTGATTATCGCCCGGATTGTTCACACTGTGAACTTAAACCGCACATGCGAATTCTGTCAAACCGGCGATGGGTTTTGCGGGGGCCGAAAAGGTAAAAATACGGGGGCGGGTTACATTTCCAGGATATCGAGCTGGTCCTCGGCCACACTGGAAAAGGCGGTCATCTGGTCTTCATCGCTTTCGATGCCGGACACATCAACGGAGAATTCCTTGGTCACCCAGTCGGAGCCGTCCTTCCCGAACGCCT
The DNA here is from genome assembly GCA_965371175.1 of uncultured bacterium. Taxonomy (GTDB): domain Bacteria; phylum Nitrospirota; class JACRHL01; order JACRHL01; family JACRHL01; genus CBDUXI01. Next base: position 9,986 of record CBDUXI010000075.1, read on the forward strand.
GTCTGGTATAGCCTTCGTTATCAATCAGGCCCTGGACCACATCGTCTCCGGCACCTTCGCACTTGAGCGCGAAGCAGGTTTGCAGGAAATTTTTGCCCTGGTAGGAAATGCCGTACCAGCAGATGTAGTTTTCGTGGTAGGAAAAGCTCCAGCCGTAAAACCCGTTCCAGTCAACCTTGCGCTTGATGGTGATGTCAAAAAATCGGGCGATCTCACCAATCATGGTGCTCATCAACTTGCCGAAATTGTCCTTGATCAGGGCACGGTAAGGTTCGACGATATCCTCATCAATGGCATCGGGGTCTTTTTCCACCGCCGCCTCATACGCCTTTACGATTTCCAGGTCTTTGGGAGTAAAGGCAGCAAATCGGGTCATTGACATTGAAAACACTCCTGACTTAACGCAAACGAAAACAAGTCCCCCCGGCGCAGGCGGATTACACCTTACAGTTCGGCCTCGCCGTGGAGGGTATAACTTTTACCGACCCTATTGTACTGTATCCCGGACACGGTTTTGGGATCGGACAGCAGTCCCAGCGCCTGTAACTCTACCAGTGACTCCGGATATGTGCCATGGATGAGTTGGAACTGGGAAAGCGCCTGGCGCACCTTGTGGTCCCGGTAGGAGACGGTGGAGTCGTACAACAGCGCATGGCTTCCACCGCCCGGCGCGGTGGGCCGGTCGCCTAACAGCAGCCCGATGCACAGTAAAACAGCCAATGCGGAACCGATGCCAACCAGCGTGGCAGGCCAGGACGGCACCTTGGGAGGTGCCGGTTCAAACGAGGTCGAAAAGCCTGGATTTTCCACCACGGCAGGGGCGGCTTCGCCGACCACTTCGGCACCGCTACGGTTGATGATGGAGGCCAGCGAGCGGCAGCTTTCAAAAGCGGCGTACATGCTGTCGTCGAGGACTTTATTCACATCCCGCTTGCCGTCCAGCAGGCTCCAGATGTGTTCATCCTCTTCGGGGGACGACTCGGTCGCCTCATCCTCCTCCATGAAGCCAAAGTCGTCCTCGGCCGCCTCTTCCTTGGGTGCGTCTTCCTTGACCACGGTTTCGACACTGGCATCGGGGAGTACGTCACCCACCCGGGAGTAGATGTTCCCCATGCTGCCGATGGTCTCCTCCAGAATCGGCCATTCCTCGGCGCGGCAAGCCGCCTCCATCAGCAGATCGTCGGTGTTCATGGGCGGCAGCGATGCATCCAGCGTCGGCACGGCATGGGTATCCACCTCGAAGGTATAGTCCCCTTCCAGCCAACGGAACAGATTGAACACTGTTTTGCGGCGATAGTGCTGGGCGTAGGTGGAGAGCGTCTCCGGGTCCACCCGGCCCAGTTCGTTCAGGATCGTCCCGATCGGCCGGCCGTTTGAGGTCTGCTGGGTCTTGGCCCGGTCCCAC